>JAFLUT010000099.1 GCA_022508665.1 Prevotellaceae bacterium | reverse complement strand
TATAATTTGTCACGGCTGACTATTGTAATCGTGAACGGCTGGGCGTTTCAGCGGTCAGCCGTCGTCTTTTTTGACAGGAAAAGGGCATTTCGGACAAATGTCCATAAGTACCTTTTGGTAGAACCGACTAAAAATAAACAATGGCGACACAAAGATGTGCCGCCATTGCTTGTTTCTGAATGTTTGCTATTTCTATTACTTTATACCATAAGTGCTGCAACGAGTGCGAGGATAGCGTAGAACTCTGGAAGCGCCGCGTAAATCATGGTGTTTGTCTGCACATCGTGACCTTGTGCAAGTCCCATGATACCGTCTGCACAAACCTTACCTTGACGGATAGAAGAGAAGAGGCAAGTGATGCCTACTCCAAGACCGATACCGAAAAGGAGAGGGCCGTTAGCAGGGTCGCTCATCTTACCCATTGTCATAAGGAATGCCACAAAGCCGTAGAGTCCCTGAGTGGCAGGAAGGGCAGCAAGCACCATGTAAGAAGAAGATTTGTTTGGGTCTTTTTTCAAAGCACCTTCTGCTGCTGAACCTGCGATAGTTGTTCCGTAGCAACTACCAATTCCGGCGAGGCCTAACATAAGGCCGAGACCGAGATAACCAAGAATTAAATCCATAATTGTTTAATGTTATTATTAGTTTATTTATTTTTTAATCTCAAATGGCTTATAGCCAACGCCCTTGCCTTCATAACCTGCATTCTTGAAATACTCCACGAAGTTAAGTCGCAGAGGATGCACGAATGCGGAAATGGCAGACATAAGAAGATTGAACAAATGCCCGATGACATAGATGATGATGGCGAAGAACCATCCGTAAGTAGGATTCCACACCATATCGCCAATCATATTGAAGGCACTTCCAAGCATACCACCTGCAAGGCAGAGGGCATAAATTCGGATGTAGGAAAGAATGTCGCCCATCAATCCTGATGCCATATTATAGGTATCATAAAGTCCTGCCAATGGGTTGATTATTATACCCTTTATAGGACTGTTTTTCAGTCGTCCTACATTATTAAGGATATAAATTGCAATGGCAGCAACAGCACCTATGGCAATGATTGCAACAGTGAACTGCTGCTCGTTCAATGCTCCTGCAAGGGCAAGCACACCACTGATGACACCACCAATGATTAACAGCACCCATCCCCATGTGGCAATCTGTGACTTGAAGCCCTCTTTCTTTGTAAAAAGGACTGCTTTTACCACCAATGCAAGGCAGATGTGGAACACTCCGATGCACATTGCACCTACCATCTGAACTGAGTATGATGTGCCGGGAACATCGCCCTGCAACCATGCAATAACTTTTCCTATAGCAGTTGTTTCTGGAATCCATCCAGCCTCTACAATGTTGACACCGAAGAACGTACCAAAGAAGAAGCCTACCACGATGGTAGCCACTCCAAGTGCAGTAATCATCGAACCGCAACCACTGAGCATTTCTCCCAAGATAGGCACTTTCTTTGTCTTCCCTGCCATATCAAGCAGACCGTAAAGAGTAATCAGCAAACCATATCCAGCATCGCCCATACAGATAGCGAAGAAGAGCGTGAAGAATGGTGCTAAAATTGGTGTTGGGTCGAACTCATCGTAAGATGGGAAACCATACATCTTTGTCAAACGCTCGAACATCTTAGCGTATGAATTGTTCTTGAACTGAATAGGAACATTGTCGGTCGCTTCGGGTGTGCGAATGTCGTAGTAAGTGTCGGCTTTCTTCAAGAAGCCTGCCACTTCACTTTCTTTCTCCACGGGGAACCATCCTTCCACCACCTGCACCTTGCCATCGGCGGCAGAGGCATTAGCATATTGTGCCGTGGCATATTCCAGTTTGTTCCTAAGAGAGTTTTCCAACGCAAGAACATCACCTACATGCTCAGCATTCACAAGCCTTTCTGCCTTGAGGCGTTCTAATTCTGCTGTGTGATTAGCAAGCAGTTGCTGTGCTTCTGCAAGAGATTCTTCGGGCAATGTTACCGTAGGAATATCCGCTGGTGCTATTCCGTCCTCGCCATCTTGTGAGAATGTGACGAAGTAAACGGACTTCTTGTCACGGCTCACGACATTTGGCTCAAAGTCTGCATAGAATTTCTTGAATGCACCTGCCGAAACAATGTGGTGATACATCTGCACACCATTATTGGAGAGACGGTCAAGTTGCGACTTGTCATAATGCCCCCACGGCTGCAATGCCTCTACATCTTTTGTATAGCGTGCAACTTCCTTTTCTACATTGGCAATCGCATCTTTCAGTTCGTCCTCTTTCTTCACATACTGCTCTGCCCCTAACTCATTGCCGAGTTGAATAGTATCAGGCTCACGCATCAGCAACTCTGTGAAAGACTGCTTCACCTCTGTTACATGCTGAAGTTGACTTTGGAGGTCACTCACTTCGCTTGGCATCGCTTCTGTTTGGTCGTCAGACGGCTGTATGTGAACCACACCAAGTTTCTGAAGTTCAGTGAGGAACTGGTCATATTCCTTATGATATACAAGGAATGTTAGTTTCTTCATTTTCTGTATCATACAGCATCCGCCTCCTTTCTTGCCTGTGCCTCTTGCAGAGACTTGAGAATCTTTTGCGAAGACTTGGAGAGGTTCTCCTCGTCCTCCATAAATCGCTTTATCTTACGCACGGCCTCTTGGAAACCCGGTATCTGCACCTTCTCAAAAAGGTTCACTTTCTGAGTGGTCTTTTTCCGTGCGTGGTCAAGCAGAGCAAGTTTTGCAAGAACGAACTCACGTTCCACAGCAGTCTTAGCGAGTCCCTGCAACAGATTGATGCCGTCAAAGTACCACTTCGGAGCGGAAAACAATCCGAAAGGCTTGACTTCCAACTCTATATTGCGAAGAATAGGCACACGAACACCTGCAATCTTCTTCACATCAAGTTGCACATCTTTCAGACTGACGAGCGATGTGTCAAACTCTCCCCAAAGGGCATACATCGCCTCATATCCACCTATCTGTTGTTGCAGTTTCTCCTCCAAGATGTCCGCCTCTTCCTTGCATTTCTTCACCTCCAAACGCAACGCCGTTTCCTTGCTCTTGATGATAGGCAAGGTACGCTGTCGCATTTTCAGGTCTTTCTCTATCTGCTGAAGCGATGTCTTGTTATATTGAAACTTTATAGCCATTGACTAAATCCAGTAAATATCTGTAAATTCCTTCTTGATGTTCACCTCTTCAAGTTTGAAGTATTTCTTGAAGAGTGACCATGTAACATCCAGCATTTCAGTCGTATCGAGGTTTACGTCAATAGCGAGCAGTTTGTTAGCATACTCTTTCGCAAAGTCGAGACAGCGGTTGTCGTAGTCAGTCAAATCGAAACCGTTTTCCAACTTCGTCTTGGCATTTGCAGCATCCGAATAGAGACGGATAGCGGCGTTCATCACCTGCGAATGGTCTTTGCGTGTCTTCTTTCCGCTGACGAGTTGCTTCAAACGTGAGAGTGAACGGAATGGGTCAACGATGACTTTACCGATGTCGGAGTCACGACGGAGATACAACTGACCCTCTGTGATATAACCAGTGTTATCAGGCACAGCATGAGTAATGTCTCCACCCGACAGCGTTGTCACAGCAATGATAGTAATAGAGCCACCACCTGCACTCTCTGGGAACTGCACCGCCTTCTCGTATATCTTTGCAAGGTCTGAATAAAGCGAACCCGGCATAGAGTCTTTTGAAGGGATTTGGTCCATACGGTTGCTCACGATAGAGAGTGAGTCTGCGTAAGAGGTCATGTCCGTCAAAAGCACAAGCACCGTTTCATGCTTCTCGACAGCGAAATACTCAGCCGCTGTAAGAGCCATATCAGGCACGAGCAAACGCTCTACCGCTGGGTCTTCGGTCGTGTTCATGAATGCGATGATACGGTCGAGTGCACCAGCATTGGAGAATGTGTTTCTGAAGAAATAGTAGTCGTCGTTAGTCATACCCATACCGCCGAGGATAATCTTGTCCACCTTTGCGCGGAGGGCAACCATTGCCATAACCTCATTGAACGGCTGGTCGGGGTCAGCGAAAAATGGTATCTTCTGCCCAGACACCAACGTATTGTTGAGGTCGATACCTGCGATACCAGTCGCTATCAATTCCGATGGCTGCTTACGACGCACTGGGTTCACCGATGGGCCGCCAATCTCCACTTCCTTTCCTTCAATCTCTGGCCCTCCATCAATAGGGTTGCCGTAAGCATTGAAGAAACGACCTGCCAACTGGTCGCCCACTTTGAGCGACGGCGCTTTGCCGAGGAACACCACTTCGGCATTCGTCGGGATGCCGCCAGTACCTTCAAACACCTGCAAAGTGACATCGTCACCTGCGATTTTTACAACCTGAGCCAACTTGCCGTTGATGGTAGCGAGCTCGTCATATCCTACTCCCTTCGCTTTGAGGGAGACTGTGGCCTTTGTTATCTGACCAATCTTTGTATATACTTTCTGAAAAGCTGTAGCCATAAGTCATTATGCGGCAAGCATTGCCTTGATTTGTGAAACGAAATTATTGTATTGTTCGCTCTGATATTCAGCGTAATTCATCTGCTTGCAAAGGTTGATGAGTTTGCGGAAAAAGTCGGTACATTCAAGGAAATCCTTGAACTCAAAATCTGTCTCGCAAATCTCTGTGACGAGGTTGAGTATTGCCTCTTGTCTTTCCAATGAAGACACAGCATCCACATCGTCGAATGCGTCTTGCTGCAAGATTACGAAGTCGATAACCTCTGACTTCCAGAACACCTCGTGGTAATCAACTGGCACACCGTCATCACCGAGGATGTTTATTTGCTCGGCAATCTCCTTGCCACGCTGCATTCTCGTTTTAAGGGCAAGCACCTTTGGAATCCACTTGTCGTTAATTCTCTTTGCAATATATTCAGCAAATTCAGGATATTCGAGATACTTTGAATATGAATCAATAGGATTGACCGCAGGATAACGCTTCTTGTCAGCACGCTCCTGTTCCAATCCGTAGAAACAACGTGCAACCTTCTTCGTGTTCTCAGTCACAGGCTCTTTCAAGTTACCACCAGCAGGAGAAACCGTTCCGATGAATGTGATAGAGCCAACCTCGCCGTTGTTCAGATACACATATCCTGCACGACCGTAGAAGTTACTGATGAGAGCGCCCAAGTCCATTGGGAAGGCATCGGGACCGGGAAGTTCCTCCATACGGTTTGACATCTCACGCAAAGCCTGAGCCCAACGAGAAGTTGAGTCCGCCATGAGCAGCACACGCAAGCCCATTGAGCGGTAGTATTCTGCCATCGTCATTGCCGTATATACAGATGCCTCACGAGCAGCGACTGGCATGTTTGATGTGTTAGCAATGATGATGGTACGCTCCATAAGTTTGCGACCAGTATGTGGGTCATCCAACTCGGGGAACTCTGTGAAGATTTCCACAACCTCGTTTGCACGCTCACCACACGCAGCGATAATCACAATGTCTGCCTCCGCTTGCTTGGAGATAGCGTGCTGAAGCACAGTCTTACCCGTACCGAATGGACCGGGGATAAATCCTGTTCCTCCCTCTACAATCGGGTTGAACGTGTCTATCGTACGCACGCCTGTTTCAAGCAGTTTGAATGGGCGTGGCTTCTCCTTATAATTAGTCATGGCGAACTTCACAGGCCAACGCTGAATCATATCAACCTTGATTTCTGTGCCGTCCTCCTTCTCAAGCACTGCAATGATGTCACGCACCTTGTACTTTCCTGCAGGCACTATGCTCTTCACCTTTGCCTTGCCTTCCAGTTGGAACGGAGCCATGATTTTGAGTTTCTGAGAGTTTTCCTCAACCTCGCCAAGCCATGCGGAATTTATCACTTCGTCACCCACTTTTGCGATAGGCACGAAATCCCATTCGCGGTCAGCATCGAGAGGGTCGGTGTATTGTCCACGCTTGAGGAAAACGCCGTCCATCTTGTCGAGGTCGTTCTGCAAACCATCGTAGTTCTTCGACAGCATGCCGGGACCAAGCTGCACCTCAAGCATGTGTCCCGTAAATTCGGCTGTTGCGCCTACCTTCAGTCCTCGTGTAGATTCAAACACTTGGACATAGACGTTACTGCCCACCACCTTGATGACCTCGCTCATCAGCCTGTCGCCGCCAGTCTCGATGTAGCAGATTTCTCCCTGCCTCACCGGACCATCCACCGACAGAGTCACCATGTTGGCAATAACGCCACTAACAGTTCCTTTCGTCATTGTATTCTTTTTTAATATGGTTAGAGGTTATTGGTTAGAGGTTACTTTTTTCACCTCTCACCTCTATCCTCTCACCTTTATAACATTATTTTCTAATAAATTCATCAGGCACACGAGCCTCGCCACGCAGATTTTCAATAATCTGGCGGAAAGTCTCTTGTCCCTTCTCTACATCAAGTTTGTCCCAACGTGTCAGCATATCGAGTTTGCAGAGATAAGCGAACACAGCCTCAACGGAGAAATTGTCGGCAAAGGTCTGATTTTCCAGCCACAGCCATTTGAAAGCATCTATCCGCTTCTCTTTCTCCACAGGGTCTTCACACTCAACGATTTTCATCAGTTCATCCGCATAGTCCTTCTCTCCCGACAGATTGAAATCCTTAGTGTTGTTCGCAAGAATAGTCTCCGTCACCTCGTCGTCACCTTTGATAAAATCCGCTATGTTCCAACCGTTTTTCCTCGCAAGAAAAGCCGTCAAGATGTTAGCAATGTCAAGATTGAGTTTGTACCATTGCTTCACCAATTTGTCAGGGCAAGTCTCAATGGCATATTTATAAAAAGAGTACAACATTTCGTCTTCGGGAAAATATCCCTCCGTCTCCATGTTCTGCTCATAATTGCGGATAAACTCGCTCATAAACGCAGGATATTGACCAACATTTCTGTCCGTCTCCCTCGCCGAGGCTATAAGGTCAGCATACTGTTCCATGGTAAGGTCGCCGTCAGCATCAATCTCCGCATCAGGATTTTTCAGCAACTTGACGATGTTGGCGCTGTCCTTCTGCATAAAGAAGTATGACAACACCTTCTTGTCGCTGTCCGACGCAAGCCTGTCAAGTTCCTCCCTCAATTCGGGAATGCTGACACTCTGCGTCGTATCGTTCAGCGTGATGTCGGGCAAACCAGCCATTAAACAATAGAAATTTCCCATATTCCCTAAGAGTTTCTATTAGAATATCATTTCCACCAACTGCGGACGCAAGAAATTCTTGAAATACTCATCAAACTCTGCCTCGCCAAAGTTCACCTTGTAAGAGCCATCAGCCGGCTGCAAAGTGAAGAGAGCCTTCTGCCCATTTACCTGCTCAATCTTCACGCCCTTGTCAAGCAACGCCTTTGCCTTCTTCGCAAAGAGAGCCTTCAGACTTTCGGCATCAGAAGTAGAGATAACGATGTCCTCGCCAGCACCCCATTTCTCAGCCAGTTTCAAAATAAACTCATTCATGAACGCCTTGTCGCTCGTCACCTCAGCCGTAGCCTCCTTCACAACCTTGTCGCCTACCACATTTGCCACCTCGCTCTTCAGGGCATTGAGAGCCTGTGCCGCATACATCTTTATTTCACTCTTAGTATTCTCCTCCATGCTCTTGGCATTCTTCTGTGCCGCCTGCTCTATCTCTTCCGCCTTGGCTTTGGCATCCGCCACAATCTGAGCCGCCTTCTCGTTGGCAGCCTCAATGATTTTCTCCGCCTCGGCATTGCCCTTCTCCACCCCGTCTCTCAGGAGTTTCTCGGTCAGTTCTTGAATTTTGTTTTCCATATATAAAATGTATTAAACTAATTTGTTACAAATTAAACACTTTTTTTCTTCATATCCTAAAGTATAAGAAAAAAAATGCCGAAAACAACGAAAATAGCAACCAGACCACACAATTTTGACATTAGCCACCTCCTATTTTCTGCGTTACTCACAATCCTCTTTAACCGCCTAAGCCCATAGACAAAGGCAGCCTCGGCTTTTAGAGAATACGGATATGTATTAAAAGAGAAAGACACTTTTTTCTGCCCCTTATTATATGGGTTAACAAAAATTATGTGTATCTTTGCAAACAGAACGAGATGATAGATATTTATCAATGAAGTTTATCACCCTATAAAATGATGAAAACACCATTTATACTTTGTGCCAATTTGTGGTTGGTTTTATTAACTGGTTATATCAGTTCCTTTTTCAATGATGATATGGCAGATAAAGGATCAAAGTCTCTGATTATTAAAGCACATAAAGAAAAAGAAGAAATGGAAAAGAACCAAGAGGCAAAGTTTGCCTATCATGATGTAGCAAAGAAACAACAAGAACACTGTTCGGCAGTATTTTCTAAGACTGCCCAAACAATCATAAAATTGATAAAAGAAAAGGACTATAACTCCATTATGAACCGCCTTGATAAACTTTCACTACCTAAAGGGGATTCGCTTTTTATTGAAGAATGTACTCAAAATGGTATGGGTGACCACAGCCGTATTTTTGTGAAAACCCCTGAAGAAACTCGCGACGAAGATATTTGGAATTACATAAAGGTGGAAGATAGTGTAGAGGGTGCTTGGCAAGCCTTTTTACTACATAAGATGTGGCATACATTGCCTTTATTTTGGCATGCTAATTATGCCAGCCGAACCTATCTTTACTCGAAAGTAGATGACCCAGATATTATTCCAATATATGATAAAAATCCAAACCTTATTAAAGATGTAGTAAATCCACTGATTGTTGACCCCGATGTGGTAAAATCTTCAACTGGTAAATATTATGTATCATGCTGTTTTTGGACTGATTTTGGAGGGCTAATTTTAGAAACTGTAGAAGTTTCTATATCTTCTGACAACAGTGCTTCCTTTAAGGATTTAGAAGGTAAAATCTTATACAAATATGATTGTGGAATTTTGTTTTAAGAACTATACCATCTGAAATTCAAAGAAAAAACGAGTATGACTGAATGGGAGAAAATGCAAGCAGGGCAAATCTATAATGATTTTGACGCTGATTTGTTCAGCCGAAGGGTTGTGGAAAAAAACTGTTTAAGGAGTCACTCTGTTAATCTATACACATCTCATATATAAGGAAAAAGGACGACGGCATATAAAGACTGACAATAAATTGGCATAAAAGAAGTACCCTAAAAATGATAGCCGTTCATCGCATGACCGACAAACGGCTTACCGCAAAATCGATAAACGGTTCTTCGATGTATCGATAAACGGCTTGCAGAAACGGACATAAAAGGGGCATCAAAATAGACAATAATCATGCACAAAAACAATCTAAAATAAACACCAATATGAATGGAAGACCGACATTTTCATTAAAATATAACTTATGTTTTATAAAATACAGGTTATATTTTGATAAATTTAAGTTTAATTTTATAAAATATAACTTATATTTTA
>JAFLUT010000098.1 GCA_022508665.1 Prevotellaceae bacterium | reverse complement strand
GACTATTGTAATCGTGAACGGCAGGGCGTTTCAGCGGTGCGCCGTTGTCGTTCTGAACAGAAAAAGGGCAGTTTGGGTAACGCTAAGCTGTTTAAAATGAATGACAGCGTGATCTTTCTATGACCACGCTGTCGGTAAATTCAAATCTTATGGCTCTATTCCGAATTTATGGTTTTACATACATCTTTTGAATGAGCCGTCTTGGTACTTGACGATGTATATGCCCTTTTGCAGTGTTGTATGTATATGTTTCCCCTTAATAATCAACAAAAAAGAACATGATTTATTACAAAGGACTGGAAATGACACATTACACCATGCATATACGCTCTGCTATTATATCTGATTTTAGGAAAAGGCTTGCGCTTGCATGGAATTTATCGGGAGATTCACTTGTGTAGTATTTACAAGTGCCGCCACAAGAAAGACGTAAACGCATTTCTGTATGACGATGAAGATAATCCTCAAGACTGGATGCGATGTATTGACCTTGAGGAATGAGAGTAATACCTTGAGGAAGATATTGTTTTATTTTACCGAGCAGGAGAGGGTAGTGAGTACAACCAAGGATAATGGTGTCTATCAGAGGGTCTTGGGATAGGAGTTTTTCAATTGAATCCTTAACAAAATAGTCTGCTCCGGGTTTGTCAAACTCATTATTCTCTACTAAAGGAACCCACATTGGGCAGGCTTGCCCTATGACGGTGTAACCGGGGTGGAGTTTCTCTATTTCAAGCGTGTAGGAGTTGGACTTTATCGTTCCCTCTGTGGCAAGCACACCTATGTGATGAGTATTAGAAATTTGCCCAACGACTTCGGCGGTCGGGCGTATCACTCCAAGTACACGGCGGTCGGGAGCATTGGTGGGGAGATACTGTTGCTGTATTGTACGAAGAGCCTTGGCTGAAGCAGTGTTGCAGCCAAGGATAACAAGAGGACAGCCAAGGGAGAAGAGTTTCTTTACGGCTTGGAGTGTGAATTCGTAGACAATGTCGAAGGAGCGTGTGCCGTAGGGGGCGCGGGCATTGTCGCCGAGATAGATGTAGTCGTATTGCGGCATTCGTGAACGGATGCTGTCAAGTATGGTCAAACCGCCATAGCCTGAATCGAATACGCCTATTGCGCCCATTTCTATTTAATGCCTAATTGGATAAGCACTGCATCGGTACAGTTTTCTGCCTCACCACCCTCGCTAATGTATGGATAGGCATTAGCATCAGTGTTCAGCACGTAGGCATAGTTGCGCTGTTTACCCACAGTACGGATTGCCTCTTGGAGTTTCTCCTTTACTGGCGCTAAAAGTTCTGCCTCTGCATTGGTGAGCAATTCCTGTGCTTCTTTCTTGAACTGCATGCTCTGTTCCATGAGTTGCTGAAGTTCTTTCTGGCGCTTGAGCATAATGTTTTCGGGGAATGATTTTTGCCCGTCAATATACTCTGCGAATTTCTTTGAGAACTCCTGCTCTGCACGAGTCATTTCTTGGTCGTAGGTGGATTTGAGTTCTTCGATGCCTTTCATTGCTTGCTCATATTCGGGCATGGCTTTCATGACATCGTTGTAGGAAAGATAACCGAAATGCTGAGGCTGTATGACCACCTGCTGAGGATTGGATCCATTAAAATCAGCCATAGATGAGTCTGTAGACAATACTGCATCCTTGTAATCTTCCATGTTAATCTCTGAAAAATCCGTCCTATTTAGAAGAGGTGTGTCTTGTGCCGACACGAAGCCGCCACAAGAACACAGTGCTATTAGTAGAATTACCTTTTTCATAAGGGGTGTCGCTATGGAGTGTTACTTAACTCCAAGTTTTGCCTTTACTTGGTCAGTAACGTCAGTTGCAGATGAGCCAATGTATGGGATGCTTGCTGCATCAAGAACGTATGCGAAGCCACCTGCTGCGCCCACTTCCTGCACAGCCTTCATCACTTTCTCCTGAATTTCACCCATCTTTGTCTGATAGACCTTCTGCAATTCCTGCTCGCTGGTCTGACCGAACTGCTGATATTCTTCGTATGCTTTCTGCAACTCCTGCTCACGGTATGTGCGGAGAGTCTCGGAAAGAGTTGCCTTCTCCTTATCATAAGCATCAGCCTTTGTCTGAATGTCGCTCTGCTTGCGCTGCAATTCATCTTGGAACTGCTTCTGAAGGTTCTGGATTTCTGTTTGCAGAGCGGTGTATTCACTCATGCCCTGAACTATCTCTCCTGAGTTTACGTGTCCAATTTTCTGTGCGAATGTAGCCATTGGCAAGGCCAAAAGAATCGCAAAAATAATCTTTTTCATGTCTTGTGGTTTATTGTTGTTAATGTTTTTATTTATTTCTTTTATTTAGTTTGCATAGCCGAGTTTCAGAAGCACTTCTTCGCTAATGTCTATCTTGGGAGACGCGTATATGATATTACCACCCGATGCACGGTCGAGAACCAACTGGTATCCCTTTTGGTCGCAGATGTCCTTGACGGCATTGTAGATTTCATCCTGTATGGGGGCAAGGAGGCTTTGACGCTTTTTGTAGAGTTCGCCATCATTACCGAAGTATTTCTTCTTCAGGTCGCTTGCCTCTTTCTCCTTTGCCATAATGGTTTCTTCAGCCTTAGTCTTCTGAGTGTCAGAAAGGAATACCGACTCTGACTGATATTTCTTGTATAGAGTTTCTGCCTCTTTCAGCAGTGCTTCTACCTCTCCCTCCCACTTGCGCGACACCTGATTTAACTGTTCATTAGCACGCTCGTATGCTGGCACGTTCTTGAGGATATATTCCATATCAACAAGAGCAAATTTCTGCGCATTGGATACAACCGATGCACAAAGCACAATGAGTGTTAAAAGTATCTTCTTCATATTCATTTCTTGTTTCTTTGTTGTCTATTTTTGTTTTAACATTAAAACTCCTGTCCAAGGACGAAGTGGAACTGACTACCACTGTAACTCTTCGAGCCATTGATTTTGTCAAATCCGTATGCCCAGTCAATACCCATCATACCGACCATTGGGAGGAAGAGACGCACGCCTACACCTGCTGAACGCTTCATGTCGAATGGGTTGAACTTGTTAATGTCGCTCCATGCATTACCAGCCTCCGCAAATGCCAACGCGTAGATGTTCGTTGAGTTGTTGAGCATCAGAGGGTAGCGCAACTCAACTGTCATACGGTCGTAAGCATAGCCGTAGTTGTAGCCCTGTGTCAATGCTCCGTTATCATATCCACGCAAACCGATAGTCTCTGAATAGTAAGTAGATGAGTAGCCCGACATACCGTCTCCACCCACATAGAACGTCTCAAATGGAGATTTCTTATATCTATTGTAATGACCAAGCAATCCGAAATCAAACCTCGTCATAAGCACAAAGCACTTGGCACCGCTACCGAGCGGAATGAAGAAACGAGAGTTAAACTTCCATTTATGGTACTCAATCCAACGATACTTACGTTTCATATCTGACTGATAGTCCGCATCATAGTAACTCGTCGCCATGTTTTGATAGTCAACATTGTCGAAGAGAGAATATGGTGGTGTGAGTGAAACGGATGCCGTTATCTGCGAGCCTCGACGTGGGAATACACCATTGTCGATAGATGTGCGAGAAAGCGAAAGGGTGAGATTGATGTTGTTGCACTTTCCGTTTGTGATGAGGAAGTATTCCCAGTCTTTCATCATGTAGAGCGTATAACCCAACGACGCCATGAAGCGGAAGTTGTTGTCTGGCCATGTCAGACGCTTACCAAAACCAATGTTCACACCAAAGAGCTCAATGTATTTGTCTGGATCGTAGTAACTTGAATAGTTATTGTAGTAACTGCTATTGTAACTACCATAACCATAAAGCATAGAATAGTAGTTATTATAGTAACTGCTATTGTAATATGCGCTGCTGATGTCTGTCTGTCGAGAGAAGAATGCACTGACAGACAACTGATTAGGACGCTTGCGACCGAACCATGGGTCTAAGAATGAGACGCTATATGACTGGTAGTAAGTACCATTAGTCGAACCAGAAATCTCAAACTCCTGACCGTCTCCCTGAGGTATGATACCACGGTGCATGCGGTTTTTGCCGAAGAGGTTGCGAATAGAGAAGTTAGTGAATTTCAGACCAATCCTACCAATGATACCAGTCTGTCCCCAACCAAGCGAGAACTCTATCTGGTCGCTCGCCTTTGGCACAAGCCCAAGATTCAAATCTACTGTACCATTTATTGGGTCAGGCACAGGCTTGAAATCAATGTTTTCAGGGTCGAAATGCCCCATTTGAGCAATCTCTTGATAGGTCATCTTAAACGCATCCATAGAGAAAAGGTCACCCGGCTTCAGCATCAGTTCTCGTCTGATGACTTCCTCATAGACACGCGTGTTTCCGTAAATTTTTATCTTATTGATAGCCGCCTGCACACCTTCACTGATGCGTACTTCAAGGTCGATAGAGTCGCCATCCACATCCACTTCCACAGGAACAACTCGGTTGAACACATAACCCTGATTATAATAGTAGTTGCTCACCGCATCCTCCGCACCGTTAAGACGGTCGTTAATATGCTTCTGGTTATAGACATCGCCACGTTTCATGCGCAACACAGCATTCAGCATTTCAGTGTTGTATATGGTGTTGCCCACCCATGATATGTCACGCACATAATACTTGTCTCCTTCATCAATGTGCAGATAGACATCAACGAGGTTATTGCCCAAATCCACAATACTGTCGGCAGAGATATTGGCATCTCTGTATCCCAATTCATTATATTTCTCTATAATGCGGTCTTTATCCTCATCATACTTCTCCTCAATGAACTTCTTAGACAGCAGCAGACTTCTGAAACCTTTCTCATGTGTCTTCTTCAATAGACCGCCTCCAAAGAAACCACCACGTATCTTCTTCGATGCAAGATGTTCATTACCAACAATGTATATCTTATTGACTTTCACCTTTTCATGCTTGTCGATGTTAACATCCACAATAAGACGGTCTTTGCTATTAGGGTCATCACGCTGCACAATTTCCACATCCGCATTCTTAAAGCCTTTCTCATCGAAATATCTTTTGATGATGATTTTGGCTTTATCTATCATGTTAGGAGTTATTTGATTTCCTTTCACCAGTCCTATCTTCTCCTCAATCTTATCTCGGTCTCCCTTTTTCACGCCGTTGATGTTTATCTCAGACACTCGTGGTCGCATTGCAAGGCTAATTTTCAGATACACCTTGTCATCCTTTATGCTATCAGCCTCAATCTTCACAGCAGAGAACAGCCCCTGCCTCCAGTATCTCTTTATGGCATCTGTTATCTCATCGCCCGGAACAGAAATGACTTCTCCTATTGTCAATCCCGAGAAGCCAATAAGGACATAATCCTCAACGTTTGGCGCTCCTTCCACAGATATGCCTCCTATCTCGTACTTTTGGTTCTGACCATACACCACTGTTGGCTTCTCTTGAGCCTGTACCGTCAGGGCGAAAAGTGGGATGAAAAGCGTCAGTATGATGAATTTCAATAATCTCATGTATATATTATAATATGTGTAGCGTTATCATTTCTTTGTTACCTGCTCGCCAGTCTTGCCGAAACGGCGCTGACGGCTTTGGTAGTCAACAATAGCCTTACAGAGGTCTTCCTCCTTGAAGTCAGGCCAAAAAGTGTCCGTGAAGTAAAATTCCGAATATGCACATTGCCACAGCAGGTAATTGCTCAGTCGCTCCTCGCCTCCCGTGCGTATCATCAGTTCGGGGTCGGGCATGAAGTTTGTTGCAAGGTGTTCGCTGATAGTTTGCTCCGTTATTGTATCGGCATCAATTTCACCAGCCTTTACCTTGGCGGATATTGCTTTCACAGCATTGGTAATCTCCCATTTAGAAGAATAACTCAATGCCAGCACCATGCAAGTGCCAGTGTTGCCGCTTGTCCGCTCTTCCAGATATTGGCATGCCTCCTGCACCACCTTTGGCAACCTTTCGGTGTCGCCTATCGTCCTAAACCGGGCGTTATGCTTCATAAACAGTTCCTCCTCCAAATGCTTC
Source organism: Prevotellaceae bacterium (assembly GCA_022508665.1). Classification (GTDB taxonomy): domain Bacteria; phylum Bacteroidota; class Bacteroidia; order Bacteroidales; family Bacteroidaceae; genus Minthosoma. Next base: position 3,411 of record JAFLUT010000098.1, on the reverse strand, counting down.
AGCAGCAGCGACATAAGGGCTGCAACCTCATTCTCGGGACGATTCCAGTTTTCGGTAGAGAATGTGTAGAGCGTTAGATAGTCAATGCCCAACTTCACAGCAGCGGTCATAATGTCATGCGCACGCTCTGCTCCTTCCTGATGACCAAACGTGCGTTCCTTACCACGAGCCTGCGCCCATCGTCCATTGCCATCCATGATTATTGCCACATGGCGTGGCACACGAGTCATATCTACTTGCTCTTTATACATTTTTCTCTCTTGTTTTCTTTCAGTCATTATTGCACTTGCGGTATTTAGGACATAGATCGTATGACACATATATCATTGTCCACGAGTAACTGTCCTTGTTTTTCAGCAGTCCGCTCTTTATGCGGTAGGGGTCTTCTATGCCGTCCAACCTATCGCTCATGCTAAACCGCATCGACCAGTCAACACCCACATTCCACCGTGGCTTCACCTTGTACTTCACACCAAACCCCAAAGGGATATTCATCGTGAAAGTGTCGTTGCCGTATGTAAATCCCAGTCCTAACTGAATGTAGGGAGTGAGGCGCTTATGCCCCTTATATCCGCCACCTGTGCCAAAGCCCCAAAAACTAATTTCATATTGGCATCCAGCATCAAACAGCGCATTGTTGAAACTCAACTTCTGCCCTTCATTCTCTGGGAATTTGTTTGCCCCATTGGTGGCGTCGCCTTTCACTCTGCCGTACGCCAAATCAAATTTCAGCGCCATGCGTGGATTTATGTTATATCGCCCTATCAGTCCGCCAGCCATCGTCACGTTCTTATAGAAGCCGTTCAGATTGGCATCGCCCATATAAAAACTGGGGCCAGCCATTGCTCCAAGTTCCATAGCATACTCCAACTCTTGGGCAGACAGCCCTACGGTCAGCAACATCGCTATCAACAAGGCATTCAGCCTTTTAGACATGACAGGGAAGCATCTTGCCGATATTATCGAATAGAGCCACGCCATATTTGTCCACTCTCCTGTATTATCCACATTTCCTCGCCCACCGCCACAATGCTTGCCGCACCGTTGGCTGCGTCGAGGTCGGCAGGAATGAGATATTTTTCAGCCTGCACGTGCCATGTGATGCCGTTGTCGTCAGAGCGGTAAAGGGTTTGATAGCCCTCTTCCTCAACGCCAATAGCATAGAGCGCCCCCTCATAGCGAGTCACGCTGAGGTTGCCCAGCAGTGGCAGACCGTATGGATTGTCGGCAGTCACACGTATGTACGACCACTTCTGATTTGTATTGCTGTCAGTAGATGAAACCTTATACCACGACACTCCATTTTCAGTATTCTTGCTCGTCGTTCCAGTCATCACCACCGTTTGCATATTGCTATTAGTCCTCGATACGTAATTGCATGAGTTTATGGCTGTTTCGGGCAACATATCAAGGTCAGCAGAACCCTGCTCAGTCCATGTGCTGAGGTCAGCAGAACCGATGATAGCCATTCCGTCATACAAATATATATAATAGTCATCCGCCGCCAAAAGACGCTCCACACTAATGTCGGAAACCTTCTCCCATTCCGTTGCCAACTGCGCAGGGGCAGATTTGTAGATATATCCATCAGCACCAAGTCCGTAGAATGCACCTCTAAACACAACTATCGACCCACAATCCACAGGTATAACCACAGGTGCGCTCCATGCCGCTGGGTCGTTATCAGTGCAGGTCACAACATTCTCTCCAACAGCATTCTTCGCAAACGCAAACACCTTTCCTTCAATGCTGAACGCTTTGTTCAATCCGCTGATTTTCAAGTCAGATGTCACACTTTTCCATTCCAGCGTGTCCATATCGCTGGTGTGGCGATACATGTCAACCTTATACGTCTTTGAGGAAAGTCCGTCCGTCGATACACACAAAAGTTCTACCGTCTTGCTGAAATTTATCGAATCAGACCCAGAAGCAATTCCATAATACGTTTCATCGTTCTCAACCACCTTACCGAACACATTGCCATAGGACGAAAACACAGGCACCACACGTGTGAGGTCTATCCATTTTGGCAACGAGTCCACAGTGTAGATGCGGCCGTTCACTTGGTCAATGTTGAAATGTATGTCGCTGCCCGACACGACTCTACGCACCACCGTGTCAGTGGCATTACCATTGCTGTCATATTTCTTCGTGGTCACAGAACTGGTGATGTTGCTTACCGAAAACGACAGTATAGCACACTTGGGAGAACTCTCCACCTCTTGGTCTTTCACACACGCCACAAACATAGGCAGCGCCATGAGCAACACCGTGAACCTTAAAAATATATGCCGTAAATATGTTTTCTTCATCATTCGTAAATGAGCCATTTTTCGATTTATTCGGCAAAAATACGAACATTTTTTGTATCTACGAGTGTGTAAAGCCGATTTTAACGGATTTTATAATTAGAAAGTGGGCTTTTACACCCACTTTGCCTCTAAAACACCATTTTTTTATGTGCTGACAACTTATTTCCGCAGCAACTCACATAGTTCCTTCATTCCCTCGCTCGCACCCTTCTTTATGTGGTGAACGCCAAGCGTTTGGTCGTATGGCACATCCTTAGGGTCGATGAGGTATATTCTGCACTGTAAATTGGCATAGTTCAGCAGCCCTGCAGCAGGATATACATTAAGCGATGTGCCTATTATCACCAGTATATCTGCCTCAGCCACCTCGTCTATGGCAGACGCAATCATTGGCACACTTTCGCCAAACCACACGATGAACGGCCGCAGTTGGCTGCCGTCCTTCGCCTTGTCTCCCATTTTTATTACGGGATTGTCAGCAGGCAATGTCACAATGCACTTAGGGTCGTTAGGATTTCTGCTCGATGTGGCCTTCATCAACTCCCCATGCAAATGTATTATCTTATGGCTTCCAGCCCTCTCATGCAGGTCATCCACATTCTGCGTCACCACTGTCACATCAAAATCCTTTTCAAGGCTCGCAACCAACCGATGCCCCTCATTTGGCTGCACACTGCTCAACTGCGCCCTGCGCTCGTTATAAAACCGTTGCACCAACTCGGGATTACGCTCATAGCCTTGAATGCTTGCCACAGCCTCAACTGGGTACTGCTCCCACAGACCGCCACTATCTCTGAATGTGCTTATTCCGCTTTCGGCAGACATTCCTGCCCCTGTAAGAAATACGAGTTTTTTCATGTGCTTGAATGTGTGTGTTTTACAAATTATAATGCTTCAGATTGTAGTCTCCTTTATCTTTTGTGTATTTTGTCGCTATTTCTGCGACAAAATTAAGAAAAAAATATCATATAAGCAAATTTTGTGGCAACCTTTACCCTCAAAAATAGGTAGCCGTTGGGGGGACTAGTGGACAACCGCTGAGAGAGATAATCTGCATTGGCTGACTATTATAATCTGTCACGGCTGACTATTGTAATCG
>JAFLUT010000097.1 GCA_022508665.1 Prevotellaceae bacterium | reverse complement strand
ATATTTTGTAAAATTAAACTTAAATTTTATAAAACATAACTTATATTTTAAGAAACGGGTTAATGGGGCATTGGTCGGGATAGTGGTTGGATATTGTTTGGGGTAGCGGTTGTTCATCGCTTGGGGAAACGGCTATGTGCTGCTTGCGGTAGTGGTTGTTCATCGCTTGAGATAACGGTTGGATGCCGCCTGTTCAGAAGGGGCGTGTAGCATAAAGGAAAGTTTTTGGAGGGTACAATAAAGTGTATGTGCATTCTTTTGGCTAACTTTGTGGCGTGGAGGAAAGGGGAGAGACAGAATGGAGGAAAGGGGAGAGCGAGGGCGGATATGATGAGATAAATATAATAGAAACATAAAAATGATTGTTATGAGAAAAGTTTTTCTGTGGGGAGCAATGATGCTTGCTTCCCTGTCGCTGACAGCCCAAGAGAATGGGGCGGCGAAACCTCGTCGGCAGACAATGGAGTGGTTTGAGAGTGTGAAATCGCCCGAGTTGTGCGAGAATGGCGATGTAATTTTCCGACTGTTCGCTCCGCAGGCGAAGGATGTGAAACTGAGCAGCCAGTTCTGTCCTACCACGCCAATGGCATGGGATGAGGAGGAGCAGTTGTGGAAGGTGAAGGTGCATCCCGAGGTGGCTGACATCTACCCGTATAACTTCATTGTGGACGGTCAGCAGGTGAGCGACCCCAATAATAAGGAGGCTTTCCCGAATGAGTTGTTCAAGCCCAGTCTGCTCATCATGCCTAACCCCGATATGCTGTATACGGAGAGGAATATCCCTCATGGGAAAGTGCATTACTGCACCTATTATTCCAAGGTGCTGAATGAGCATCGCCCGATGCTTGTCTATACGCCAGCCGATTACGACAAGGAGGCTTATACGCAATATCCTGTGCTGTATCTTGTAAGCGGAACTACCGACACGGAGGAGACGTGGTATAAGGCTGGACGCACCAATTTCATCATGGATAATCTCATCTATGACGGCAATGCGCAGAAGATGATTGTGGTGATGCCATACGGCAATATGAACACGGGCAATCCGCGGCCGTTATCGACGGAGGCAGTGAAGTGTTACGAGGTTTTCTCGCAGGAAATGGAGGAGTGCATCATGCCATACGTGGAGAAGAATTTCCGCACGAAGACGGACAGGGAGAGCCGTGCCATTGCTGGCTTTTCACGTGGGGGAGGAGAGGCGCTGTACACTGCTTTCAACCTGTCGGACAAGTTCGCCTCGGTGTGCGCATACAGTGCCTATCTTACTAATAATGTGTATGAACAGAAGTTCGGCAAAATTATCGGCAATCCTACGGAGACAAACAGCCGATACAAACTGATATGGTTCGGTGTCGGCTCAAGCGATTTTCTGCTCGAAGGCGTGAAGGAGAACGAGCAGTTCTTTCGGCAGAAAGGCATTGTGTTTGAGCAGTTTGACACCGACGGAGGACACACGTGGATGAATGCCCGTAAGTTTCTGGGGCTGACAGTGCCGAAGTTGTTCAAGCAGTGATTTTTCTGCTCGTGGGGAATGTTTAGGTGTTATTTTTTGTGAAAAACGTTGAGTTTTGTCGCAGAATATGTAACTTTGCACCACATATTTAATATAAAATAGCACATTTATGAAGACAAAAAAAATTCTCACGATGGTTGCAATGGCAATATCAGGAACGGTGGCTGCTCAGACAATGGGCATCAAACTGGAGAATATGGACACGGCGGTGAAGCCCGGCACGGACTTCTACCGCTATGCCTGTGGCGGATGGATGAAGAGCAATCCTCTGCCAGCGGAGTACGCACGCTTCGGCAGTTTCAACACTGTGGATGAGGAAAACAGAAAGCGTATCCGAGAGATTATTGAAGGACTGGCAGCACAGCCGCAGGAGAAGGGGTCGCTGGGTCAGAAAATTGGTGACCTCTACGCCATGCGCATGGACTCTGTGCGACAGAACAAGGACGGCGTGAAGCCTGTGCTGAACGACCTGAAGAGGGTGGCTAAGGTGAAGACTATGGACGAACTCATCAGTCTCATCAACAAGATGAACACAGAGGGAGTGAGGTTTGGCGAGTTGTGGGGTTCGTATATCGGTGCCGATATGATGTCGAGCAAGGACAATCTGCTGGAAATCTATCAGGGAGGATATAGCATTGAGCGTGACTACTATGTGAAGGACGACGAGGCGAACAAGAAAATCCTCGATGCTTATCGTCAGCACATAGTGAAGATGTTCCAGTTGGTTGGCGACAAGCCACAGGTGGCTGAGCGGAAGATGAAGAACATCGTGGACTTGGAAATGCGCATGGCGAAGGCTGGCAAGGACAACGTTGCGCTGCGCGACCCTGCCGACAACTATCACAAGATGTCGTTTGCTGAGTTCGTGGATGAATATAAAGGTTTCGACTGGAAGACATACTTTGACACGCAGGGCATAACGGACATTGACTACCTGTCGGTCGGTCAGCCCGAGGCATTGAAGGAGGCTCTGAATGTGTTGAAGGACACGCCTGTGGAGGTGCTGAAGGATTGGCTGCAGTGGCAAATCCTTGACGATGCAGGCTCGATGCTTGGCGATGAGGTGTATGCCGAGGAGTTCGATTTCCACAATCGTATAATGACTGGCGCACAGGAGCCGCAGCCACGATGGAAGCGTAGCGTGAATGCTGTTAATGGTGTGTTAGGCGAGGCTGTCGGTCAACTTTATGTGGAGAAATACTTCCCTGCTGCCAACAAGGCTCGTATGGAGCAGTTGGTCAAGAACCTTCAGATTGCTCTGGGTGAGCGCATAGACGCACAGGAGTGGATGAGTCCGGCAACGAAGCAGGCGGCTCATGAGAAGTTGGACGCTTTCTATGTGAAGATTGGCTATCCCGACAAGTGGCGCGATTACAGCAAGTTGGACATTGACCCGAAGAAGTCACTGTATGAGAATATGAAGGAGGTATCGAAATGGGCGCATGCCGATATGCTCGACCGCAAATGGAAAAAGCCAGTCGACCCAACTGAGTGGCACATGACACCGCAGACGGTGAACGCCTATTACAACCCTACAACCAACGAAATCTGCTTCCCTGCGGGCATTCTGCAATACCCATTCTTCGATATGGAGGCCGACGATGCTTTCAACTATGGTGCAATCGGCGTGGTTATCGGTCACGAGATGTCTCACGGATTTGACGACCAAGGTCGCCAGTTTGACAAGGACGGAAACTTCCGCGACTGGTGGGCTGATGGCGATGGCGAAAAGTACAAGGAACGTGCGCAGGTAATCAAGGATTTCTTCTCTGCAATCAAGGTTTTGCCCGACCTCAACGCTAACGGCGACCTCTGTTGTGGCGAGAACCTCGGCGACCACGGTGGTCTGAAATTCGCTTACGCCGCCTTCAAGAACGCAACGAAGGACAACCCACTGCCTGTGAAGAATGGACTCACGCCAGAGCAGCGTTTCTTCCTCGCTTACGCAGGTGTATGGGCACAGAACATCACAGAGGCTGAAATCCGCCGTCTTACAACTATGGATCCTCACTCTTTGGGTGAGTGGCGTGTGAACGGTGCTTTGCCACTCATCGATGCGTGGTACGAGGCATTCGGCATCACAGAAAACGACCCTCTTTTTGTGCCTGTGGATAAGAGAGTGAAGATTTGGTAATAAAGGAAATAATCATAAAAACAGAAGGCACGAATTTCGCAATGAAATTCGTGCCTTCTGCTTTTTTCTCATGCTCCAATCACATATTTGCTTCCGGGTAAGAGAGAAATCAGTTTTGTTGTTATTGCACAGCAAATAAATGATAAGATGGCAATTGTGGGAATGGCTAACCACACAGGAATGGTTGGATGTGCCACATCGCCACCAATCACCCATGTTGCTATAGGGGCAAGGAAGAACATGTGCATCAGATACATTCCAAAAGACAAGCCAGACAAAGAGGATATGATTGCAGGGGCTTTTTGTTGCTTAATGCAAGTGAAAAGCATGAACAATCCAAAGGTTGCTAACAAAACATTTGGGGTGCAAAACTCCCAAGCCCATTCTAATGTTGGGGTATCAATAATTGTGCAGGGTATGCCTTTCCACCAAAAGCCCCATGCTGTAAAAATCGCTCCTGCAAGGAAGCAAATAGAGCCGACAGCAAGGCGTTTCCTCTGTGTCCATTTGATATGTACACGAATGTAATGAGCAAGTATCAAATAGCCGACATAGCCAGAGCAATACCATAAAGCAGAAAAACGATTCCAAAAGCATTCTCCCCATAACTCAGAATGTACGAAACGATGTAGCCAAGGGGTAAAGGCGCTAAGTACAAAGAGACCTAAAAAGATGCGTTCTTCTTTGGCCGATGCACGTTCTATCCACGGCGATATAATAGGAATGATAAGATAGAGGCTTATCAGTGGATACATGAACCATAAGTGACCTGCCATGGAAGGAAAGTTCCACAGAAGCAGTTTCAAATCATTTAGAGATTGTTCCCATGTCATTCCTCCCCACAACAGAGGCAGAAAGGTGTAAAGCAACATGAAGCAGACAAAGGGTGGAAGGATTCGCATGAAGCGATGACGGTAAAATTCCGTCATCGTTATGTTTTGTTTCATTGGCACCAACAAGAATGACGATACAATCATAAATAATGGTACGGCTGTACGACTGACACCTCCGTCCCAAAAGGCTACCCAAAATCGATTGTCCTCATTTGCAAGCATTGAAACATTGCCTGCCAGTCCAGAAGAATCTGCACCATAGAAGTTTTCACTTGCGTGTACTAACATCACCATGAAGCACGCAACAACACGGATGTAATCAATAAAAACGACTCTTTCTTTCATTTTTCATAAAGAACATTTTTACAATGCAGTCATTTACCCTTTCACAACATTCGTCCCCAAAGCAAATGCCTTCTCCATATTTCCTGTGGTATTGAACACATCCGCCTTTGCTGAGATATTGTCAAGGTAATTGATTAGTTGTGCCTCTGGAATGCAAGGCAACACAGGGCTGCCGAACTCCAACTGCCCGTGATGAGCGAGGATGCAATGCACGATGAAGTTCGTTTCCTTCTTGTCTATTCCCTCCTCACGCAAAAGGTTGTTCAAGTAGTTGGCAGACATATAGATATGCCCCAGCAGATAGCCATTCTCCTGTTTCTCTCCCTCAACGGTATATTCGCACACCTTCCCCCAATCGTGGAACAATATGCCAATGATTACACGCTCCACCTTTATATCTTCAGGATATGGATAAACAGGATAAATGCCCTCCAGCATGTGCAGCATCTGCCATGTGTGGTTCAGCAAACCGCCCGGAAAAGCATGATGCACATTTGTGGCCGCAGGATATTTGACATATTGCGAATATAGTTCATCCGCGTGCTTCTTTATGAAAGGCATTAGTTTCTCATCCTTGCAGAACTTCAACAGGTTATCTACACATCTGTCCCATTCCTCACGCTTTATCGGTCGTGGAACGAGTTTATAAAACGGATGCTGTTCCGTAGGGAATTTCCCCACAATCATATCCATGTTCGATGCCGACTTCTTCCCCTGATAGTCCCGAATAGTGATGAACGTAACCAACTGCCCCACCTTCGGCCCTCCCGATTTAGGCACATCAAACACGCAGATGTTCACATTCCCCTCCTCGTTAGCAACCTTCAGATTGACGTATGGCGAATTGTTGCGAGCCACAGCATCCTGTCGGCTCAGCACGATATATTCTTTATTCATATTATTATATAAGTTACGCCTTCTTTATCTTCAGCACAGGCATAATGTTGTTGAACTTTTCGGGCAGAGTGATGATAAGTGCATCGTCGGTGCGTTCAAACTGCACTTTGCCATAACCAAGCAGTTCCACAGCGTTTATCTTGGCAGGGAAAAGTTCGGAGTTTGCAGAAAGCGACTGCACGGTGATTGTGCCGTCCTCTGGCCATGCGAGGGCTGCCACATAGAGGTGCTTGTCGGTCTGCGTGAAGCGAATTTCGTCAGAGCCAGCCTTGATGTACTGCCCGTCGTTGAAGCCTTGGTCATTTATCTTTATGTTCGCATTGGCGATAGGGCCTTCGCCAAAGATTTTCCACGGACGAGTCTTCACGATGCCCTCACTGTTAATCTTCATCCATGCACCAAACTCTTTCAGAATGGCGATTTCCTTCTCGTCAGGAGTGCCGTCGGCACGGAGAGGCACGGAGAGAAGCATATTGCCGTTTTTGCTCACCACATCAACGAGCAGTTTTGCCACCGTTGCCGCACTCTTATATCGGTTGTTCTTGTATATGCCCGTGTTGTAGTGCCAGTCGCCCAGACAGTTGCAGCATTGCCACGGACGAGGATTGATGGCGTTGGGTGCTCCACGTTCAACATCCCACACGAGGGCTTCTTTCTGCTCTTCGTTCAAAATTTTGCCAAACACCACCGCTTGGTTCTTGCCCTTGTGCTGTGCAGCACTGTGGTTATACATGTGGGCAGTTATCTTCATGCCCGCATCGCTGATGGGGTAGAACGGAAGCACGGTCACATCGAAATAAAGCAGGTCGGGATTGTATCGGTTGATGGCATCCAGCGTGCGGTTGTAAAAGTTGGTCACGAACTCTTGGCTCGGTGTGGCAGCACCATTCTCCCATCCCCACTGCCCATGTATAGAGCCATTGTTCCATGTCCCTTCAGAGAAATCGTGAGTCTGCTGATACAGTTTCTGCGGGTCAAGCCCCTTCCACCATTTCTCCGACCCGTCGGCATTAGGGATGTAGCCATCCTCCTTCGTCAGCCAACCGTCATACTTCACACCAATCTTTTCGCCCTTCAAATCGAAACGGCGTGACGGCTCATACCATATCCATGCGTGGTCGGCATGGAAAGAAATTCCGAAAGGCAAACCCGCCTTCTTCGCCGCCTTTGCCCATCCGTCAAGAATGTCTTTCTTAGGGCCTATGTTCATCGAGTTCCACTCCTGATACTTGCTGTCCCACAGGTCATAATTGTCGTGGTGATTGCCGAGGGCAAAGAAATACTGCGCACCACACTCCTCCTTGTAGAACCTCACAAGCTCCTCCGGTGTCCAGTTCTCAGCCTTGAACAAAGGCAGAATGTCCTTAAATCCTACCTCGCTCGGATGCCCGTAGTTCTTCCTGTGGTGCTGATATTTTCCGCTACCTTCCATATACAACTCACGAGCCATCCAGTCGCCGCTGCCTTCCACACACTGCGCTCCCCAGTGGGCCCAGATGCCGAACTTCGCATCTCTGAACCACTCTGGCACCTCATACTCTCTGAGCGACTCCCAGTCAGGCTCAAACGCCCCTGTCTCCATCTGCTCATCATCCTCAATCACAGGGATTTGATAGGTTTCCTCTTCTTCCTGAGCCATAGCCACTGTTGCCGATGTTGCTAACAGCAACGCTAAAAATAGATTTCTCTTCATAGGTTTATGTTGTTAGTAGTTGCAATTTCTATAATTTTGGCAAATATACATAAAAAATCTGGTATATTTACATTATCATCCCTTTTATTATATAGAATATCACAGGAACGAGCAGGGAGGGCAGCAGGTTGACAGTCTTACAGTCTTTTATGCCTAAAATTCCAAGTCCGGAACTGATTATCAGCACTCCGCCTATGATAGTCAACTCTACACGCATTGGCTCGGGCATACCGTCACCGAAGAAATAGGCAATGAGATAGAACAGCCCTTGCCAACAGAAGAGTATTGGGGCGGCAAGCAGCATTATCCACCCGTAGGAAGCGGCAAGCACTGCGGATGTGACCAAGTCGAGCGTTGCGTTTGTGTAGAGAAACGTGTTGTTGGGTTCGTTGAAAGCCCACCCGTGGCTGTCTGACAGGCTGCTCAGCACTGGACCAACTATGCTGAAACTGCCAATGCAATAGAGCAGCAGACCTGTCACAAGACCTTGCAGGCTGTTGTTCTCAGTCTTTCTTTTTGTGTTGAGGCGTGCGTTCAAGCGGTCTATGCGTCCTGACAAATCCATTTTTGTTCCTATCAGTCCGCCTATCGCAAGACTTAGGATAAACATTACCGGATATTCACTTTTTGCCATGTTGGGCAATGCGGCGTTTGCACCCAACACCAAACAAGCCAGCCCGAGCGAATTGAACATTGCTTTTTTATATCGGTCGCTTATGCCTTCTCTGACAACTGCTCCGAATGCACTGCCGGCAATGATTGTGCATGTATTTATTATTGTTCCTAACATGGCATGTTCCTTCCCCTTGTCCTGCGGTTAGAGCAGTTCTTGCAGGTTGCTTTCGAGGCTACCCTCCATGAAGTCGCTTCGTACTACAATCTCATTGTTTCTGTTCACAAGGAAGAATGTTGGCAGGTTAGAAATGCCGTATATTCGTGTTGCCGTGCCGTCAGTCTCATGTACGCATATCCATGGCAGGTTTTCGCACGAATACTTCCAGAAGTGGATATCTTCGTCTAATGAAATTTGGTATATCTCAAATCCTTGCGAGTGGTATTTCTCGTATAGTGAACGCATGAGACGTGTGCGTTCAGCGGATTCTTTTGCCCCATAGACGGTGAAGTCTATCAGCACCACCTTGCCTTTCAACTCTGTGATGCTGTGCATGTTGCTGTTAATGTCAGGCAGGTTGATGTCTATGATGCCAGTTTCTGATATTTTGTTTTCGTCCACTTCGAGCGCCCTCTGCTGTGGCGAGGCTGTGTTGTCCATGCCCTTTATTGCCATGTTGCACAGTTGCTGAGTGCGTGCGGCATTGGGGTATGCTCCGTCCCATGCGGTGGCAACGGTGGCGTAGCATTTCACATCGTTGCGGTTAGTCAGAGGGTTGAATAGCATGAATGAGCCTCGTAAGTCTGTAATGCTTTGGCACACAGCATAATAAGCGTATGCTGACGAAGGCTCAACAAAAATGTAATCCCTTTTGATGCGTTCTTTATAGTCGTTCAGGATGCTTTCGATGCTGTCAATCTTGTCTCCCGGCAGCATATTTTCATTCAGTTCAATCTCCACCAGTCGTGCCTGTGTCTTCTGCTGCATGATGCCAATCTCACGCATCTTCTCGCTGCTCTTGTTTCCTGCCACTGTGTATTCGCTTTCCATGCGTGGCAGCGATGCCTTTATCGTCAGTGTTTCCGTGCTGTCCACTGCAAAATTGATGATGTGCTTACCTATGCTCAGCGTGTAAAACTCTGGGCAGTCGGTCGGCGCATCCACCTTGAACGAAAACTCTCCGTTCTTGCCAAGTGTCACAGAATCAATCTTCTGCACCCCGTCAAGAGTGCAGTGTGAAAGCAACAGTACAGAGTCTTCCGCATTTTCAATGCTTCCTTCCACCTTAAATTTCGAGGCATTGTCGCATGCTGCCAACAAGAGGCAAGCAATAGCCAACATTATTTGTTTTCTCATATACCAAATAGATTTTGCTACAAAGGTAGTGATTTTTTGCAAAATAATGCCACCCGTTCCCTCAAAAATATCCCAACCGTTAATCGGACTAGCGGATAACCGTTGGCATTGATAATCTGCATTGGCTGACGATTATAATTTGTCACGGCTGACTATTGTAATCG
>JAFLUT010000096.1 GCA_022508665.1 Prevotellaceae bacterium | reverse complement strand
CACGGCTGACTATTGTAATCGTGAACGGCAGGGAGTTTCAGAGGTGCGCCGTTGTTGTTCTGGACAGTAAAAGGGCATTTTGGATAACATCAAACTGTTTAACGTGAACTCGACTAACTTCAATGACCATAAATACCTTTTAGTCGAACTGACGTTTGTTAAGAACAAGCAATGATATACAAAGAACTCTATATAGGTGTACATAAGAATATCATTACGACCTGTTTGAAAGCACTCTATTCAGCATGTACATCTACTTGAAACTATAAAGGTAATTTAGTAAGCAACAAAAAAGTAAGGTCACCTTAGAAAGGTGACCTTACAATTATTTTATTATTTAATACTCTTTTACATTACTCAATTACTGAAGAGTAACGACTGCACGACGGTTGAGGTTGAATGGAGCAACATCGTTTACACCACCAATTGCCTTAACCTCAATCTTAGAACGGTCAACACCGAGGTTAACGAGTTCGTCAGCAACAGCGTTAGCACGAGCCTCAGAGAGTTTCTGGTTGTAAGCAGAAGAACCAGTCTTGCTATCTGCAGAACCTACAACCAAGAGTTTAGCGCCAGTGTTCTTAGCTGCAGATGCAACAGCCTCGAGGTTGATGATGTCCTTCTTAGAGTTGAGTTTAGAAGAGTTGATGTCGAAGAATACTGATGTAGAAGTGCTTGCAACAATCTTCTCTGCTACTGGAGCGGTTTCCTTAGGCTGCTTAGCGAGGAGGTCACGAAGACGAGCGTTCTCATCCTGCTCAGCCTTGAGTTGTGCGCGGAGAGCAGCGAGTTTAGAGCATGCCTCTGCAGAAAGTGCCTCGTAGTCATCAAGAGAAACAGCCTTTGACCAGCCAGTCTTGCCAAGGTTAATAGTTACACCGAGGTCAACAGAAGCAATCTGGTTTGAAGCATACCACTTGTTGTCTGTAGCATATGGTACGAAACCGTCTGTTGTACATACAAGTGCTGCATCAAGATAAAGATTTACACGCTTACCAAGTCTCCAAGTAGACTCGATACCAGCACCAAGAGCAGGTGCATAGCCGTGTGTAGAGAAGTTACGGATGATACCCATACGTGGGTAAGCGATAAGGTTCCAAACACGAGTAGCGCTGTAACCACAGAAGATGTTGCTGAGGTTGAACTCAGTATCGAAGTACAACTGTGCATAGCCACCCTTCTCTCCACTTGGTGCTTCCCATGCATGATTTTCACTACGCAGTTTGTTGTAGAGAATACCGTTCTCCCAGTTGAGTTTCAAACGAGTACCAATGCCCGGAGTGAACCACTTACCGATTGCTACATCAACACCATAAGTACGTCCGTCATGCCAGTCCCTTTTGAAAAAACCGCCTTGTTTGTAAATACTTACAACATTAGCATCAACACCAATCTGGATAAACCAGTTGCTCCAGAAAGAGTTCGTTGCTACACTGTACTTAGCAGTTGTTGGTGTTGCGAACTCATCGCACTGTGCGTTAGCAGCGACAGTACCGAGGCCAACAAAGGCCAACGCCATCATTAACTTTTTCATAATACAAAATTTAATTAAACAATAATAAAGTTATTTTCTCTCTTAATTTTATGTATTTTCAATAGTCCTAATGGAGCGGATAACGTTCTCTAAAACGCATTTTCCCACATAAACTTGGTACAAAGATAAGGAGTTTTGTTGGTTTACGCCAAAAGAAAACTAAAAAAAATAAGAAAAAAATGACAAAAGCATGTTTTTTGTGCGTTAAACAATCATTTTTTTGCTATATTCAAACAAAAAAGATGTTAAGTAGGCTTAAAATAATTCGTCGACAATGCGGTTTTCCAATATGGCATAAACAGGCTTACCGTCAGGTGTTCGGGCAGGAGTTTGCGTGGAGAACAACTCTTGCAGCAGATGTTCCATTTCTGTAGCGGACAATACCTGTCCATAGACGATAGCGGAACTTTCCGCCATGGTGAGAGCCAATGCCTCTTGTGCATCCTTCTTGATGTCGCTCGGACTTTCTTTTGCGGAATCAACCATTTCGTGCAGAAGTTTTTCCACATCGAGACCCTCAATGCCGTATGGTACGCCATTTACAGAGTATGAGCCTCCACCAAGGTTGGTCAACTCGAAACCAAGGCTGCAAATGTCGTCCATAAGCGAGTCGAGGATGAGGGTGTCAGACTTGTCAAACTGTATGATACGTGGAAAGAGTTCTTTCTGCGATGGTCGGTTGTGCTGATTGATGCACCGCATGTTCTGCTCGAACAGCACACGGACATGGGCGCGATGCTGATTTACAAACATCACTCCATTGTCATTGGGCATGACGATGTATTTGCCTTTATACTGGAACTTTGGCACAGACACATCGAATTCTGATGTGGATGCGTTGTCTTTAGCGATGATGTCACTCCAAATAGAACCTTGCAAAGAGTGTTCCTCTGTTGGCTCGGGTGCAGGATGTGCATCAATGGGCTGAGTGTAACGTTCATACAGTTTCTCCCAGCCTGCAGTAGGGGTGAAGTCACGCTCTTTGGTAACGGTAAAAGGATTGTAAGTCGATGCAGACAACTTTGGCTGGTGTGGTATGGATGCAGGCGTTCCCATAACAGGGATGTCTGGGCGGCCTTCTACATCGAAGTCTATCATCGGCACATTGCAAAATCTGCCTATCGTCTCTTTCACTGTGGCAGACAGCACCTGCCATATAGGCTGTTCGTTGTCGAACTTTATCTCTGTCTTTGTTGGGTGGACATTCACGTCAATCGTAGATGCATCGACAGAGAAGTATATGAAGTAAGACACATGCTCACCCGCTGGAATAAGGTTTTCATACGCCTTCATCACAGCACTATGGAAATAAGGATGACGCATGTAACGGTCATTCACAAAGAAATACTGATGTGTGCCTTTCTTTTTCGACGATTCAGGTTTGCCAATATACCCAGAGATACTGACAAGCGATGTCTCAACTTGAACAGGCAACAAATCGGCGTTGATTTTCTTGCCAAACACGTCAATAATACGCTGCCTCAACGATGCCTGAGGCAGTTTGTACATTTCCACCCCATTATTATAAAGCGTGAATGCCACATCGGGGTGTACAAGCACTATGCGCTGGAAGTCGGCAACGACATTTGACAGTTCTGTCTGATTGGATTTCAAGAATTTTCTTCGTGCAGGAATGTTGAAAAAAAGGTTCTTGACAGAGAAATTGCTGCCAACAGGGCAAGCGACAGGCTCTTGCTTCTCAACCTTAGACCCTGAAATATGTATCAATGTGCCGAGTTCATCTTCTGGCCTGCGAGTTTTCAGTTCCACTTGTGCCACAGCCGCAATGCTCGCCAACGCTTCACCACGAAATCCCATTGTAGAGAGGTTGAATAGGTCTGACGCATTGCGTATCTTAGATGTAGCATGACGTTCAAAAGAAAGACGCGCATCAGTCTCCGACATTCCTTTGCCGTCGTCAATCACTTGCACATTAGCCTTACCGCCATCGACAACCAGCACCTGCACGTTGGATGCACCTGCGTCAATAGAGTTTTCCACCATTTCTTTGATAATGGATGCCGGTCTTTGCACCACTTCTCCTGCGGCTATTTGATTGGCTACAGAATCGGGAAGAAGATGAATTATATCGTCCAAAGTCTTGTAATTTTAGATTGTTAGAAAGTCATTAGAAGATTATCAGAGATATATTCTGCCTGTATAGAGATAGTGCATCAAGAGCAGCAACAGCACTATAACAATGATTAACACGCCGTATGGCACAGGCTTCTTGCCTCTCTCCTTACGTCGCTTCAAATGAGTTGTTGCTTGCACAAACTTACCCCTTATATCCTCTGGCGAGAACTCCTTAGGAGGCAACAATCCGAGTTCTCGCTTCGCTCGTTCATCTATCTCCTTCAACTTTTCCTTCCGAGGGTCATAGTAGATGTAGTTGTGCTTGAAGCCACGTGGCTTTCTTACAGAAAATAATCCCATATATTATATATAATGTGTATTGTATTTATACATTCACAAATCCTCACACCTATTATTACAATAGTTCTGTCATCCTTATCAAACTACTTTATATCATCCAAACGTTGCTTTGGCACGACCTTTTTCTCAGTCTTTTTCAGCATCTGTTCCTCCGATTTTGTTCGCCATTCAAAAATGTCGTCCTTATCCTTTGGTCGTATGTGGTCAAACCACGCAAAGCCCGGGAGATAGCGCTTGTCTTCGGGAATGGCAAATGGCGGGAACATTGTTCCATTAGGAGTAGACATCCATATTTTATACACCTTTTTATTTTCCATGTATAGGTTCAATTCAGGGGTTTCTGTATAGTTAAGGCCTATGCGATTGCCGTCGGACTCATCCATAAAGTATGACACAAGCACATTTCCCTTTGCGTTGTTATGCTCCAGCACTCCGTCCACAAAATAACTGAACATTTCTTTCGCCTTTACCTGATTATACGACACAGAATCAAGCCTTTCTATCGTCATCGCTTGATTTATGATGTGAATCCAATCTATTGTGCTGTCATTGTTATATACACGGATTTCTTCGCCGAACACCTGTTGACCTTCATTCCACAAAATTGGTTGGCCATACATATATGTGCATGAATCAAGTTCGTGCGACACCAACGAGTCGCACACCCCCTGAATGTCGTTGCGAAACATTCTGACTTTGTGATAAGCAAACAAATCTCTATACACTGAATCCGTGTTCTGATTATAAGTAACCATTTTCAATGTGTCTCCATGCACATACAGCGTATCTACTCCCGAATATTCATAGCAAACAGCGCTGTCAGTAGCGACAGCCACTCCTGTACTGTCTTCATAGCGGCAGTAATGCCCTGTCAACATGCACTGGTTTTCCACATCCGTCAACACAACATTGCCAAAAGCCTCACTCACCCCTCTCTCTCCATCGCTATAAAGGCTATCACCTACAATGTCTCGCATATCCTTATACACATGAGAGCGGTCCATCAGACTCGCATTTCCCGTACGTGTGTTATACTCCCCACGCAATGCATAAACGAATGTACTATCAGCAGACACGATGTTAGTTTCAGACACAATCTTAGCCACTTCCGTGTCCGTATAGTAATACAGTTCATTGGTTTTCAGATTGAACTTCGGATTATCCAGCACCACATTATCCTTGAATATAGCCTCATTCAGCGAGGGCGTGTACTGCCCATAGTCGGAATTAAGCACATTGTCTCCATCATAAAGTATGCCGTGCTGAGGATAGAAACCGACACCCTCCAAACGGTCATAGTCAATAATATGAGTAGTCAGTTTTGACTTGCGATGCGCCAATACAGCATTGCCTATCGCATGAGCTTGAAGCATCGGACCATTATATAATAATGTGTCACTGGTCAGTGTCAGCGTGTCGCCCTGCACCATTTTCACATTGCCATAAGCGTTGAACGTATTGTCATCCTTATAGAACCTCGCACTATCGCAGTCAAGAAACATGCCGTCGTGATACAATCTGACATGCCCCACAAGCACATCCGCACGCACATCCGTTTGATTTTTGTACAACACATCACAATGTATGAGTTGCACTTCCTCCTCCGACTGCTTACGTGGCTTTTCATCAGGCACAGCACTCAATGGCATTGCTGTGTAAGGACGAACAGAAGCAAAAAGCATACAAAAGAACGATAGGCACAATGTGCCTATCAAAAGTTTCTGCCGTATGTTAGTCCTTTGCTTTTTCATCAGAGAAACAGATACTTACACAGACACTACTTTATCCACCCCGGATATTTGAACTCACAGTTTTGCCACTCATCATTGATGTGTATATAAGTGGACTTCTGCTTGCTGCGTATCCAGTTCTCAATCTTCTCTTCGCTCAGTTTATTTACAACCACATCAAGCATAGCCTGATAGTCGTCAGCCATAGTGGCACGATGTCCGTTTGTTCTGCTCTTCAACTTCACCATAGCCACAACTTCCTTGCCCTTGCTATCCACCATGATGAAAGGCTTGGATATTTCGCCAACCTGCAATCCTGCCACCGCACGTGCTACCTCTGCAGGCAAATCCTTCATTTCAAACTTCGGTGTGGCGTCATTTTTATTTACCATAATGCCGTAGTTGTTACGAGTATCTTTATCATAAGACACTATGGCAACACAATTATCGAAAGTGTAAAGTCCTCTATTTATCTCCGCCGTGATAGAGTCGAGGTCATTGATGCACTGCTGCAATGCCTCCATAGATACACGAGGGCGACGCAAGATGTGGCGGCAGTTAATCTGGTCACCACGCTTCTCGATCAACTGTATGATATGAAAACCATATTCCGTTTCCACAATCTTGGAGATAGATTTTGGGTCAGTAAGATTAAATGCCACATTTGCAAACTCTGGCACGTAAGAGCCACGCCCAGCGAACCCAAGTTCCCCACCCTGCTGAGCGGAAACCTTATCCTCCGAATAGAGCAACGCCAACGTTGAGAACTGCGCTGTGCCATTGTTTACCCTTTCTGTATAGTCACGCAACTCATCTTTCACACGGTCAATCTCCTCTTGCGGAACTACAGGATTACGAGTGATGATTTGGCACTCCACTTTCGTAGGGATAAAAGGAATGCTATCCTCAGGCAATTCACGGAAATAACGTCTCACCTGCGCAGGAGTGACTTTGATGTTCTTCACCAAATTTTGCCTCACCTCGGCAGTCATTTCCTCGTCTCTTATGAGGTTATACAACTGCTCACGTATCTGAGTAGTCGTCTTGCCGAAATACTCCTCCATTTTCTCCTTCGAGCCGATGTTCTGAATATAATAGTTTATACGGCTGTCCACTTGCTGAAACACATCAGCATCCGACACCTCCACAGAGTCAATTGACGCCTGATGCAGAAACAGTTTCTGAATGGCGAGTTGCTCCGGAATTACACAATACGGGTCTCCATCCAGCCGCTGCCCCATTTGCACAGCCTCCATTCGGGCTGTCTCAACATCCGATTTGAGTATCGCCTCATCGCCGACAACCCATATCACCTCATCAATCACATTGTCGCCACTCTGAGCCGACACGGCAATGGAGAACATCGACAAAATGCCAAAAATCAAACAACGGATATTCATCTTTTAATGCTTATTTACAGTCTTAACGACGTCATCATACACTTCAACCGAGAACTTCTTGCGGAGTCCGTCCACCCACTGCTTCTCAAGTTCGTTCTGATAGTCAGTAGTGACCTGTCCACGCACATCCACATAACTGCGAGGAGCCTTTGCCTTCTTGCCATACACATCAGTCACAGGAAAATCCTTGCGTGGCTTCAGTTCCGTTTTCTGCTTAAACACCAAGTTATCCACATTGGCATTGTCTCCCTGCTTATAGATGCCCCTTTCCACTCTGACCAACTTGACCGAATCCTTGTTCAGTTCCGCTGTGAGCGTCTTTGAGTAGTTCTCCTCAGCAACGCCTTTCAGCAGTTTCTTCGCCTTTTTAACCGTCTCAGCATCCTTGGCATGTATGATAATTCCGCAGAAACGAGGAGACTCCCATACATACTTCTTCTTGTTGGCTTTGAAGTACGCAGCCTGACCAGCCGTATCCTTCTGCGCCTTGTCCCACACGTCTTTCTTAGCCACCTCATACATGAGCGTGCCGTCATAATACTCCTGCGCCAGATTCTTCTGCTCAGCGTCAGCAGCCATGATTTGCGCATGCAGTTCATCAACCACTTCCGCCCTCGCAACACCCTTCTGCCTTGCGATAGAGTCTATATAAGCATTAGCAGACGCCTCCTTTATTCCTCGCTGTTCAAGGAAACGGATAATGTTGTCACGATGATATTCGTATGGTTCAAAAGGATGGCGGTCAGTCAAATAGATGATATGATAGCCAACAGTCGATTTCACAGGCGCTGACATTTCGCCTGCCTTCAATGCGTATGCAGCATTCTCAAAGTCGGGAATCATCATGCCCCTGCCAAACTGTCCAAGCGCACCTCCACGCTGAGCGCTTCCCTTGTCATCGCTTACCACCTTCGCCAACTCAGCGAATTTAGCAGCCAACTGGTCTTGCGGCACATCCCTCAACGCATCATAGATAGAGTCGATACGCACCTTTGCCTTCTGCTCATCCTCCGCCGTAGCGTCCTGACGAAGCAGCACAAGAATGTGGCTGGCATTGAGCAGGTCTTGCCCTTCAAAACGAGCCGCCGTGTTTTCGTATGTACGAAGAGCCTCACGCTCAATGAAAGCAGAATCGACAATAGTCGGAATGACCATTTGCTCCTTATATCCATCCAGTTCCTTGCGTATGCTTGACAACGTGTCGAGTCTCTGGCTCTCCGCCTCCGCCACTTTCAGTTTGAAATCTACATACAAAGGTACATATTCCTCCACCGTCTTCTTGTCGAGAACACCGTCAGAGTTATTCTTATTAAACGAATACTCAAACTCACTGCGAGTAATGGACTTCCCATTTATCTTCATTATTACAGGGTCATCCGTCTGCGCCATGGCAGAGAATGCCGCCATAAAAGAAAATACAACAATTGCTATCTTTTTCATATCTCAATTATTTTTCTTTAATAATACAAATTCGTGGCAAAGATACAAAAAAAGAAACAAAAAAGCGACGCCCTGCCAACACCTTATTACTTTTTTGTCTCTTTTTAACAAATTACACACTATTATTCACTTTGTTTGGCTATGCTTAAACACTAATTTTCATAAACGACATTTACTATTATTGCTTATCAACAAGTATAATATTCAAAAAGAAGATGTACTTTAGTTTTTGCGGCAGATAACAAAAGGGAACATTCCTAAAAGAAGAAACATTTTTGTAATAAACTAAAAAGAGTTGCTTCATTGCCAATGCAGATGAAACAACTCTGATTTATATATCATTAGAAGACTTTATTTTCTTATTCTTCATATTATTCAAGCTCTTCAAATCCTTCAAACACCCCATCTATGTCCAATTCTGAGTATAAATGTTTTGTGCGACTGCTAATTGCCTTGATACGCTGTAACTGAGCAGGTGTCATTTGGTATCTCCTGTTGTCTATAAAGTTTTCCCGAAGCCCCTCAAAATAATTGACTTCTTTGGCAACGCCAGGCCCCCAACCAAGTTCATTTACATCATTACACAATTCTTCAAAAGAATCTTCTAATTCATCCAATTCTTTGTCTATCTCCGGGTCGGAGATATCGTTAACAACATATTCGGTCTCATCGTCTATATCCTCGTCAGAATCGTCTGGCAAGAACAGTCCTATAACAACCAGCAGGGTCACAAGGCAGCAAATGCCGATGGCAACATTTTTCAAAACATTCAACCATTTTCTCCTTGGTTTAGGCGCCTCCTCCACACTTGCTTCTGTTGCCACAACTTCCTGTTTAGATTGGCTGAATGGAGCAACTTTCTCCACGCCATTTTCTTTTTCCAACCATTCTCCACAATGCTTGCACTTTTTAGCCACACTCAGTATTTCTTCGCCACAATATGGGCACCTTTTTGTATTTTGTTCCATTGTTCAATTACTAAAAAATTTATTTACACATATTATTTAATCTTTAACAGAATCTTCTGGACATTGCCTCCATGTTGCGTCAACTCATTTGAGTATTTCCGAAAATGAGCCACTATTCCGTCCCAATCCTCCTTCGACAACGTCTCGTTCACACGTATGACGCATGTCATTTTGTTCACGCCTAACGACGTAAACTCTCTGAACTGCTTGCTCCTATGTGTGAATATTTGGCGGTATTCAAGGACAGGAGAGACAAGAGCCAAGGTTCAAATATCTTTATAAGTACGGAACAAGATTTACCACAATTCCCGTTTTCGGTTGTTAAAATTGTTGTTAAATCTCTGTTGCGGAAGGGAGGCACACCGTGCCTACGGTCTTCCTAAATTGCTATGTACTGTCTGTTTCTTATTATATAAAAGGAGTTAGGGGTTTATCAATCGAGTTTTTTGTTTCTTATTTGCAAAGGTACATATAATTTTGATTATTTCGTATTATTGGAAAGAAAAACAAAGATGTGCAAGCGCTTTTTCATCGTTGCCAAGTCATTTGCGTAACAGCAAACAGACATGAAATTAGGAAACCGCTCCCCTCAAAAGTGGACAACGGCTGACCGAACTAGCAGACAACCGCCGGCATAGATAATCTGCATTCGCCGACTATTATAAT
>JAFLUT010000095.1 GCA_022508665.1 Prevotellaceae bacterium | reverse complement strand
ACGGCTGACTATTGTAATCGTGAACGGCAGGGCATTTGAGAGGTGCGCCGTTGTCGTTTTGAATATGAAAAAGGTGTTTTGG
Source organism: Prevotellaceae bacterium (assembly GCA_022508665.1). Taxonomy (GTDB): domain Bacteria; phylum Bacteroidota; class Bacteroidia; order Bacteroidales; family Bacteroidaceae; genus Minthosoma. The sequence goes on along the minus strand of JAFLUT010000095.1, from coordinate 10,404 downwards.
TTAGAGGCGAAAGGGTAGTGTGACGTGCCGATGTTAGTCAATGGAAAATGGTGTAAATGGCATTGTTTTCAACATTGGAAACATCAATCTTGAAAGTACAAGAGAGGATGCCACGAAATGGCATCCTCTCTTGTTGTGTTTGCTATTGGTATATAGCAATGTATCTTATTTTGTAATAGGCTTGTATTTTGGCACAAGAGCCTTCATTATGACCCAGCCGATGAGGTAGGCAACTGCGCAGTAGCAGAAGACAATCATGTAGCCGGCGGGTTTGCCTGTCGCACCGAAGAACTGGAAGGCTGCTCCTTGCTCGTCGGCGTAGGTGAAGAGCATGCCCGAACACCAGTTGATAGTGAAGGAGCAGAGGCCGCCGAACATTGTGCCGATGCCCGTGATTGTGGCTATGGCTGACTTGGGGAACATGTCGCCAATGGTGGAGTAGAGGTTGGCCGACCACGCCTGATGTCCTGCACCTGCAAGGCCGATGATGATGCACGGAAGCCATGGGGAGACGGAGGCGAGAGGTTGGGCAAACATGGCGAAGATTGGCAGGAAGGCGAAGATGAGCATTGCGCGCATGCGTCCTGCGTATGGGTTCATTCCCATTTTCTCGACGAAGAGTTTGGGCAGGTATCCGCCATAAATGGAGAGGACAGTGACGATGAGGTAAAGCACGAAGATGAGGGCTTGACCCATGCCTGTGCTGCTCTTGTAGCCGAGTTCGCTGAAATATGCTGGCGCCCAAAAGAGGAAGAACCACCACACGCCGTCGGTCATTAGTTTGCCGACGATGAATGCCCATGTCTGGCGGTATTGGAAGCACTGGAAGAAAGAGAGTTTTATCTCGTTTGCATCGTCGCTATTGCTTGCCTGTTGCTCTTCGGTGTCGTCTTTGTCTGACTCTATGTAGGAGAGTTCGGCTGCGTTCACATAGCGGCTCTTGGACGGTGCGGAGTACATGAACAGCCACATGCCAGCCCACAGGAAGCCGATAGCACCGATGATGATGAATGCCATTTCCCAGCCAAGGTGTTCGGCAAGGACGGGGATTGTGAGTGGGGCGGCAAGTGCGCCGACGGATGCTCCTGCATTGAAAATGGAGGTGGCGAGGGCGCGGTCTTTCTTGGGGAAGTATTCGGCGGTCACTTTGATTGCTGCCGGGAAGTTGCCCGCTTCGCCTGTTGCGAGGATGATGCGGCATGCGAGGAAGAGCCACACGCTGAGGGTGCTGATTGCAAGGGCGAGGTCTGTGCCGGCTTTCACGGCACGGAGTTCTTCTATTGTGCCTATGCCTTCAACCTGCATTGTCACCCAACCGCAGGCGGCATGGAGGCAAGCGCCGAGCGACCATATAATAATTGCCCAGATGTAGCCTTTCTTCGTTCCCATCCAGTCGATGAATTTGCCTGCAAAGAGCGATATGAAGGCGTAAAAGATAGAGAATGTGGCTGTAATTCTGCCGTAGTCGTTGTCGTTCCAATGGAAGTCAAGGGCGATGAAGTCTTTCCATGTGAGGGAAAGCACCTGTCGGTCCATATAGTTCACTGTTGTCGCAAGGAAGAGCATTGCGCAGATGACCCAGCGATAGTTTGTCATTTTGTTTGTCTGTGATGTACTCATGATATTTATTTGTTTTTTAGGGTTATTTCTATTCCTGCACCTCGGCAGTCGGCGCCCATTGGAGGGTTTTCTTTCAGTATTTTCAGTTTTACTGCCGACACGCCGGGAAATCCTTCTATTATTGCTTTTGCTATGCGTCCGCCAACGTGTTCTATCAGTTTGGAGGGTATAGCCATTTCCTTTTTTATCGTCTCGAAGATATCGGCATAACTGATTGTTCCGATGAGTTCGTCGGTGTGCATGGCTACGGAGAAATCTGTGGTGACTTCCGCATCTACTATGAAATATGCGCCTATGGTTCGCTCTTGTTCCATGACGCCGTGGAAAGCGTAGAGGCGTAGCCCTTCGATGACAATTTTATTCTCCACTTTGTATGTCGTCTTTGGATACTGATTCTTCTGCCGTGTCGTCGCCTCCAACGGTGTATTTCTTCAGCGCTCTTGCCACACCAACAGCCCATGTGTTGATGTTTTCGTTCTCTAATTGCAGGGAACTGACTAACTTGATTACGTGGGTGAGAGGCATCCTGTATCGCAACACTCCGCTGATGAGTTTAGCGTAGTTCCAGTATTCTTTGTTAAATCTTTCTGACAGTCCTTCAATCGTTGTCTTGTAGCCTCGGCGATTGACGAATGTGAAATCGTAGCGTTTTGTTCCGTCGGGTTCAATGGTTTTGATGATGTGTCCGCTTGTGACGGTTTTTGGCAATGCTATTCCGTCTTCATCGTCAAGCACGCCTGTGAAAATCTCGTATGGGTAGCCGTCAAGAAGTCCTACAAATGCTACCCATTTCTCTTTCTTGTTTTGGAACTTTACGACGTCGCAGACTAAACTCACGGGGCGCTTTTCTGCTATCTCGAACTGGGGGCGGTAGGAGACTATGTCGGATTGCAATACTGAAAGCAATTCCGCTTTCTCTTCACACTCTTCGCCTTTGGCGTGTGCCGCAATCGCTTTGTTTAGTTTTTCTTCGCCGAACTCTGTGAGAGTTTCTAATATCGTTGTCGATAGTGCTTCTACAGGTAACATATAGGGTGTTTAGGTTGTATAAAAACGTTAAGTAAAGACAAAAATACAAGAGTTTTTCGACATGGCAAAATAAAAGTGGAAAGAAATTGTTAACTTTGCCATGAAAATAAGGAAACAGACAATTTGAGAGTATATTAAAAGACAAAAAACAATAATTAGTATGGCATCAATAGTAGAAAGGCGAACTATTCGCAAGTATAAGAAGGATGATATTCCTGCGGAGAAGTTGGAGGCGCTTTTGTTTCAGGCTTCGCGCGCTGCAACAATGGGGAATATGCAACTTTACAGTGTCGTTGTAACTCGCTCTGACGAAATGAAGGAGAAGCTCTCTCCGCTACATTTCGGGCAGCCAATGGTGAAGAATGCTCCAGTTGTGCTGACTTTCTGTGCTGACTTCAACCGTTTCACAAAATGGTGCGAGCAGCGCAATGCCGATGCAGGGTATGACAATTTCCTCTCTTTCCTCAATGCTGCAAGCGACACGCTGTTGTATGTGCAGGCGTTCTGCACGTTGGCAGAGGAGGCAGGACTCGGCACGTGTTATCTTGGCACAACGCTCTATAATCCACAAGGAATTATAGACTTGCTTAAATTGCCTAAACTGACTTTCCCAATAGCCACAATTGCTCTTGGCTATCCCGACGAACAGCCTGAACAGCCTGACCGTCTGCCTCATCTGGCATATTTGCATGAGGAGACTTATCGTGACTACACGCCTAACCAGTTGGATATTATCTATTACTTTAAGGAACAGTTGGAGGAGAATTTGAATTTTGTGAAAATCAACAATAAGGAAAATCTTGCCCAAGTCTTTACCGATTGCCGATATACGCGCAAGGACAACGAAGCGATGTCGGCAGGACTGATAGAGGCTCTGAAAGGGCAGGGATTTTTATAAAGAGTAAAGGGGAGATGCAATAGGCATCTCCCCTTTTTTGCGAATATAGATGTTGTTTTTTGTCTATTAAAAGTCGTTAAATCTCTAATTTATTGTTTCATCAGGTATTTGTCACCTGTCTCTTTTTCTATCTGCTTGCGATATGCTTCGGGGTATCCCGGGCGAGCAGGTGGTTCAGCCAATCCGTGTTCAGTCTTTTTGAAGTTGCCTTGGTCGTCAACGTTCTTTACCGCCATGTCGAAGTGCTTTACGACGAGGTATTTGAATAGGTCTGTCCACTGTTTCATCATGTATGTAGCACAGGCTTGAGACTGTTCGGTGGCGTTCTTGCGTATTTGCTCTTTGTCTGTCTGGGTTGCCCATGAATCATTTTTCTTCACCACCTCGAAGAAGATTGAATCGAGTTGTTCACGCTTGGCTTTCAAGTCGGGGAACATCTTATCGTAATATGGATATACCATGTTGCTGACGGTGTTCTGAAGCCAAAAGGCAGAGTTCCACGAGAAGGTCACATCGTCTTGCTTATCTGCTATTTTGCGGAAGCATTCGGGCATGGATGTGATAGAGCAATAGAGCGGAACGAATGGCGCCATGTTGGGGTCGTCATTCGTTACCCATGAGATGCCTCCAACGGTATTTGGCAGGTTGCTCCGCATCTGACCGACGAAGCAGAATGCTGTTTGCTGGGTGGAAACTGGACGCTCGTTGAAATATGACTTGTCGCCGTCCTTCCACGAGAGTGGTGTAGGGCGGTAGGGCATGTTGTATGGACCTGCCCCTATTTCGTTTTGGATGTCGAATGGTGTGCCTTCGTAGTGGTCGCGCATTCCGTTCATCACATCCTGCACGGCAATCTTTCTGTTTGGCTGAATGTAGAGCGGCATTTCGCCTTTGAGGTCGTTGCCTTTGGCGTATTCGACGTATTTGTCCATGCCGTCGCAGTAGCGGTTGAAGATGCTCCATACTCGTGTTTCGCAATAGCGTACTGCCCCAAAATCGTTAGGGGCATAGGCGTCACGGAAGGAAAAGTCGGCGTCCTTTCCAGTGAAGTAGCCTTTCTGACGAGCGAACTTGATAACATCTTTGGAATAAAGCACTTGCTTCTTGTCAAACTGGCTGATGCGAGTGATGCGGCTCTGATTGGCATGTGCAGACACGCAGTCGTCGGGTATGCGTACAGCGACCCACACCGCACCTTTTTCGCCTTTGCCTTTACCTATCATCTCCATTATCCATGCTTCGTTTTTGTCACAGATAGAGAAAGTTTCTCCCTCTGAGCAGTAGCCGTATTTATCTATGAGTGAGGTCATTATGTCGATGGCGTTGCGAGCGGATGTGGCACGCTCTAAGGCAATGTAAATCAGTGAGCCATAGTCGATAATGCCCTCTGTCTCCCACAGTTCTTCACGGCCTCCAAAGGTGGTTTCGGTGATGCTCACTTGGTTCTCGTTCATCTGCCCCACGACATTGTATGTGCGCTCTGCTTGTGGTATTTCTCCGTGATACTTGTTTGTATCCCAGTCGTATACATGCCTTTTTTCTCCTGCCGCATGAGTGCCGCCAACGTGCCAGTAGATGTTTCCGTACATGCCGTATGAGTCTGCGTTATAACTTACAATCACACTTCCGTCGGCGGACGCAGCCTTGCCGACGATGATGTTGGTGCATGCAAAAGCACTCACCGAAATGAGTGCCATTATAGAAAATATAATCCGTTTCATTCTTATATAACTACTTGATTACTAATTTATCAGAACCAGCCGCCTTGAAAGACATGTCAAGTCCTTTCACACTGTGAGTGAGAGCGCCGAAAGAGATAAAGTCCACACCTGCATTGGCGTATGGTATCATATTGTCAAAGGTAATGCCGCCAGAGGACTCTGTTTCAGCACGTCCAGCAACAAGTTTCACTGCTTTGGCAGTGTCTTCGGGAGTGAAGTTGTCGAACATGATGCGGTCGCAACCTTCGGCAAGGGCTTCCTCCAACTCTTTCCAATTGCGTACCTCGCACTCTATTTTGAGGTCTTTGCCATTATCTTTGCAGTACTGCTTGGCACGGGAAATGGCATTGTGAACACCTCCGCAGAAGTCTATATGGTTGTCTTTCAGAAGTATCATGTCGAAAAGACCAATGCGGTGGTTCATGCCTCCGCCAATCTTTACCGCCTCTTTCTCAAGCATACGCATACCCGGAGTGGTCTTGCGAGTGTCAAGCACACGTGTTTTTGTGCCAGCCTCAATGAGCGCTTGCTGATACTTGTGTGTCATTGTGGCTATTCCGCTCATTCTCTGAAGGATGTTGAGCATAAGACGCTCCGTTTGGAGGAGGCTCTGCTCTTTGCCTTTTACCGACATTACAATATCTCCCGGCTTGACGTGTGCGCCGTCTTCAATATATACCTCAACCTCCATTGTTGGGTCAAAACGGCGGAACACTTCTTTGGCTATCTCCACACCTGCGAATATGCCTTCTTCTTTTATGAGCAACTTGCTCTCTCCGTAAGCATCAGCAGGGATGCAACACAGCGTGGTATGGTCGCCATCGCCTATATCTTCGGCAAATGCGAGGTCGATAAGGCGGTCGTTCAGTTCTTCTACACTTAGCATAAGTTTTTGATTTTAGATGATGTTTAGAAGTACCAAGCCAAACCAACCTTTACACCCACTTTGCTCTTGTCGGCGAAGTCTGTAAGCGAGATATCATAGTAGAGCGATGGCTCGATTGTCAGATGGTGGTTGAGAAAAAAGCAGTAGCCAACTTCGGGAGTGAGTTGCAAGTCGTTGAAGTTAGGCGAGCCATGCACATATTTTGCTCCAAGTTGAAGGAACAGCCCATTCTGTTTAATGAGATAACGGCATTTTGCCCCTGCGTAGAACTGCTGAAAGTCTGAATTGTGGAAATCGATGCCAACCTCGCCTATGACCATCCAAGCCTCCTCAAACATGTATCCTCCGTTCACTCCGAGGTTGAAGCCAAATTCAGAACTCTTGCTGTAAGACAAGCCGGCTGCGTTTGTTGTTGCACCAAGGTAATACTTGCCTTTCTCAAACTGTGCAGATGCACTGCCAATGCCAACAATGGCAAGGAGAAGTGTGAAAATAATTTTCTTCATAATATCATTTATTTTTGAGTTTTTCCTTTGTATATAAAGCCCATGCAAGTCCGCTGCAAATAATAGCATACGTTGCAATGAGAGGCAAATACTTGTCCCATGTGTTCCATATCACCCCATTGTAAATGTAAAATCCAAGTCCAGCGACGAAGAATGCTATTGGTTGCCAAATGTAACGTTTCATCTTTTTGTAAGTTTTTTTGTCCAAAGAATATATCCAACAGTTATTCCGAGGGTTACGAAACCGCCAAGGGCATACGCCAGTGTGTGGTTCAACTGAAATCCTTCGGGAGCAATGAGTATATATGTAGAACATACAAGTGTCATCCATACGGCAGGTACAAGCGAAATGATATAGGCATAACGCTTGCTGTTCTCTGCCACGCTTCTCTTTGTAAGCCAAACAGTTATTGCCCATAGGGTGAAGACTGCCAGCGTCTGGTTGAACCATGCGAAGTAACGCCAAAGAATATCGAAATTGACGTACATAAGCACTCCGCTCAGCATGAAAAGAGGCAGCGATAAGGCAAGACGCTTGTAAAGTTTATTTTGCTTATACCGCATGAAGTCAGCGGCGATGAGACGAGCCGAGCGAAATGCTGTATCTCCCGACGTGATAGGCGCTGCGACCACTCCAAGCACGGCAAGGACAGCACCGACCGTGCCGAGCCAACTGTGGCAAATAGCATTTACCAATAAAGCAGGAGACGGTTTGCCCGTTTCGGGATTAGTCATGGCTGCAAGAAGTTTCTCATAAGGAGTATTTACTGGCATGCCAATGTTTTCAGAAAGTTTTGCTGCATCGAGGCTGTCAGCAAATTTTATCGCTGCCGCTGCCCAAATGAGCGCCACAAGACCTTCGGCAATCATTGCTCCATAAAATATAGGACGACCGTATTTCTCGTTCTTCATGCACCGTGCCATCATAGGGCTTTGAGTGGCATGAAAACCGCTCACTGCACCGCATGCGATAGTGATGCACAACCCCGGAAATATCGGAATGGTAGATGAAGGATGATGACTGCTGAACACTTCCGTCATTTCGGGCATCTCGCCTGCATAGGCAAACACCCCGTAGCCAACACCCAAAGCCATAACCAACAGTGCCACTCCGAAAATGGGATAAATTTTGCCTATCAGTTTGTCGATAGGCAAAAGGGTTGCCAATATGTAATAGAAAAAGATGATGATTACCCAAAACTGTTTCGACCAAAGAAAGCCATTGTTGGGCATCATGCCGTCAAGAATGTCGGCAGGGGTAGTGACGAATACCGCACCTACCAATATCATCAGCACAAGAGACAGCACACGCATCACCACTCGCATCGTCTGCCCTAAATTGTCTCCTATGATTTCGGGAAGGCTTGCGCCGTTGCTGCGCAGACTTATCATTCCCGACATATAGTCATGCACCGCTCCGCCAAATATGCAGCCAAGCACAATCCAGATGTATGCTCCGGGACCAAACAATATGCCTTGAATGGCGCCGAAAATAGGACCTGTACCTGCGATATTGAGGAACTGTATGAGAAAAACCTTCCATGTCGGCATAGGCATATAGTCAATGCCATCGTTAGACGTATAGCATGGCGTGCGACGCTGAGGGTCAGAGCCAAAGACCCTGTCAACAAACGCTCCATAAACCAAATAGCCTAAAATCAGTAATATGAGAGAGACTATAAATGTAACCATTTTCTGCTTTAATACGATAAATAGAATACAAAAGTAGGAAAAAAACTGTATCTTTGCAAAAAAATCAACGAATATAATGAATTATATATATAATGTACTGATATTATTTGCGCTTTTTCTATTTTTACCTCCAACACTCAAAGGACAATCAACAAACATATATGAAGAAACGGACGCTGACGGATACCTTTCGGAAACGGAAGAGTTTCTGCCTCATCTGTTCCCGACTCATCCTCTGAGAGAGACAAGGGCCGTATGGCTGACCACTATCGGAGGGCTTGACTGGCCACGAATAAAGGCGACTGACACTGCGAGCAGGGAGAGGCAAAAGGCAGAGTTGGTAAAAATACTTGACAATTATAAGAAAGCGAACATCAATACCGTGATTTTTCAAACCCGTGTACGTGCCGCAGTGGTGTATCCCTCGAAAATAGAGCCATGGGAACTATGTCTGACGGGTGTTGCAGGCAAAGACCCGGGATATGACCCTTTGGCATTCTGCATCGACGAGTGCCACAAGAGAGGCATGGAACTCCACGCATGGGTGGTGTGCATACCTATCGGTACAACTCAACGGCAGAGCGGTTATGGCTCGGCATCACTTGCGAAGAAACACCGTGAACTGGTCAAGACGGCAAAGGGAGGGGAAATGTTTATGATACCCGGAAAACCGCAGACAGCCGACTATATTGCCAATATCTGCAAGGAAATTGCTGAAAACTATGACATTGACGGCATTTCGCTCGACTATATCCGCTATCCAGAAAAAAGTTACAACTTCTCCGATGATGAATTTTATCCACGTTCCAGCGGATTGTCGAAGACAGAATGGAGACGTGACAACATCACACGCATTGTACGTGCCGTACACGATGCCGTGAAGCCTATGAAGCCGTGGGTAAAACTCAGCAGTTCTCCAGTAGGGAAATACTGCGACACACATCGATACAGTGCCGGCGGTTGGAACTGCTATCACGCTGTATATCAAGACCCTCGCCTTTGGTTGCGAGAGAACTACCAAGACATGCTTTTCCCGATGATGTATTTCGTTGGCAACAATTTCTACCCCTTCCTTTTCGACTGGGCAGAAAACTGCTACGGCCATCCTATCATCCCCGGGCTCGGCATATACTTCCTTGACCCACGAGAGGGCAGGTGGCAACTGAACGACGTGAGGGCTGAAATGCACACCGCACGCCATAGCGGCATAGGAGGCATAGCATTCTACCGTGGAGAGTTTCTTACAAACAACGTGAAGGGCATATATGACGCTGCTTGTGATGAGTTTTTTTCTTATCCTGCCCTTACTGCACGCATGACATGGACAGCCGACACTGTCTCTCCGATGCCTCCTGCATACATTAGATATGACAAAGGAAAACTCTTTTGGGCATCATCTGCTACCAACACCTCTAAATCCAAGCATCCACACGACTATATATTATATAATGTATATGGCTCGAACATCTACCCCGTAGATGTTACAAAATCCGAAAACCTGATTGCTACAAACATACGTGATACCGAATACGAACTTGTGGGCAGAGCATTGAAAGTTCGCCATTATGCAGTAACCGCTATTGACCGCTTCGGTAACGAAAGTGATGCAACTCAAGAGGACAAACCTGTGATAGAACCACCTAAATACATCAATGTGCCTCGTCTCATAAACCGAGACGCTGACAATTCGAAAGCATACAAGACAAACAAAAAGACTGGCAAAAAAACAGTAAAAAAACGCTAAGCGGTGGTTTTGCAATACGTACAAAGCCGCTTCTGATAATTTTGTATCAAAAAAGTTTTGCCGTTTCGTAGAAATGCTATACCTTTGCACTCGCTTAAAAGGATAGCGTTGCATGGCATATCATTATAGTGTCGCATCGCTGAATGGAAAAGCATTACATGGGTAAGTCCTGTACGGCCAGCTCCCTCGGAATCCCCCAGGGCTTGACCGCAGCAAGGGTACTTGGTCGTAGCGGCGCGATGCAGTTCGCTTACCCACCCGCCTCTTTAGCTCAGTTGGCCAGAGCACGTGATTTGTAATCTCGGGGT
>JAFLUT010000094.1 GCA_022508665.1 Prevotellaceae bacterium | reverse complement strand
TTTTTTGACATTCGCGACGCCCAGCCGTTTCCAGAGGAAGGATACGGCGGGGCGTCTGCGTTTGTGTGCGTGGGTATGTGGGGGAGCAGGATAGACTATGTACATTTGTGGGGGTGGGGTAGTTGGGTGCGTGGTACATGGGATATGTGGTGCGTGTGGCATGGAAAACGGCGTGGTTCTTGATGTGGGCAATATATGGAGATGTTCTTTCGTTATATATTAGAAAGTTTATTGTTAATATAAGTATATAATGGCAGATATTGGTGATGTTCGTGATATTGTAATGAATGCTTCTAACATTACAGAGTTTCAGAGAAAGGTTTATTTGGAGTTGTTGAATGTTCCTTGTGGAGAGACTATATCGTATGGTGAACTGGCTCGCCGTGTTGGGTGTGGGAGTGCACAGGCGGTAGGGCAGGCATTGAGGCGAAACCCTTTCGCTCCCGATGTGCCGTGTCATAGGGTGGTGGCTTCTAATGGGAAGATTGGTGGATTTGGAGGTGAGAGAGAAGGAGAGAAAATTGAACAGAAGAAAAGGTTGTTGGAGATAGAGAAAGCGTTAGTGGCATCTGGGATGATTTGACAATTATTATATATTGTTATGTTTGATGAACGAATGTTGGAGAGAAAAATGGAATAAGAAAAGTTGCCTCGTATAGATACAGATCACACGAGGCAACTTTCTTGTTACTTATGGTCTTTTATTTTATTAAAACTTCTTTACCTCCTACAATGTATATGCCTTTTTTACTATGTGGATGCTGTCTGTTGAACGACTGAGTTATTATCTTTTGTCCTGAAAGATTGTCGATTGAAGTTTGGAGCAAGAATAGTTCATGCCCGAAAGAAGTGAACCTTCCGAACTGCTTGCTCTCGGTGTGAATATTGGTGGCATTCAAAGTTGAGAGAGACAAAGGCCACGGCCCAAATATCTATATATAAGAATGGAACGAGATTTACGACAAATTCAGTTTTCTGTTGTTTGTAATTGTGTAATTCTCTCGTTGTGGAAACGTGACACCTTGTGCCTGCGGTCTTCCTAAATGACTAATGTACTTTCGCTTTCTTAAATTCAGATTAAAATTGTTACTAATTTAACATCAGTTCGACGAAAAGACGAAGTTCGTCGAGTTCACGTTAAATAGTTTAGCATTGTCCAAACTGCCCTTTTGTTATCCAGAACGATAACGGCTGACTTCTCAAACGCCCAGCCGTTTAGGAGGAGTATTGGCAGATTGACGCTCCGACTTCACCTGAGGTGCTTGAAATGGTGTATGCTTGGATTAAGGAACGGTTTTGATGTTTCTTCATTAGTCATCGCACGGGATGTACTTTCTTGCGCTTTCTAAGCCACGAGTCCCCATATAGCCATTTTCTACGGAGATATTACCGAAGATGATGAAGCGCTGTTTGTAATTCTCGGGGTGGTTGGCAAGGTTCAGTGCATCCCTTACCTCTTTGTGTCTTTCTGAACTGGTGGATAATTGTACTGGGATGCAATTCTCCCAGTCCTGCTCGTCGGGCGAATCGGCAAGAACGATGTTAGTTTGGGATGCGCCTTCGCTGCTGAATATGGTCTTCTCCATTGTGCTGTAACCTTTGGGAATAAATCCAACGATGTAGCCACATATATACACGTCTTTCATCCCTGCGTGACCTATCTCAGAAGCACCGTAATGGTTCAGATATTCGGGGAGAGTGGTTTTGAGATCCGTTATTGTGAAAGGAGCATCCTCTGTGCCATGGGAATGGATGTATCTTTCGAGGTCAACCCATTGCTGGTCATCGGTTGTGTTGTCATCATCTTGCTCTCCGTCTCCATTGTCGGGTGCGTCGGGATAGTCGTTGGTGGTGTTGTCGTCTTCGGGTTCATCTTGCGTGCCGTCTCCGTTTTCAGGAGCGTTGTCATCTTCATTGTTGCCCGTTTCGTTATCTGCTTTTCCGTTCTCTTTCTCATATTCATCCTCGTCGAAGTCATTCTCGAGAAAGGTGTGGTTTCGTGCCTTCAACAGACCGTAAGTCCCCATGTATTTCCCTATGTCGCCTTGCAAGCGAACTTTCTGCCCCAACACATCATTCTTGGCAAGATTAAGGGCAGTTCGTGTCTCTGTGCAGGGGATGTTGGCTGTTGAGAGTTGCACGGGAATGCACTTGTCTGGTAGGGTTTCTATCGGTGTGTCGGCAATGACGATATTGGTCTCCACGTCTCCCCGAGAGAAACGGCAGAAATCCATATTGCTGGTTTTCACATAGCCTACGATATAGCCCACCACATACACATCCTCTGTGTTTGTAAATCGCTCGTTTCTGATGTCGCTAACAGAATATGCCTCGATAGCAGGTGGCTCGTCTCCTTCATCCTCTCCGTTTTTCTCAGTGTTTGTATCGCCCTCTTTTTCTGTATTGCTGGCATATTCGTCATTAGGTATTTCCAATTTCTCACAAGAAAGAAATACCTGCATGCATACGAACAGGAGTAAAGGTAAGTATGTACGGAGTTTACTCATCGGAAAGCGTTTTGTTGGCAGAGTGCCAATTTGGATGACAAATATATGAAAAGATATTGAGAAAATCGCTAACTTTGTGGAAAATTTGAGCGAAGATGCAAATAGAGGTAAAGGCTCCTGAGGTTGTGAGGGGGCGAGTGGAACTCCCATCGTCGAAGAGCATCAGCAATCGTGTGCTGGTGATAAATGCCTTGTCGGGTAACGGACAGATGCCTAACAATGTGAGCGACTGCGACGATACGAATGTGATGATTAAGTGGCTGACGGACAGACATTCAGACACTGAGAGCGGTGTGCCTGTGATTGACATTGGCGCGGCAGGCACGGCAATGCGTTTCTCGTCTGCTCTGCTGGCTGTGAGCGAGGGTGCATTCGTCATTACAGGCACAGAACGCATGAAAAATCGTCCTATCAGCATACTTGTGAATGCCTTGCGAGAGTTGGGTGCAGAGGTGGCATACGTTGAGAAAGAAGGTTTCCCTCCGCTTCGCATCACTGGCAATCCGCATATTAAAGGTGGGGAGATAAGTCTGCCGGGCAGCGTCAGTTCTCAGTATATATCGGCGCTGCTGATGATTGCCCCGATAATGGAAGAGGGACTGAGGCTCGTGCTGACAGGCGACATCATCAGCCGACCATACATCGACATGACACTTGGACTGATGCGTGCGTATGGAGCGACTGCAGAATGGGAGAGTGACCAGCGAAGCATTGTGGTAAAGCATGGTCGGTATGAAGCAATGCCGTATCTTGTTGAGAATGATTGGAGTGCGGCGAGTTATTGGTACGAGATAGTTGCCTTTTCTCGCAATGAGGATGTACAGATAGTGTTGCCCGGTCTGTTTGCCAAGAGCATGCAGGGCGACAGCCATGGTGCGGAGGTGTTCGCCATGTTGGGTGTGGATACACGCTTTGAGGATGACGGTACGGTGGTTCTCTCTCGCAGCGGCGAGCGTGTGGGCTTCTTGGAATACAACTTCTTGCAGATGCCAGATTTGGCTCAGACGTTTGTTGTTACCTGCTGCATGCTCGGTGTGCCGTTTCATTTCACTGGTTTGCAGAGTCTGAAAATAAAGGAAACCGACCGCATAGAGGCATTGAAGACCGAACTCGCAAAATTGGGTTTCATTATAGAGTCACGCAACGACAGCGAACTTATGTGGAACGGAACATGCCAAGCGATTGCCACAGAGCAACTGGCAGAGGTTGCTATTGACACCTATGAAGACCACCGCATGGCTATGGCATTTGCTCCTGCGGCGCTGCGGTTAGGGTCGATACGTGTGAACAATCCCGAGGTGGTATCGAAATCCTACCCACGCTATTGGAGCGACCTCCGAAGTGTGGGCTTTCAAATACATACAGCTTTATGATTTACCTTGTTTGTGGACTTCTCATCTTGGGCATAGTGGCTTTTTTCGCAGGTGCATTGCGAGAGAAGAGGCTGCGCACCAAGTTGGATAGGGGCGAGATTGCCGAAATGCCCACCGTTCAGCAGGTGCAGGACATGGAGTGCTGCGGTCAGCACGAGGTGTGTGAGAAGGATAGTCTGCTGGCTGCTGTTAGCAAGCAGATAGAATACTATAATGACGAGGAACTCGACCGCTTCCGTGGAGTTGCTGACGATGAATATGCGCCAGAAGACGTGGAGGAGTTCCGAGAGGTTCTCTACACAATGCGAGACGACGAAGTGGCAGGTTGGGTGCGTTCTCTCCAACTCCGTGCTGTAAATCTGCCTGATGAATTGAAAGACGAGGTTTTTATGATTATCGGAGAACGCAGAATGTGACTTTTCAAACTATATCAATAGCCATTTAGCCACACATCATTCCTTATAAACAGCAAATGGGCAGGACCATTTAGAGTCCTGCCCATTCTTATTGTTCGTTGTATTTTGTAATACGTGTGGATTATTTGCTTTCCTCAATGAAAGTTGCTACACGGTTCCAGTCGTTCTCGTCGAAGAGTTCGTCTGTCACGCCAAGACCCTTGTAAGAAAGGCGGTCTGCAGAAATGCCGTAAGTCTTGACAAGAGAGTCATACACAGCCTTTGCGCGAGCCTCAGACAGTCTCTGGTTGAGTTCTGGATTGCCCTCTGGAGAAGCGTAGCCGTTGATAGCGACCTTGCATGTAGGATGATTTTTCATGTATGTAGCAATCATTGCAACAGAAGGCTTTTGCGATGCGTCAATTACGCTCTTGCCCTGCTGGAAGATAACTACTGGAGCCAGTTGTGTAGCCTCCTTGATAGTCTTCTCAACAATTACAGGCTTCTCTACCTCCTTGATAATCTCTACCTCCTTGATAATCTCCTTTGGCTTCTGAGCGAGTTCAGCATTCAGACGGGCGATTTCATCCTGCATAGCGCCTACGTCGTATGTCTTGAAGTGGCGAGTGCTATTGGAGCATGTTCCAAGGTGGTAAGTAAGACCAGCAAGAAGGGTGAGTTGTGAATTTCTTACGTCCAAACCTTTTGAAACGCGATAGTATGTGATTGCAGGCTTAATAGTTACTGTAAGAGCCTTTGATGCGTTGATGTTGAGGTCAAGACCGAAGTTTGCAATACCGCTGTTGCTCTGTGCGTGGTTCTTTGCAACGTGACCCCACATGTGGCCGATACCTGCACCTACACGTGCAACAACCTCAAATGGGCGAGGCTCGCCATTGTAGCCACCGAAGAGGTTTGAAAGGTTCAAGAGACCGTTGAGGCTGATGTTGCTGAAATCAAACACAGTCTTTGGAGCAGGGTTGTAAGTGAGGAAAGCAGTTGCACGGTCATTGTTATTGTTGGCGTTGATGCCAGTAAACATTGTTCCGCTCACACCGAAGATAGGAGTGAATTGCTTTGCAACTTCAATGTTTACGCCTGCACGCATGTCTTTGAGTACGCTCTGACCAACGGTTGGCTCATAAACACCGCCCTGAATACCTATTGACCAGTTGTCAAAGAATTTGTAAGAATCAATTGCAGTCTGTGCGTTTGCTGCAACTGCTGATGCAACCATCACGATTGCGAGAAGAATTTTCTTCATAAATAAATGTGTTTAGTTAATAATATGCCTCTCTGTTATACACTTTTATGTTTCATTATTGAGGCGAGTGTTAAAAATTGTTTGCAAAGTTAGTCCTTTTCAGCCAATTAGCCAAATTTTTAGGCGTATTGTTACACTTTACGGGCTACGTCGCTTTTATTTCACATTCAGATGCACCTCCATTGTGGCAGTGTACTGCTTGCCGTCAGTGTGCGTGTAGACTATGGCTTGACGTATTACGTAGGTGCTACCTGCTTTCAGTCTGCCCGGGTATTGACCAACATAGCAACCGTATTTGTCGGGGTAGAATTCTGTGAATACGGCTGCGGATGAATCGTAGTTACATACATTGCCGGTGGTGGTAAACCAGTGTCCATAGACGTTGTCGCCCGGTGTAGTGACGGTCTTATTGTAGTTGCGAGTGCCATTTGTGCTAATGCCTGCGAAGCAGATGTTGTTAGTCTTTGATGGTGTTACATTTTGCTTGACAGCCTTCAACTGTGCTGTGCTGACACCAAGCGCTTGGCTGATAGCGTCCATGTCGTACTGCACTCTGACGCTTGAGTAACTGCTTGAACTGTATGCGAGGTTGGCATTGATAACGACTGTGGTGTCCTTCCTCTCATAATTCTCGGGAAATTCGCCGTATGTGCGGCTCACTCCCAGTGGGTCTGTTCCTTCAAACTTTACAGCGTATGGCCACTGCTCGTCGTCATCAACGTTGTCGTTCCACGCATGTGTCCAGTATTTAATCGGGGCACCCATAACAACGAACCACATGTTTACGCAATTCTCAGGCACAGTGATGCTGACTTCTCCTTCTGCGCCACGTCCCATTTCGCCGTATGTCCGTGTGCCGTCACTTGAATATGCCACCAATCCGTAACGCCACCCTGCACGGTCAATGTTGATAGCACGGTAGCCGTCAGCGCCAGCAATACCTTTGAACTGTGCCTTAACAACTGTTCCCGCAGCAGGTATTTTAAGAGGATTGGCATTGTAGCCGTAGTTCTGAGGGCAATACTCTGGGTCAACAATCCACCATGAATTATCGCCTTCAAGGTATTCATCCACAATAGCAGCAGGTACTTCTTTCAGCCTCTGTTGCTCAGAGCCAATCAAGTGCTGTCCGTAGACTTTCCAGCGGTCGATGTCCATGCTTGCGATGTGGGCATAACCTTCATACTGTTCGTCGGCGAAGGTTTCTTCGTTGAGGCCGAATATACGCATATATGCCTTTATGGGGTCTTCGGGACGATTGGACTCACGCCACACGCGTGCAACAGTGTTCAGCCCGTGCTGCTGACACCACCAATCCTGATAGTAGCAGTTCTTGTAGCGTGCATCCTCGTGAAGGATGTTTAGGTGGTGAATCTTTTGGTTCTCGCCCCAATAATTTCTATCGGTGAACTGCTGTGCGGGATATACTTTGTGAGCCTGCCAGTTAGCACAGTCTTCCCACCACTCATTACCTTTTGAGTTCTCTCCTAACGCATAGTTCAATCCGTGG
Source organism: Prevotellaceae bacterium (assembly GCA_022508665.1). Classification (GTDB taxonomy): domain Bacteria; phylum Bacteroidota; class Bacteroidia; order Bacteroidales; family Bacteroidaceae; genus Minthosoma. The sequence continues at coordinate 3,746 of JAFLUT010000094.1, read as the reverse complement.
TTGCTTCCGAGGTCAGCGCTTACGAGATACTGGAATGTATGCCCAATCTCATGCGCCACGGTCACGTTGTCGCTCGAAGCCCAAGCATTGCAGTGGAACAAGCCCGTTTGGTATTCCTTTGCGGTAGTTGTTGTGCCTGAACCGGCAGTCCATACTGTACCTCTCTCACCGCTGCCGTCTGCCCGCCATTCTGACTGGTTGACGACAAACATTTCTATCTTAACGTTGTCAGTCGTAGAGTTTCCCGGTTCCAAAAATCCGAGTTCTTCCACATACACCTTCCATATTTTTTCAGCGTTGGTAAGCAGGGTGTTCACGTTGCACGTACTGGACGATGCGCCTCCAATAAGGTTTCCATTGGCTTGCTTTGTAAATCCCTTTTCCCAGAAGATGACAAAATGCTCGCTTTCGGCACTTCGCTTAAAGCAGAACTTAGAATTTTCATTTGTGAAGTCAATGCTTGAATACTGTCTTGGCTTCACAAGATAGCGCTCTATTTCGTCGAAACGATACACGCCATTTGTGCGGTAAGTCTTGGACATTGAAGTCGCTTTGCCCGTGCTTTGAATGGTTTTGTATCGTTTCATTTGTGTCGTTGTGAACTCTATCGAGTCTATGCCCGTCAAATCAATGATTTCGTTCTCCGTAAAACGGTCGTTGAACTGAAACCATACTGTATCGGGCCTGTCCTGTGCTTGCGCCACAAAGGAAAAGGATGCCAACAGAGTGGCTGCTATCAGATGTATCTTCTTCATAATCACTTCCTCCATTTATTTCTTAAAAACCTTGAATGACGCATCGCCTGTACTGATGATGTACGCCCCTTTATCTAAGCCGTTGAGATTTACGGTGATGACCTCACCTGCTCTCTGCACATCGGCATTCACCTCTTTGCCTCCCACAGAGTAAACCTTTACAGTCTTTGCCTCTGCTGCCTTCACCACAAGCGTGTTGGCGCTGTACACCATGCTGCTGGCTGTCATCGTGCTTTCTATAGCGTTAGGTGCGTCCTCCATAGAGATGTAGAAGTTCTTGATGTCCGATATTTCATAGTCATCGGCATCGACAGTAATTTTCCCGTCTACAAACCGCATCATAGGGTTCGTTTCGCCCCCGAGCTGATAATAGACCTTAGTGTTGTTTGCGAGCGTTATCACCATGCTCTTTGCCGCAGCCCCGGCTGAGATTGTGAGCATGAGAAGAAACAGAATGATTAGTTTTTTCATTGTTATTATTATTTTGATTTAAGCATATTTCTGACATTGAACCCATACCATACGAGGGCGATAAAGAAAATCACCATCATCACTATCGACATGCCGTCGTGCAGCACGGTGTAGAGCCAAACGCTCGCTCCGAAGCCGATAGCGATGAAGATGAGCGAAAGAATCATGAATACCTTTTTCAACCGTTCCATTTTGCATGTGCGGTTTATTTGTTCAACTTCCAACTGAATCCGTCTTTCGTGTCTTTGACCTCGAAGCCGAGTGCAGCAAGATTGTCTCTAATCATGTCGCTCGTAGCCCAGTCCTTGTTGGCTTTCGCCTTGGCACGCTGTTCCAAAAGCATGTCTACCACCTTGCCGAAAGCCTCCTCTCGAGCCTCGTTGCCGCCAGCATTGCCAGCCGACGCACCTCCCTGCTTTATGCCGAGGAGGTCGAAAGTGAAGGTGCTGAACACTTTCTTCAATGCTTCAAGCACGTCTGCCGAAATGCTCTCCTTCTTGTCAACAATAGAGTTGATAGTCTTCGTAGCGTCAAACAGATTGGAGATAACGATAGGGGTGTTGAAATCATCATACATGGCATCATAGCACTTCGTCTTCAGACTATCGACAAAGTCCATGGTCACCGACCCGTTCTCGCTCGGAACAATGGCGTTCAGTGCCTTCCACGCATCGAGAAGCCTTTCCAGTCCTTTCTCCGCTGCCAGCAGAGCCTCGTTGCTGAAGTCCACCGTAGAGCGGTAGTGCGCCTGCAAAATGAAGAACCTTATCGTCATAGGCGAATAGGCGCGGTCAAGTTTCGGGTGGTCGCCGCTGAAGAACTGTGGCAGCGTGATGAAATTGCCCAACGACTTGCCCATTTTCTGCCCCTCGATAGTAATCATGTTGTTATGAATCCAATACGTCACCATTTGGTCGCCCTGACTTGCCACTGCCTGTGCAATCTCGCATTCGTGGTGAGGAAACACCAAGTCCATGCCTCCGCCGTGAATGTCGAAGTGGCTGCCCAAGTATTTCCTGCCCATTGCCGTACACTCGCAGTGCCAGCCCGGGAAACCGTCGCTCCATGGCGAAGGCCAACGCATGATGTGTTCGGGCTGAGCCGCCTTCCACAGCGCAAAGTCCGCCTGATTTTTCTTCTCTCCCACACCTGCGAGGTCGCGGCTTGCATCCTTCACGTTCTCGAGGTTTCTGCCCGACAGAATGCCGTAGTGATGCACCTTGTTGTATTTCTCCACGTCGAAATACACCGACCCGTTGCTCTCGTAAGCAAAGCCGTTGTCAAGAATTTGCTGCACCAGTTGCTGCTGCTCAATGATATGCCCCGTGGCATGAGGCTCGATGCTCGGCGGCAGACAGCCCAGCGCATCCATTGCCTCGTGGAAGCGGTTGGTGTAATACTGTGCCACCTCCATAGGCTCCAACTGTTCCAGCCGTGCCTTCTTCGCAATCTTGTCCTCGCCGTCGTCGGCGTCATGCTCCAGATGCCCCACGTCTGTGATGTTGCGCACATAGCGCACCTTGTAGCCGATGTGCTGCAAAAATCTGAAAATGATGTCAAACGTTATCGCAGGGCGAGCGTGTCCCAAATGGGCGTCGCCATATACCGTTGGGCCGCACACATACATGCCCACAAACGGAGCGTGCAGAGGCTTGAAGACCTCCTTCTTGCGTGTCAGCGTATTATAAACGTACAGTGCTTGTTCCATATTAAATATGTATGTTTTTAGTGTGAAGATTTCTCAATTTCAATGCCGCCATGCCTCCAAGGGTCATAAGAGCCATGCCGGGCAGTCCTGTGGAGAAGTCTTGAAAGGCGTAGGATGCACCTGTGAAAGGAGTTTCTATAACGCCCACGACAGCCCATGCAGCGACGACCGCCACAAGCGGATTGAGGATTGGAAAACGCTGGTTTTTCTTCATCAGCAAGGATGCCGCAACGACGAGGGAAACGCCTTTGAGCGCCATGTCGGGCAACATCGGAGCAGCAGGTGCGCCGAAAAGCAGGTTGCCTATGAGCGGAGAGAAAAGGGCTGTGAGAAGACCTACTCGCCAGCCATAGCACAGTGTGCCGCACATGGTGAAGAAATAGATAGGAAGGAACATTATGCCACCGCCGGGAATGAGGTGGAAAAGATGTGGCAGGGCAATGTTCGCCGCAATGAAAAGCAGAGATTTAATATATGTCTCCGCATTTGTCAGTTTCAGTTCAAATGTCATATTCATTAGGTTTTGTAAATTTCGGATACAAAGGTACAGATTTTTCTGTTATTGTCATTCTTTATAGTACGTTATTTTCCCTTTTAATGCACAGAAATGCGAAAATGCATGCCGAAATGAAGACAGACGGCGAGAACAGGGGGCATTTTTTATTGGCTTGGGGATACAGTTAATGTAGGAAATAGGGCAGGGCGGTAGGCATAAAAAGAACAGAACCGTTGCCGTTGTTAGGACGCAACCTTTTATCGAACTAGCAGGTAACCGCTGAGAGGGATAATCTGCATTGGCTGACGATTATAAT
>JAFLUT010000093.1 GCA_022508665.1 Prevotellaceae bacterium | reverse complement strand
ATAATTTGTCACGGCTGACTATTGTAATCGTGAACGGCAGGGCATTTCAGCGGTGTGCCGTTGTTGAAAATGACAGGAAAAGAGAAGTTTGGATAGCGCCGAACTGATTAACATGAACCCGATGAACCGCAGGCAACATAAATATCTTTTCGTCATACTGACGTGATAATAGATGATGTTAGTAGCATGCGTGGGTAAATCGTGTAGGGCAATGTGGGTGGTGTGTTGCCACTGTTTATTCCTCTTTTGCGATGCTTCGGATATACACGTCTTGCTGTGGGAACGGTATTTCGATGTTGTTCTCGTTCAGAATTTGGTATATCTTCTCTTTGGCTTGTGCCGTGAATGCTATTTTTTGGTCGACAAGCACCCATACGACTAACTTGAGGTCGACGCTGCTTGCGCCAAAATCGGCGAACACAACGGAAATTGGGTTGGCAGGGTTGACTATTTGTCGGCCGTCGGGGGTCTTCTTGCAGAGCGGCTTTATGCCTTCGAGAATAACTTTGCGAACTTTCTCTACGTCTGTGCCATACGCCACGCCAAAGGGGATTGGGAGCAGTTCGTATTGGTGATTTCGGGTCAAGTTCTTGAAGTTCTTGCTGAAGAGGTCGGAGTTGAGAATGGCTACGACGCTGCCGTCGAGGGTGGTGATTTGTGTGCTTTGGTATGTGATGCTCTCCACCTTGCCCGTGATGCCATCGCATTCGATGTAGTCGCCAACGCGCACACGCCCGGTCATGAGGGATATGCCGTAGAAGAAGTTTTCGAGCAGACTCTTGGATGCGAAACCGAGACCTGTGGAGAGTCCTCCTGTGACGATGGCGATGCCCGTGCTTGGCACGTTGAGCATGATGAACACGGCTATGATGTAGATGCCCCATATTATCAGGGCTATGATGTTCTTAGCCAGTGTCTCGTTGAAGGTCTTGTTGTCCTTTGTCTTGCGATACTTGAACCATGCGGAGCGGACGAGGTAGTTGATGTATCGGAATAGGAAGAAGAGAGCGGCAACGAGGCAGATGCGGAATGCCGATGCGGAGAGGAAGTTGCTGAGGTGCATGACTTTTATGAACCAACTGATGCACAGTTGGCGGAGGTCGAATATACCTGCTGCCAAATAGACGCTGAAGAAGATTGATGCTACGCCGCAGATGGGGAGCAGGGCGCGGTTGATGAAGTCGTGAAACCACGTTTTGTCAACGAAGTCGCCACGTTTCATGTGAAGGGCTATTTCGCTGTCTGCCACTTCCGCGCCGTATTTGTTTCTGATGTGCTTGTTCAGTATGCGGAGTTCGTATATCTCCATGAGGTCGTAGCAACAGATGATGGAGGCGATGAATGCGAGTTGGAACATCCACCACACGAGGATTTGCACTGCCATGAGCGTATAGCCAATCCATGAGAGGATGCATGAGGCGAACATGGCGATGAGGGATATGGTGCAGTATATCTTGTCGCTTGACGGCACGTCTTTCCTGCATTGCTTGATGGTGAAGAGTTGCCATAGTGTGAAGATGAGCAGGATTGGTGGGAAGATGATGTTGACCAGCGTGTTAGGTATCAGCACAATGCGGAAGCATATCACGATGAGCGACATGAGGATGAAGGGGGCGTAAATCCTTGCGCCTGCCTTTATCTGGCTGCCGTTCAGTCGGATGATGAGCGATACGTAGATGGCTTCGACCATCCACGCCATTTCTATCATAAGTCCTGTTGCCATGAGCATGAGGTTGTGCTTGATGAATGTGCGGGCAACCATTACGGCTATGGCGAATATCAGCACTGCCAGTGCCACGATGAGCAAGGGGCGTTTCTGCCTGAATTTCTCCGTGCGTAACTTCTTGGGAACGAGCCACCGCAGCAGCACGTTGCTCAGCACCGCTCCGCCGAAGATGTAGATGAGCATGAAGACGCTGACGAACATAACGACAGGACCTCGCCATTCGGAACTGTATGTGTGGAACTTGCCGCTGTTGTTCTTCTCTTCCAGTGGTTTGTACTTCGTGTTGAAGTCCTCTTTCATTCTGCTCCATTGGAATGGTATCTTAGAGAGAATGGTGAGATAGTTGGTGCCGGGGTCGATGAAGATGCTCTGTTGCAACGTGGAGTATTTCTTTTGCGCGTATGTGTTCATCCTTTCCACTCGCTTTGCCAGTTGCTCATAGTGCTGATTGTCCTCCTCCAGTTGCTCCATCATGCGCTTCATATTGTCTCGCAGCGTAGTTGCGTAGACAATACACATCTTGCGGTCTTGAATGCCCTGAGCGTCGAGCGTGAAAGGCTTTTTGCCACTTTTCTTGCCATCCACCCCTTTGCGCTGGTCTTTCTGTCTTTCCTCGCGCGCCTTCATTCTGTCTTCCTTTGCCTGACCTACGGCTGGCGGTATCTGCTCCAACGAATAGATGAGGCTGTCGTAACTTGCTACCTCGTCCTCGATGTATCGCTTGATTTGCGCGAAAGGCACGGTGCTGTTCTTCAGTTCGTGATAGAGCGACGTGGCTTGCTGACAGGCGTATGCCATATCGAAAGTGAACTCCTGCCCCTGCGAGTAGAGGATGAGGCTGGTCGTCTCGCTCCTCTTCATTATGCTGATGAGTTGCTCGTGCTGCGCCTCGCGCCTAACTTCCATAATCTTCATCCTCTCTTTCTGCTTCATCCATTTGTTGTAGAGTTCGAGGCGAAGCACATGCAGCGTCTGTCCGAGGTTCTTTTCTTTCAGCACGGCATGCCCCTGAAATGCTACTGTAAGCAGAAGCGTCAGTGTAAGCAGTATCTTTTTCGTATTCATCATTCCTTGATTATGTGTATGTTGTTTTACTTCCCGTCCATAAAATCCTTTGCCTTTTCCATAAATGACTTGCCGTATTTTATCGACTTTATCCCATCGTTAGCCCTCTCTTCCAGTTCCTCTGCCATGATATCATCTTCGGTGACTGCATCGGGGGCGGCTTCTTCTTGGTCTTCCTCCATAAACATTTGTATGCCGTTCTTGATGCTTCGGGAGGTGTCAATCATCATTCCCTTCACTCCGCCATTGCGACGGAAACGCTGAAAGGCTCTCTTCCTTCTGATGTGCGACAATTTCATTCCTCTGCGACAGCGTTTCATCCATGCCCATGTGGCTTTCGCCCCCTGTACCGTCATACGGCAAATCTTCTTGATTGTGGGACGTAGATGTATGATGCCACGCACAGTGGCTCTTATGGCGATGATGAGTCCTCTTATAGTGGCTTGGGTGGCTATCTTGATGCCTTTCCACGTCATGACGGAGCCGATGACAATACCCTTTATCGTGGCTTTCCATGCAATGACACACCACCTGCCGAATGTTTTTGTTGCCATGCGTAGCCACGCTTTTGTCTTGGCTACTTTCTCTTGTGTGTTGTTGTCGTGCCACCAGATGTTGAGCCGTGAGCAACCGTCTTCACAGGCTTGGATGAGCCACAGCACACCTTTCAGAAATTTTCTGATGCACCACAAGAGCATTCGCCACAGCAGAACGAGCAGCAGTCTCAGCAACTCACGGCATAGTTGCAGGACACTTCTGTTTGAGTATTCGTCTTGTCCTTGTCGTCTCTCTTCGTCTGTCATGGTGATTTGTGCGATAATGAGTAATTGATGTGCGAAGTTAGCACAAAAAAATCACTTTTTAATAAGTTGTTATATTAAAAGTTCTTTAATGCCTCAATTTTCTATCAGCAGAAGTATGGCGATGACGATGAAAAGCACTCCTGTGACGCCATTGAGCCATTGCTGGAAATACTTGAAGCCTTTGCTCAACTGTTCCGCTTCGCTCACAGCCTTGTGCATAAGCCATGCGATGACAATGACAGGCAGACTTGCGGCGAGGGCAAAGACAAGCGGAACAATTGCCCCGACATGGCTTGACACGCTCAGAGGAATCATCATCCCGAAATAGAAAATAGCGCTTTCGGGACAGAAGGCGAGGGCAAGGGTCATGCCAAGGATGAGCGACCCGAAAGAGCCGTTGTGACGGATGATTTTTCTGCTGTTGTGGCAGTTCTCGCCGTCGTGATGATGATAGCGAAATGTTCTGTATAGCAGGTAGATGCCCAGTGCTATCAGCACGTATGGCACAGCCGCTTCTGCATGCGAAAGCGTTTCACGTATGCCGTCAATGTTTCTTCCGCCGCCTATCAAGCACAATGTGACCCAGCCTAACAGGGTGTATGTGGCTGCTCTGCCAAGTGCATACATGATGCAGTCCTTCATTCCCTTGCCGTTGCGGTATTCGTAAGCCAATGCCGACACGCTGATGGCGAGTTGGCAGGGGTTGAGAGCCACCAGCACACCAAGCACAAATGCAGTCAACAGAGGTATGTCTGCTGACTGCAAGAGTGCATCTGCTATGCTGTTGAGGCTTAACTGCATAAGAGTAAGATGATTACCTGCGCCGTAATAATTCGTAGGAACATTGAGAGTGGGTAAACCGTTGAATACCCCACAGACGGTATGCCGTTGTTAGCATTAGCCGTACTGAACGCCAAGGCTGGCGGGTCGGTCGTTGCGCCACTCATAATGCCCATTAGGAGGAAATAGTTCATCTTCCATTTCACACGGGCGAAGATAGCCATGGTAATCAAAGGAATAACGGTTATCAAGAAGCCCATCCACACATAGTGAATACCTCCGTTCAGTACTGTATCTACGAAGTTTCCACCAGCCTTGATGCCTACGCTTGCGAGGAAAAGAACCAAGCCGATGTCTCGTATCATAAGCGATGCGGAGTTGGTGGTATATGCCACCAGTTTCAGTTTGTAGCCAAATCTGCCGAACAGTATAGCAATGACGAGCGGACCACCTGCCAAACCCAGTTTCACTGGCATAGACATTCCCGGTATGCTGATTGGGAGCATGCCGAAGATGATACCTACCAAGATGCCCACAAAGAGAGTAAGAATGTTTGGCTTCTCGAGTTGCTGCTGCTTGTCGCCAATCTTGTTTGCGAAACGGTCAACATCGTCTTCCTTGCCCACAACGGTAAGCGTGTCGCCCACCTGAAGGATGACGCTCGGGCTGGCAAAGAGTTCAATACCAGAACGATAGAGACGAGTGACATTCACGCCATACATCGAACTTGGGTGAAGGCTGCCGAGCGTCTTGCCATTGATTTTGTCCTTAGTCACAGTGTGCTTTCTCGACACCATAGGCACATCCTGCTTGTCCCATTCCACCTCAACAATAGGGCCTATGAAAGCGATGATTGCATCAGCATCTTCTTCGGCACATACGATGTAGAGTTTGTCGTCGACATTGAGTAGTGTCTCCCTGTTCGGCACAACGACGTGGCCATTGTGGAGCATTCGCGAACAAACGAAATCCCTGCCGATGAAGCCTCTGACCTGCAAAACGCTCTTTCCTGCAATGGCAGGGTTCAACACGCTGACAGTCATTAGGTGTGGCTTAATCGCCTCGTTGTTGTTTCTCTTGTTGAAGTGTGCCTCCTCTGCCTTGAAATTGATTTTGAAAATGTATCTGATGAGTATGATACTGCCGATAATGCCCATAACGCCAAGAGGGTAGGCGCAGGCGTATCCGTTGGCAATCACCGGCACGCCTCCTGCAAACGGGTGTATCTGGTTGATTTGGTCAAGTGCCGCATTGGCTGCACCAAGTCCCGGAGTGTTGGTCACAGCGCCACACAGCGTGCCGACCATCATTGGCAGGTTATTCGCTGCAGGGATGATGTTGCGAAGTCCGTAATACAGAGCGAGCATCACAACGATGTTTAGCCCCACAATTCCTGCCGCCACGCCGTTGGCTTTCAAGCCGCCTTGTTTCAGCGATGTGAAGAACGAAGGCCCGACTTGGAGACCTATGCTGAACACGAACAGGATAAGTCCGAAGTCTTGAATGAAGTTCATCACATCCAAGTCCTCTTGAATGCCGCCACGCATCAGCAAGTCGCCAGCGAGGATGCCGACGAAGAGTATCCACGTCACGCCGAGCGACACGCTGCCAAACTTTATTCTGTTGCCAAGAAACACGCCGAGAGAAATGACCAATGCATACAAAATCACCGTATGAGCCACTCCTCCGCCAGTTGTGAATAGTTCTATCAACCAATTCATAAATACCTGTTATTATTTCTTTCCAAATGCAAAGTTATCACTTTTTTACCGCTTTCACATTCTTTACCGTGAAATTTTCTACATATTCCTGATGGAAATCGGCATTCTTGGCGCGAACATCGAGGTTTTCAAAGGTAAAGTTGCTAAGATGATACTGGTCTTCCTGCTGTTTCACGTTGAAGAAAACATCGCAATCGAATGTTATGTTCCTCATCGTGATATGGTCGGAATATGACATCGGCACACTCTCACGTCCTTTGAGGTCGTAGAATTGTGTCCACGGAGCGACAAGGATGAAGTTCTTTCCGTTGCCTTCGATGTCCTCAACAGTCACATACTCATACTGTTGCGGAGTGTCGGGGCGCATCTTCAGCCACAGCAGATTGTTCGCCTCGTTGACCTTTATTCGTCGGAGGATGATATTGTGGTCATACACCGACTCGCTGCCGAGGGTGAGGCATCCATGACAGAAGCCATATTCGCAGTCCTCGATGATGATGTTTTCGTTTCCTCCGTCGCCAATCATTTCGGGGAATTTGCTGATGTCGATGCCGTTATAGGTCGTCCGCCAGTAGTCGGCGTATGGGCCTTTGCCTCCCTTGATGGCGATGGCATCGTCATTCACGCTCATGTAGCAGTCTTTCACAAGGATGTTTTTCACCACGTCAAGGTCTATAGCATCGGTGCTTGGCGCTTTCACTGGTCGGGCAGGGGAGTAGATGTGCAGACGCAGCAGTTTCACGTTCTCGCTATTATATATATGTGTAGTCCAGAAAGCGGAGTTCTGCAGTTTCACTCCGTCTATCTGCACGTTTTTGCAGTTGCTCACATACACAAGGCGTGGGCGCTGCTCGTCCTTGTTGGTGCATCGTGGGTTCCATGTGCGACGCTCCCAAAAGTGTTTCCAGAATGTGTAGCCATTGCCGTCTATCGTGCCTTTGCCCGAAATGGTGAAGCCGTCCAGTCCGTCGGCATTCACGAGGGCAGAGTAGTACAGGCACGTCTCTCCCTCAATGCGAGTTTTCACGATAGGGTAGTCGCTCGGGTCGTTGCTCCCCATGAGCGTGCCTCCGTCATAGATGTGCAGATGCACACCCTGCTTGAAGAAGATTGCGCCTGTCATATACGTACCCTCTGGCACAACCACAACGCCGCCGCCGTCTGCTGCCACTTTGTCAATGAGCGCTTGCATTTCGGCAGTATGCACCTTGCCGTCATTCACAACGCCATAGTCAGTTACTCTGTACTGCTTGCCCAATGCGCTGACATTCACAGCCTCCGTCTGTCTGAACCATTCGCCGATTTCTGTGCCGTCAGGCCATAAATCGACTTTCTGCTTAGCGTGCATGCTCACAGAACACAGCATAAGAATGGCAAGCATTGCCTTTCTTATATGATTGCAATTACAATTCATTTTATATCTCTTTATATTCCTTTCTATAAAAATCTATAAAGACTGTCCATTACGTTTAGTACTGAACAGTCTTTTTTACAGTTTGCCTATAATCGTTTACTGAACGAACACCTTCTTGCTTGTACCGTCGCTGTATCTGATGATGTTGATACCCGGCTGCGTGCTGCTCAATTTAGCGCCACCAATGGTGTAGATGCCTACGACTGTCTTTACGCCTTCCACCTCCTTGTCGTCAATAGTGATAGTGCCAATGTCAGTAGGTACTGCAGGCCTCATGTTGTAGTTCTCCAGTTCGTCCTCGCTGATGATTATCCATTGCTGGTTTGTAGCGGAATTGGAGGAATTGAACGTTTTCTGAGATATCGTTCCATATCCAGTCTTTTCATCCAATGCGCTGGCTTGCATAGCCTTGTTCTCGGTATTGTACCATGTGAACCAGTATCCGTGAGTAGTTATTTTTTTGCCGTCATGGTTGATAGTCACGTCTGTGCGGTCGGGCATCAACTGGAAATACTCTGTGCTGGTTGGTCGTGTCGCTGTTCTAAGAGCAATGTTGTTGTCTTTATTTGTCAGATACCTGCCCGACATAACGTTCTTGAACGTGTAATATCCACTGGCAGGGATATACTCTATATACCATGCGGCGGAATCACTAACCTCGCAGTTCTTATATGATTTCCAAGCAATGGATGTGACACGGAGTTGATAAAGCAATCCCTCCCCAAGTCCGCATTCGTCGGATTTGTTCATGAGGTAGTATTTCTTGTTAGGGTAGTATGCGAAAGAGTAGCATGGTGTTCCGTTGTGGTAACTTGGACGAGCGTTAAGACCGTCTTCATGCTCTGCCTCCACCAGCATGGCGTTGGCACGGTAAAGGAGTTGGGTGTTGTTGTCCTCACCTGCCCCGTTTATTCCGTAGTTGATGAGAGCGTTTGTGCGTCCGTTAGTGTTCTGAGCCCACGTGTGTGTGCCATCGCCAACCACCTGCACATTATTGGAGTTCTCAAAGAATTTCACAAGGTCGTTGGCACGGCGACCGAACCATTCCCACTTGTGTATGTTCGTGTCACTCCAACTAGGTGCTGTGCCAACACCCACACCGTGAGCGAACTCGTGCTGTACTGTGCCTGTTCGCTGATATGCTTCTTTTTGACTGATTCTCATCCAGCCTTCGTAGTTGCAGTCGGCTGTTCCGTCTCCTGCTCCTGCGCCGTATACATAGTGTGAATTAAGATTGAAGTTCTTCAAGCCCATGCAGTCATTGTAGTTTACGATGCCGTTGTTGACCGCCTGCACAATGCGTGCGTTCTGCTCGTCATTGCCTTCATATCCGTATGTCCATGTGCTGCCGCCTTTTGGCAGAGTGGCAATGTATTTAGGCTCTCCGTATGCCACAACATTGTCATTCGTGATGACGTAAGGACGCACCCAGTAAAAGGTCTGTGGGGCGAGTGGCTCTATTACATATATAATACCCTCATGAGAGTAGGTGTAGGTGGAGGTGTTGTCCATTACCGTTGGCTCGGGATTGCTTGTCGAGTAGCAGTAGCCACGCTCCTTGATGCTTGCTCCGTTGTTGGTTATCGTAGACCTTCCCAACGCAAATGTTGAGCCAATGGCTATATAGTCGCTGCCCACAACGGTAGGAGTTGCGCCACTTGCATTGGCATACAGATTGGCGAGTGAATCACGCTCTGCCTGATACAGACGGGCATCCTCCTCTGCCGCTCCTTCGTAGGCATCGCCATGGCGGACAAGGCGGAAGTTGTCGCAGCATACCCAGTTGCCTGTGGCACTTGTGAATTTCAGACCGATGGTGATATTGCCGTGCAGATGAGTGAAGTCCACCGAATAATCGGCCTCGTCCGTCACGGTTGTTGTTGAGTCACCTGCAAAAATTACGGCTCCTTTCTGTGTGCCTCCTGTGAGTTTTGCCTTTACTGTCAGGGTGTACTTGCCCTGTGGCAGACTCTTTAACTCTTGGCGTATATAGCCAGTGCCGACCGAGCCGCTTGCCACCCATTTTTCCACATAGACACCGCCATGCTTGCCAAAACTTGCATTGTTTTGCATTTGCATTCCCGATGTTGTCCAGTAGGTCAGATAGTTGATTTCAAAATCGGGGTTCTTGATGTACTTCTCTGTTACATCCTCTTGTGCATTTGCCGAGAGCGATGCCAACAGACACGATAAAATAGCGAAGTAAATTTTTTTCATAATATCAAATAGGTTAATTAGGTAATTTATACTATAATTTTATTGCCGCCTCCAATGCCAGCGTCATCATTTCCGTGAAAGAGTTCTGCCTCTGTTCGGCGGTCAGTTCCACATGGTCGACGAAGGAGTCGCTGATTGTCAGCAGACAGGCGGCACGTTTGCCAAGTGCATTGGCATTGTGGAACAGGGCGAAACTCTCCATCTCCACGCAGTCAGTGCCTGTGCGCTCAGCCAGTTCCTGCCATGTGCCTTGCGAAGGGTCGGCATAGAACACGTCGCTCGAATGCACTACACTCATCTTGCACTCTATGCCCATTGCCTCGGCGGTATGCTTGATTGCTGCATTAAGTTCTGCGCTCGGTTTGATGTTGCGGTCAAGACATCCGCCTTGAATTTGTGCGTAGGTGGAGTTGCTGTAAGCGCTCTCCGCTAATGTCACATCCATCACCTTCAGCCACTCGCGGTAACTGCCAGCCGAGCCGATGCGGATGATGTTCTCCACTCCGTAGAACTTGAACAGTTCGTAGGAATAGATGCCTATGCTTGGCATGCCCATACCGCTTGCCATGACCGAAACAGGCACGCCTTTGTAAGTGCCTGTATAGCCCAAGACATTGCGCACAGACGTGACAAGCCTTGCGTCCGTGAGGAAAGTCTCTGCTATGAACTTTGCCCTGAGCGGGTCGCCGGGCATGAGGACTGTCTTTGCAAAATCGCTGTCTTTTGCGGATATATGGGGTGTTGCCATGATGGTTTAGATGTTTGATATAGGTTTTATGCTCTTTTCCACGCCGCCGCATTCTGCCACACTATTGGGCTACAAAGATAACGATTTTTTAATTAGTCGCAAAGAAAAAGGATAAAAAATGGACATTGGCGAAGAAAAATGGGAGGGAAGGAACACCGCATGCAGATGATAGCGGTTGCCCAAAAACACAGGTAGCGGTTGCCCCAAAAAGGTAACGGCGGTGAGCCTCAAAAGTGGGTAGCCGTTGCCTTCAAAAGTGGGTAGCGGCTGACCGAACTAGTAGGTAACCGCTGGCATAGATAATCTGCATTGGCTGACTATTATAATTTGTCACGG
>JAFLUT010000092.1 GCA_022508665.1 Prevotellaceae bacterium | reverse complement strand
ATAGTCAGCCGTGACAAATTATAATAGTCGGCGAATGCAGATTATCTATGCCGGCAGTTGTCTACTAGTTCGCTCAGCCGTTGCCTACTTTTGGGGGCAACGGCTGTTTACTTTTGCCCTTAACTGCTATCAACTTTTCGGGGCTGTTGCTGCCTACTTTTGCCTCCAATGGCTGCTATCTTTTCGGGGGATACTCTACATCACTTATAATTATAAAAAAATATCCTTCAAACGTTGCCATGTCCGAAAAAATCACTAACTTTGCGTGTGGTTTTGGAGAGGGCATCGTTTGGAGGATGTTTCTCGGGAATATAAAGAGACCGCAATTTCGGGAAGTAGCGCAGTTGGTTAGCGTACACGTCTGGGGGGCGTGTGGTCGCCAGTTCGAGTCTGGTCTTCCCGACCATAAGGAACAAGGACGGACATGTTTATCCGTTCTTGTTTACGTTTATCTGAAATTCATCATCACTGCGAAAGGTTATCTATCATGCTGACAGACAAGACTATAGAGAAGTTGAAGATATTGGCTGAATCGGCTAAATACGACGTGTCGTGTTCGTCGAGCGGTACGGTGCGTGGCGGCAAGCAAGGCATGGTGGGTAACACCGTAGGCGGCGTGGGCATCTGCCACAGTTTCGCTGACGACGGCAGATGCATATCGTTGCTGAAGGTGATGCTGACGAACTACTGCATGTATGACTGCGCCTATTGCGTGAATCGCCGCAGCAACGACATCCGCAGGGCAACATTGGCGGTGCATGAACTGGTGGAAATTGTAATGGAGTTCTACAGGCGCAACTACATCGAAGGATTGTTTCTTAGCAGTGGGGTGGTGCGTAACCCCGACTACACAATGGAGCGCCTTGTCGCCATTGCCCGAGACCTGCGCACGGTACATAAATTCAACGGTTACATACATCTGAAAAGCATCCCCGGAGCGAGCCGTGAATTGCTCAGCGAGGCTGGCAGATATGCTGACCGTATGAGTGTGAACATCGAAATTCCCAAGGAGCAGTCGCTCAAGTTGCTTGCCCCCGAGAAAGACCACAAGAGCGTGTTTCAGCCTATGCAGTTCATTCAGCAGGGGGTGCTTGAGAACAAGGAAGACAGGCAACGTATGCGCCATGTGCCACGCTTCGTTCCGGCAGGGCAAAGCACGCAGATGATTGTTGGCGCTACTGCTGAAACAGACCGAGACATACTGCACATGTCATCCGCCATGTATGCCCAGCCAACCATGCGCCGTGTTTACTATTCGGGCTACGTGAGCGTGAACACCTACGACCCTCGCTTGCCCGTGCTGAAACAGCCGCCGCTTGTACGTGAGAACCGTCTGTATCAAGCCGATTGGCTGATGCGTTTCTACCAGTTCAATGTGGACGAGATAGTGGACGAGGGGAATGCCAATCTTGACCTCGAGGTCGACCCAAAACTGGCGTGGGCATTGAGGCATCCCGAGCAGTTCCCTGTGGACATCAACCGCGACGATTACGAGAAAATACTGCGTGTGCCGGGCATAGGTGTGAAGTCGGCGGCTCTCATCGTCAACTCTCGCAGGTTCAACCGAATCACGTCGTATCATCTGAAGAAAATAGGAGTGGTGATGAAAAAGGCGAAGTATTTCATCACTTGCCACGAACTGACCGACTGCTATGCCAACCCCATTGTGGGCATCAACGAAATGCACCCCGAGCGTCTGAAACCTCTGCTAATATCGAATGCGCAGAAGAAGAAAGCGGCGGCGGAGATGCAACTGACGCTAAATTTTGATGATGCAGGGCAGACGGAGGATGCGGACAACGGCGGAAGCACCATTGGTGCAGCCGTTGGCATAATTGCTGATTAGCCCGAACTGCAAAGGAGGAATAACGGATGCTTGTTTACATTTTCGACCGTACTCTCGACGGGCTTCTCACCGCAGTGTTCGATGCCTTCTCGTTGCGCCAACATCCCGACATGCTGGTGGGGGAGAATGAGCCTATGCCGCTTTTCTGCGAGGAGACACACAGGGTCTCAACTGCCGACGACAGGGCTAACCGTGTGTGGGTAGGATTGGAGAAACGCCTCTCCAAGCAAGCCCTCAAACTGCTGACGGTCAGTTATCTGTCTGAACTCCCCGAACTCGACATGCCACTTTTCAACTACATTTGCAAGGTGTTTCGTCAGCCCGAGGGCAGGGCAAGCATAGAACGAAACTTCTCCGACCCCGATGTTCTTGCGGTGACCCAAATAAGCCGGAAGGTGGTGTATGAGCAGCACAGAATGTTGCAGTTTCTTCGCTTTCAGAAAGCCAAGGACGGCACGTACCTTGGTGTCGTTTCCCCCGACCACAATGTGCTTCCACTCACTGTTTCTCATTTCCGCGACCGCTTCGGCGACCAGCCATGGCTCATCTACGATGCCAAGCGTCTCTATGGCTTCTATTATGATTGTACGGAAGTCACTCGCATCACATTTCAAGACACATCCTCATTGCCATTCGACCTCAACAGCGGAAAACTCAGCCCTGAACTGTTGAGCGCTGACGACCATCTTTTTCAGGAACTGTGGCGCACATACTTCAAAGCCATTTGCATACGTGAGCGTATCAATCCGAAGAAGCAGAAGAGCGACATGCCACAGAGATACTGGAAGTATATGACCGAGAAGCAGTAACGACAGTCCTTTGCGATAGTCCTTTGTTGCCAAAACAGATGTATTTTTCTTTTCAAAGAGCATAAAGAGTTGTATTTCCTTCTTTGATAGGCATAAAATGTTGCCCAAATATTTGTTGGAAATAAAAATAAGGTGTAATTTTGTACCGTAAATAGTGCTGAAATGTTTTTAATCTATGCCTAATATGTTGTCAATAGCAGTAATAGTAGTTTTATTTGTTGCGTGTATCATATTGATTTACAAATACCGCCAAGCAAAGGAAGAATGTCGCAAATACAAGCAAGGATTGGCTGTGCAGAGAGGATATTTGCAGAATATGAGCCATGATATAAGAACTCCAATGAACGCGATCTGTGGTTTCTCGCAGATATTGTGCAGCAATCAGATACGCTCTATGTTGACGGAGGAGGAGATTGCGGAGTATGGCGTGATAATACAGAGC
Source organism: Prevotellaceae bacterium (assembly GCA_022508665.1). GTDB lineage: Bacteria > Bacteroidota > Bacteroidia > Bacteroidales > Bacteroidaceae > Minthosoma. Next base: position 7,855 of record JAFLUT010000092.1, on the reverse strand, counting down.
AACACAGAGTTGTTGACAACGTTAGTCAATGACATACTTGACATATCGGAAATGGATAGTGGCAAGTACCGTCTTAACATAGGCACTTGTGCCGTGAATGATGTGTGTCGTAAGGCTGTAAGCACTGTTATATACCGCTGTCCAGAGAATGTGAAGATGTACATGACCAGCGATGTGCCTGACACATATACTATAAAGAGTGACTCCAAGCGTGTGGAGCAGGTGATTATGAATTACTTGACAAATGCGGTCAAGCATACGACCGAGGGAGAGATACATCTGCATGTGTCGTTGGTGGAGAACCCGGGCATGGTTACATTCTCGGTAACAGATACTGGTGAGGGTGTGCCTGTGGACAAGGCTGAGGTCATTTTCGGCCGTTTTGAAAAACTCAACAATCTTGTCAAAGGCACAGGTCTTGGCTTGCCTATTTGCCGTACCATTGCCACTCAGTTGGGTGGTGAGGCAAAACTCGACGTAGGCTACAAAGGCAAGGGCGCACGCTTCGTGTTTACTCATCCTGTGGATAAATAATGATGCTGCTTTGGCAAAAAGCAAAATGAAATAATTGGGCAATCAGAAAACTTTTCGTACTTTTGCACTGTCAAACTTAGGTATAGTACCCTTGGCGAGACAGTTTTTTATTTATAGCGTTTGCTGTTTGTTCTTTTGCTCAGTGAAAGCGTAGGAAACTTATCATAGAAGCAACCGGAACAGATTTGTGAATGTTCACGTTATGCGTGAGCGTTCTTGTCTGTTGTTTCCGGTTTTCCTACCACCGCACTGAGGGGCAAGAATTGTTCACGCTGTGTGTGGTAGGGGAACAAAAGCATCCGTACAAATGTGTTAAACAAAGGCATGTCGTGATTTTCACGGATGTGTCGGTGTAGTTGTAACCGTATGCTTTTCAGGCGTCTAAACAGAAAGGAAACCTTTTTATGGTCAGCGTCATTGTTCCTGTCTATAACACAGGAAAAGTTCTGAACAAATGTTTACGTTCAGTTGTACAACAGACATACACTGATTGGGAGTGTATCGTAGTGAATGATTGCTCTACTGACACTGTGACTATGCAGGTGTTGGAAAAGTGGCGAAAATGCAGTTCTAAATTTATTTTTATTGACAAGCCCGTTAACGAAGGTGTTGATATGGCACGCTTTTCCGCCCTTGCCATGGCAAAAGGAGATTATGTCACTTTCGTTGATTCTGACGATTGGTTAGAACCTCATGCATTGGAGGTTATGCTGGCAAAATCTATTGAAACAGATGCCGATGTGGTTGTGGGGCGCATGCGTAAGGTGTATTTGGGAGGACTTTTCTCAAAATCAGATATATCTACTTCTGAATGGATTGAAAAAGTAATTTCGCATGATGAACTTATGGAAAAGTATTATATTTCTTTCTTTGGGGTAAATATCCTTCCTGTAAATGTTTGTGCATTTATGTGTAGACGTAGTTTGTTCCAACTGTCAAATGCTAAACCTTCAGGATTGAAATTTGGAGAGGATTTGATTCTCCACATGAACTTATTCCCACATATTAAGAGATATTATGCAATAGATAAAATCGTCTATAATTATAGGCACGGGCTACCGGGTATTTCTGATAAATATCTTGACTCATGGTTGGAGAATGCTCGTAAACTCTACGAGATAAAAATGCAGGTTTTACGGAATGCCAATTATGAAAAAGGTATATATTATCAGAAAATAGAACTTGTCAACTATATAAAATCATACATCAATACCAGCCTAAGATATAGGCAGAGACAAAGGGAGAAGAATATAGATGTTTTGCAGAAGGAACTCTCTTATCCCATTTACAAAGACCTTGCTACACTAATAGACACTCAATACAAAGACGCTTCGTTTGCCATTCTCATAGCAAATGGAAAGGCTGATGAATGTTATTCTATTATGGAACAGAATGCTAAGATGATGCCCATAAAACAAAAGATAGTTAATTGTATTTTAGGTCTTTTGCATAAGTGGCATTAAATGCGACTTGTTCAGATTTTATCAGATTGTCATTGCTGTGAATGTTTCACAGCAATGATGATTTTCTTTGTCAAATAGATGATAAGGATTGCTAAAAGTAGATAGCCGATGTAGAAGAGGGTTGTCCATGAAATAACTATGTATACGAGCATGGCTAGTCCGAGCAGTTCTGCTATGTAAGTGATGCCTTGAAGTGCGTATAAATGATGATAGATTTCGTCAAGAATGGCGATGAACGTGATGATTACTAACCACATAACGACAACAAGGGTTGCCATGACTGGCGGTAGGATAAGAGGATTGAGGGTAGGGTGGAAGTAGTATTCCTGCCAAAACTCGGGAATGAAGTTTTGGACGGAGGCGTACAGGGAGGCCATGACTGCCACGAGCAGCAAGAATAGAGGAGGGTAGGGACTGACTAATTCGCTAAATCGTAGCATTTTGGGCATGTCGTGCTTTTTTCTTCTGCTTATTATTATAGCAATAAGCCCCAAAGCAAGGAAGGCGGACATCCATACGGCACGGCTGCTTGAGAGAGCATGTAAAATCTCTGAGATAGGGTCGTCGGGTGTTGTGCCTCGCAACAGTTCTTGCTCTGAAATCCAGCCCATTGTGGTTTGATTGCTTGCCACCTTTATCCAAATGGAATCTATTGTATCTCCGGGAAGAGCCTTTATGGCTGCTACTGCTATGATGTCGTTGCGATACACTCGGCAAGTGTCGGTTATAAGGTCACCTTCACGAGGTATTAACGTGAGAAAATCTGCTTTAACTATGAAATTGAAGTTCTCAGAATAGTGGTGTGTAAGGCGGAACACGAGCGAGTCAACCTGTTGTGGTGAAAGGTTTATCAGTGTCGTATCTTCTGCTGTTACAGTATCAACAATAGTTACAATAGTTTGCACAGAGTCGCTGTCATTCGATGCAACTCCTTGTGGGCGTGGTGTTACGTTGCCGACGCATGATGCAGTCAGTATTATTAAGATAATGTAAAGCAGTTTCCTCATGGCTCTGTTTTTTATTGCAGATACAATATCATCTGGCAGTTAGTGCAGTCGCAAGTGATGCGGAAAGTTGTGCCGTTAGACATCCGCATCGTCATGTCTTTCCATTTGTCGGCAGGATGTGTTTGGCTATCTTTTAGACACGCTCCGAGTTGCCTCCTTATGCAGTATTTGCATATCATTACAGGAGTTTCTCTGTCGTGTGTGAGTTCAAAAGGCTTGGGGGAGGCGACTGCGACAGGAGTGTGATGCTGAATTATTTGCGGATAGAAATTCAGCCTTTCCTCCGTTAGTTGCGCCGTCAGCGTTTGTCGCCAGCGAGTGAGTTGCGATGCAGGTATAAAGTAGTTTTTCCTCAAATGGATGTTTACGTTTTTTGCTTCAAAGATAGTGCCGCCGAGTTTGCCCAGTTGACGTTCAATGTTGCCGCTTTGGTGGGTGTGGGCAAGTTCAAATGTCTCTTCGATTTCCACTGATGCCGTGATGCCATCCTCGTCAGTCATTGTGATGTGGTCTTCGTATAGGTCAATGTCTGCAAAGATTTTTCTTTCTGCTGATGTCTTGCTGAGAGTTTTGTTCCACTCCGTGTCTTGATTGCGGTAGTATTTTATTCCCCTAATCGGCTGAAATTTATCAGCATTGTTGATGCGGAAGCCAATTAGTTTTCCCTTATCTATATAGCATAGCCCGTCGCCATTGTGTAGCACCGTGTGGCGAGTAACAGGCTCGCCCATAGCTTTGGGAGTGTCGATGTTTGCGTCTGGTTTGCTCGTGTCTGTCACAAACCCACGGTTGAAACTCTTTGTGACATCGGGGCGGAATGTCAGTTGTACATGCCCCGAGGAAGCACGACAAAATTCTTTCGGATGCTTTGCTATCACAGCATCAAGCGCTTGCGAATAGGCGGCAGTCACATTCTTTACATATTCAGCATCTTTCAGCCTACCTTCTATTTTCAGCGATGACGCCCCTGCCAACAGCAACTGTTCGAGGTTGCTTATCTGGCAGTTATCTCTGAGAGATAGCAAATGCTTGTCCTTCAAGATTGTCTTTCCGTCAGCAATAAGGTCAAACGCCATCCTGCACACCTGCGCACATTCGCCACGATTGGCGGAACGGCGGAAAAGTGCCTCGCTCGCATTGCACCTGCCGCTCAAACTTACGCATAATGCACCATGAACGAACACCTCCAACAGAGTGTCAGGGCATGCCTCGTGAATTGCTTTTATTTCATTGATAGTCAACTCCCTCGCAAGCACCACCTGCGGAAAACCAAGCCCCACTAACCTCCGCACTTGCTCCGCCGTGCGATTGTCCATCTGTGTGCTTGCATGTAGAGGAATAGGAGGGAGGTTTAGCGATAAAAGCCGAAGGTCTTGAATGATAAGTGCATCGACATGAGCGTCATATAGTTGCCATGCCAATCTCTCCACTTCCTCCAACTCCTTGTCGAAGATGATAGTGTTCACCGTCACATACACCTTTGCCTTGAACAGGTGCGCATATTCCACCAGTCGGGCGATGTCCTCCACACTGTTTCCTGCCGCAGCACGCGCCCCGAAGGATGCTGCACCTATATAAACAGCATCAGCACCGTGGCGTATAGCCTCGATGCCGATGTCTGCTGTTTTTGCTGGTGCAAGAAGTTCGATGCTTCGCATTATTCCTTTATGTCGTCAATGTTGAACGGCGTTTCTTGATACACATAGTAGTTTAGCCAGTTGGTATACAAGAGGTTAGCCGCAGCCCTCCATCTTACCACAGGAGTCTTCGTCGGGTCGTCGTTGGGGTAATAGTTCTGTGGTAGATTTATGGGGAGGTTCTTCTCCAAATCACGCTTATACTCCTCGTCAAGAGTCAATGGTGAATACTCCAAATGGCAAGTGATGAAAAATTCACGTCCATTCCTCGCCTCCACTATGGTACACCCTGCCTCCTCGCTGTCGGCAATGATGTGCAGCCCCGGCACTTTCTCTATGTCCTCACGCCTCACCTCGCAATGGCGGCTATGAGGAGCAAAGAACTCATCGTCAAACCCTCGGAATATAGGTAGTTCGGGCGACAACATGCGATGGTTGAACACGCCGAACACCTTGTGCGGAGTGTTGTACTTCTTTACTCCATAGAAATGGTAAAGCCCCGCAAATGCCGCCCAGCATACATATATCGTGCTGGTGACGTGCGAATGTGCCCAGTTGAACACCTCTTGCAATTCTTCCCAGTATGTCACATCCTCATAATCAATAAACTCCAATGGCGCACCCGTAACAATTAGTCCGTCATACTTCTCCTTCTTCATCTCCTCAAAATTGCGGTAGAACGTCATCATGTGTTCCACAGGAGTATTCTTGCTCGTGTGCGACTTTATCTTCATAAACTCCACCTTGATTTGCAGTGCAGAGTTCGACAAAATGCGGATGAAATCCGTTTCCGTCGTTATCTTCAGCGGCATAAGATTCAGCACAGCAAGTCTGAGCGGACGCACCTGCTGACTGCTTGCACGCTTATACCCCATCGTGAAGATATTCTCATGCTTCAGAGCATCGATGGCGGGAAGTTGGTCGGGAAGAATCAGAGGCATTTACTTGTTCTTTATATAGTCAACTATCCACGCACCGACCTCTTTTGTGCCGTACTTTTCGCCGCCTTCCACCTGTATCTCTGGTGTGCGTACATTCTGGTCGAGCGATGCGTTTACAGCCTCACGGATGAGTGCGCCCTCTTCTTTCAAGTCGAAGTATTCATAGAGCATGGCAACCGACAGTATCTGTGCCAAAGGATTGGCGATGTTCAGACCCTTTGCCTGTGGCCAACTGCCGTGAATAGGCTCAAACACAGGAGTGTGTTCGCCAGTAGATGCCGAAGGAAGGAGACCCATAGAGCCTGTGATGCAGCTGCCCTCGTCCGTCAGAATATCTCCAAACGTATTTTCCGTAACCATCACATCAAAGAACTTTGGCTCCTGAATCATACGCATTGAAGCATTATCCACATACATGAAGTCGGTTGTCACATCAGGATATTGAGGAGCCATCTCCTGTGCCACAGCACGCCACAAACGGCTCGATGCCAGCACGTTAGCCTTGTCAACCACCGTCAGATGCTTGTTGCGCTGACGAGCATACTGATAGCCCACCTTCAAGATGCGCTCCACCTCCTCGCGAGTGTATGCGTTGGTGTCGTATGCGTAGTCCGTTCCCTCCTTCTTCTCTCCGAAATACATTCCGCCAGTCAACTCACGGATGCAGATGAAGTCAGCGCCTCTTACCAACTCATCCTTCAGCGGAGATTTATGCACGAGGCAGTCAAACGTAGTCACAGGACGAACATTGGCATACAGACCAAGTTTCTTCCTCATCGCCAACAATCCCTGTTCTGGACGCACCTTTGCGTTAGGGTCGTTGTCAAACTTAGGGTCGCCCACCGATGCAAACAGCACGGCATCAGCGTCCATACACGTTTGGAAAGTCTCCTCTGGGAAAGGGTCGCCCACCTCGTCTATTGCGTGAGCGCCACAGATAGCCTCCTTGTAACTCACCTTATGACCAAATTTCTCAGCCACGGCTGAACATACGGCCACACCCTGCTCGATAATCTCTGGCCCGATACCATCACCTGCCAGCACAGCAATTTTCAGTTCCATATCTTTTTTGTTTTTATTCGGTTAGAGGTGAGAGGTTAGTGATTATGCCATTCGGCTGGTTGTCGGGCAAGAGGCAACTAAGCCACCTCTCACCTCTCTCCTCTCCCCTTTTATTAGTCGTAAATTCTATCGTAAGTAACCTTGTCCTCCATGAAACACGGATGCACAGGCCCGAAGTCATGCCCAAACGTATATTCCGCACCAAGAGCGATTGCCTTGCCTATGAATTCCTCACCCTTCTCCACCGCCTCTTTCAGTCCATATCCTTTGGCAATGTAGGTGGCAATGGCAGACGAGAATGAGTCACCTGTGCCGTTCACGTTGTTGGTGTCTATGCGACGTTTCTGATACTCATGCACCTCTCCCGTTTCAGCGTCATAGAAAAAGTCCGAAAGCATCTTCACCTCATTGCCGCCATCATCCGTCACCGTTTTCTCTATGCTCTTCACAATGACACTGTTTCCCCATTGTCCCAACTCTTTTATGTCTTCCCGAATGTCATCGAGTTTCCTTTTCAGCAGCACCTCCGCCTCCCTCCTGTTGGGAGTTATCAGCGTTGCCAACGGAAACAACTCATTCTTATACGCCTCGATGCTATCGTTGCTCACCAACTGCTCGCCCACACTGTTAACTATCACAGGGTCAATCACTTTCTTCGGCTTCAGGTATCTCCTCAGCACACCTGCCACACCGTGTATTATCTCCGCACTCGGCAACACACCCGTCTTTATACATTGCGTGTCAATATCCCCAAGAAACGACTCCGCTTGCGACACTATCAACTCCACTGGCAGCGGAGTGACGCTCTTCACCCTCCTCGTGTCCTCGTCCACAATGCCTGTCAACGCACACGCAGCATATCCTCCGCATGCCGTTATGGCCTTGATGTCCGCCTGCATTCCAGCGCTGCCCAACGGCTCGCTGCCTGCAATCAAGAACACTATGTTAAGCGATTTCTTGCCCATCCTAAAACAAAAGAAAATCCAACAGTCATTGAGATTTCGACTGCAAAGTTACGAAGAAAAATGAAGAAAAGGGCATGAAATGCCAAGAAAATTCCACTTTCCCACCCGTTTTCACTATCTTTATATATGATTATATATTATGCGATGTCTCCTCCTCAACGGCGTCCATTATCGGGATTATGCTATGCCCTTTCTTAAAATATAACTTATATTTTATAAAATTAAACTTGAATTTATATAAATATA
>JAFLUT010000091.1 GCA_022508665.1 Prevotellaceae bacterium | reverse complement strand
CCGTGACAAATTATAATCGTCAGCGAATGCAGATTATCTATGCCGGCGGTTGTCTACTAGGTCGTTCAGCCGTTGTCTACTTTTGAGGGCAACGGCTGTCTATTTTTGAGGATAACGATTGTCCATTTTTTGGGGTGACCGCCCTTATCATTTGGGGGTGACCGCCATGGTCTTTGGGGCTATCTCAATTTGTTGCGGAGGAAGTGCCGGCGGACATGGGCGAAGAAGAATAGCACGCCCGAGGCATTGACGGCGAAGGCGAACCAAAAGGCGGCGGTGTAGCCAAGGTGGTGGATTGCCATGCCGCCGAAGATGACGCCAAGCCCCATGCCGACATCCCAACAGGTGAGGAGGGTCGAGTTGGCTGTGCCTCGCTTGTTGTTGGGTGCAAGGTTGATGAACATCGTCTGCATGCCGGGCCATATATGCCCGTTGCCAAGTCCTATGATGAGGGCTGCGCCGTAGTATCCTATGGGATTTTTGAGCAGGGCGAAGAGGAGGAAGCCGAACACGCTGATGAGTATGCCATGACTGACATTCTCCACTACTTTGCCCTGACGCAGGGTGCGAGCGCCGACGAGGCGAGAGAGTATCAATCCGCCGCTGAGAATGGCGAACCATGCACCTGTGCCAGCGGTCATGCCGAGTTCTTCCTTGCCGTAGAGGGCGAGGTAGTTGGCAAGCACTCCGTAGGACAGTCCGACGCAAGCGACGACGATGCCCTCGCACCAGCCTTTCAAGAGGAAGAAGCGGTCGAGTGAGAGGGGGTCTTTGTTGGGGATGATTTCCTTGGCAGGGAAATGCACGGTGGCGTTGACGGCGCATCCTATGCCAGCCACGAGGAGGGCGAGGATGAAGATGATGTTGTAGTTGTGAATGGTGTCGTAGATGATAAGCCCGACGGTGGGGGCAATGCTGGTGGCGAGGTTGTTGGACAGTCCGTAGTAGCCTATGCCTTCTGCACGCCGTGTGGGATGAAGCACGTCGATAGCGCATGTGCTGTTTGCCACGGTGACGGCTCCCATGGGCGCTCCGTGCATGGTACGCACAATGGCGAAGAGGGTCATCGTACCTGCTATGAGATAGCCTGCGAAGAAGGCGAAGAAGAGGAAGTAGCAGGTGAGCAGCACCACTCGGCGTGAATAACTGTCAACGAGATAGCCTGCAATGGGGCGTGCCAGCAGGGCTGTCAGCGTGTAGCCCGACAGGACAAAGCCTATGGTGTCTTTGTCTGCCTGATAGGTTTCGCTGAGGTAGAGCGGCAGGAGCGGCGTGACGAGCATGAACGAGAAGAATATCATGAAGTTTGCCGTCCATACTTTCAGATAGTTTGCGTTCCAGAGTTTTTCCATGACGAGAGTTGCCTGACTGGGCTTACTGCTCAAGATGTTGGATGCCGCCTGTGGCTTGGTTGAGCGTGAGTTTGGTAGTCACGCCTTTATTGAATAATGTGGGGCTGAGCATGTCGATAGTGCCGAACTGGGCAAAGGGGAGTTCTTTCTCATAGAGCGTGCTGCTCATGGTGCTGATAGTGACTTTCGCCATGCTTGGCATGTTGTACACCAGCCCTTCAATCTTTCGCTTGGCGAGTTCCTTCTCGCTCGGCAGCACTACGGTGTGGAGGTCTCGGAGCGAGATGTAGAAGGGTTCGCCGGCGAGGTCGTCGGCATCGACGAAGCCGAGTTTCTGCGAGAAGCGGAACAAGACCTGCTTGTCGATGTCTGCCGTTGGCGTGATGGCGTAGGTCTTGGTCATGTAGGTTGTGTCTGCCGTGCCTACGAAGAGTTGCGTGAGGGCTTCTTCCTGCGCATTGAGTTCGTCAAGCACGATTTTGAGGGATGCGCCGTCTTTGGGCATGGACTCTACTTGTCCACGCTTAATGGCATTCTTGCTTTCGCGTATGTCGAGGATTTCTTGCGCTGTCAGTTCTGCCATTTTCGCTGTGGATGTGGCGGTGAGAATGTCCTCTGTGAGGTACTGGCAAGCGTTCAACTTGTGGCTAACGGTGCGCGGGTCGGGAACAGCGTGTTCGTTGACATCGGCTTTTGTGTTGACTGCTACCAGCACGCCGCTCTTGGTGAGTTGCACCATGGGGGCTACGGTCTTGTCTTTCAGTTTGACGGTGAAGACTTTGAGTGTGTCGGGTGTGCCTTCTTGATAGACGGCAAGGTTGGTGGTTTGCCATGTGGTGGACGGCTCTCCGCTCACTCCGCCGATGTGCAGGTAGCGGTCGGCGTATCTGGCAAACTCTCCGGGGGTATAGGTTACTTTGATTGCTGACACGTCAACTTTCAGCACAGTCTTTGGCAGGGCGTAGTTGACGCCGTTTGCCGATATGCCGGGGTTGAACTCCGTCACTTGCGTTTGGGCGGCTGAGTGTGGCGTGAACAATGATACGAGCAGTGCTAATAGCGTTATTTTCACAAAGAAATTCTTCTTCATCTTCTTAAAAAGGTCTTTATGCTTGTTTGTGATTGTTTATCGTGGTTGTTCGCTGTTTCTGAGGGCTTTGAAGGCACGTGGCAGGTACTGCACGAGGTCGCTTGCTATAACTCCTTCGTAGCATAGGTCTTCTGCCGCTAAATCGCCTGTCAGCCCATGGAGATAGACGCCAAGGCGGACTGCCATTTCATGGGGATATGCCTGTGCCAAGAGGGCGAGGATGATGCCTGTCAGCACATCGCCGCTTCCTGCTGTTGCCATGCCGGGGTTGCCCGTGGGGTTGAAATATACGTTGCCTTCGGGGGTGACTACGGCGGAGTATGCGCCTTTGATGACGATGTATACCTGCTGGCGTACAGCGAGTTCGCGAGTGCGCTCCAGTTCTTCGTATGAGTTTCGGGTTGTGCTGATAAGCCCGAAGAGTTCTTTCTTGTGGGGTGTCAGCACGCTGCGACGTGGCAACTGGGTAATCCACCCACGGTGTGAGCCGAGGATGTTGAGTGCGTCGGCATCTATCACGACTGGGCATTTTGACATGCTGACTTGCTCGATGAATGCCTGCACTGTGTAGGGCGATGTGCCGATGCCCGGACCTATCGCCATGGCGTCGAAGTCGTGGGTGTCAAACGACTGGCTGAAGCAGTTGGGGTCGACGTCGATGTCCAGCACTGCTTCTGGCACGGTGGTCTGCAATATCCGCACATTGGCTTCGGGGGTGCGCACGGTCAACTTCCCTACTCCGCCACGCATGCAGGCTTTGGCTGCGAGGACTGCCGCTCCTGCCATGCCTTTTTTACCTGCTATCAGCAGGGCATGACCTGCGTCGCCTTTGTGGGCGAACTTGGAGCGTGTCTTTAGCATCGCCTTGACGTCTGCCTGTGCTGTCAGTCGGTATGGTGTGCGTGTCTCTTCGTCGTTGGGGTCGATGATGCCGATGTCAAGTACTTCCCATTCTCCTACGTATTGTTCGTTTTCAGCGAAGAAGAATGCCAGTTTGGGGTATTGTATGGTGTATGTGACATTGGCTTTGACGATGTGGTTCATCACGTTGTAGGTGTTGTCTTCACACATCAGTCCTGACGGCACATCTATCGACACGACTGTGGCAGGTGAGGCGTTGATGTACTTGACGACTGAGGCAAAGCCGCCGTTGAGCGGACGTGACAGCCCTGTGCCGAAAAGTCCGTCGATTATGAGGTCGCTTTCGTCTAACTTAGGGGGAGTGAACTGTGATGTTATCTCTGTAAACTCGATGTTGCACACTCCCATGGTGTTGCGGTGGGCGTCTTGAAAGGCAATAAGTCGCTGTCTGTTGGTGTCGCAATCGGGAGAGAGGCTGCCTGACGTATTGAAGAGATATGCGAATACTTTATATCCCACTTCGCCCAGCATGCGTGCTATGGCGAGAGCGTCGCCGCCGTTGTTTCCCGGCCCTGCAAAGATTTTCACAGTGGTGTCAGTGGCCCAGCGTGAGCGTATCTTATCTGCAACCGCACGGGAGGCACGTTCCATAAGGTTAATGGAACTGATTGGCTCATGCTCTATGGTGTAGGCATCAACAATTTTTAACTGGGCGCCTGTCAAAATCTTCATAATCTACCTGCATGAAGCGAATAGAAATCGCTGCTTTATTGTGCAAAAATAGTAAATAGATGTGTAAAAGCCGATAAAAAAGGCACAAAATCTTGATTTCCACCTGCTTTTTACTGCCTTTCTTATACGATTTTACTTTATGACCGTATTTTTTCGTTGTGGAAGTCAGTATTTTTTTTTATCTTTGCAACGTATTTTTTATTATAAACAATTGCGAACAAAAGAACAAAAACACTAATTATATTATGGAAATAAACAGTTGGTTCGAGTGCAAGGTAAAGATGGACGTGATGAAGGATGACGGCATGACGAAGCCGGAGACTTTTACGTATCTGGTGGATGCGCTGAATTTTACGGAGGCGGAATCGAGGATAATCGAGGAGGTGTCGCCTTACTCGCACGGAGCGTTGGAGGTGACGAACATAAAGAAGGTGAAGTTTGCAGAAATTTTTACTGACGAAAGCGATGTGGCTGACAAGTGGTATAAGGTGCGTTGCCTTTTTATCACGCTGGACGAGAAGACGCAGACGGAGAAGGAGATTGCGAACAATATGCTGGTGCAGGCGGCTACGTTTCACGATGCTGTGCAGAATTTTGACAACGGCATGAAGGGAAGCCTTATGGATTACAGGATTGCGTCGGTGCAGGAGACAAAAATCATGGACGTGTACCGATATGTGGCTCGCACTAAGGAGGCATGAAATCGTAAATACAAGAAGATGATAATGTCGGTTGCTGAAAATCTGAACTGTGTGAAGGCGACGCTGAAAGAGGGTGTTGAGTTGGTTGCCGTGTCGAAGTATCATCCTGTGGAGGAGTTGCAGGAGGCATACGACGCTGGACAGAGGACGTTTGGCGAGAGCCATGTGCAGGAAATGGTGGCGAAGCACGAGGTGCTGCCGCAGGACATAAGGTGGCACTTCATTGGGCATTTGCAGACGAACAAGGTGAAGTATATGGCATCGTTTGTAAGCCTCATTCATTCGGTGGACTCGCTGAAACTGATGAAGGAGATTGACAAGCAGGCAAGGAAGGTGGGCAGGAGGATTGATGTGCTGCTGCAACTGCACGTTGCGAAAGAGGAGACGAAGTTTGGCTTCTCGCCTGACGAGGTGCTGGCGATGCTTGACGGCGAGGAATGGAGAGCAATGCAGGGCATACGCATTGTGGGGCTAATGGCAATGGCTACGAACACGGACGACGAGGGGCAGATTGCGAGTGAGTTTGGGGCTGTGAAAGGCTTGTTCGATGTGGTGAAAAGCCGCTTCTTTGCGGAAGAGCCTTCGTTTAAGGAAATCTCTATGGGCATGAGCGGCGACTACATGGTGGCGCAGGAGCATGGCAGCACGTTGGTGCGCATTGGAAGCATGATATTTGGAGACAGGGATTACGGCAAACCGTTTGCGGTGTAATGGCATGAATAATAACGAAACAATGATGATATGAAACTGAATGAACAAAGGCGTGATGTGGCTCGTGAGATATGCCGCAAATATGGAGTGACGCTGAGCGTTGGGGCGCTGCATGCTTTCGCCGATATTCTTGAGCCGATGAAGGTACTGAGGGGGCATCGCTTGGTGGACGAGGGCGATGTGGCAACAAGCATGTTCTATGTGGAGCGTGGCATGGTGTTGCAGTATTATAAGAAGAATGGAAGCATGGTGACTGAGCATATCAGCCATGAGGGGGATATGGTTATCAGCATCGAAAGTTTCTTCAAGCGTGAACCGTCGAAAATCGTTGCCTCGATGATTGAGCCGGGCATCGTGTATGGCATTCCACGTGATGCGCTGCACACTATCGCAAGTCACTCTTTTGAGGTATGCACACTCATTTTTGCTTTCTATCAGCGTTCACTCATTGTCTCGCAGCGCAAGGCGGACATTCTCCGTTTTGAGACTGTCAAAGAGCGCTATATCCGCATAATGAAAGAAAATCCAGAAATTGTTCGCAGGGCTCCGCTCCGCCATGTCGCCTCTTTCTTGCAAATGGCGCCAGAGACACTGAGCAGAGTGAGGGCGAAGGTGACTGAAAAGGACTGGAAGGAGAATTAGCGGAATTTAATCGTGAAGGGTATTCCACACTGCAATGGATGATAATGCGCCAAACATAGTAACTGGCAAGGACGATACGACTTATGACCATGTGATTAAATACACTGGATTGTTTGGCGGCGTGCAGGGGATAACGATGCTTGTTTCTTTGGTGCGAAACAAGATTGCATCAGTCCTTTTAGGTCCTGACGGATTGGCTCTCATCGACATATATAACAATGTCATTAAGTTAGCCAACCAATCTACCAATTTTGGCTTGTCGTTCAGCGCAGTGAAGCATGTTGCGGAGTTGTTCGAGACAGGGTCGGCAGAGGAAGTGAGGGGTTTTGTTCGCACGGTGCGTACATGGAGCGTATTCACGGCATTGTTGGGGGTATTGGTATGTTTGGTGTTGAGCCAATATCTCAGTTTCTGGACATTTGGCAACTATGACTACACACACGCTTTTACTATGCTGTCGTTGGTGGTAGGCATAGTGGCTGTGCAGGGAGGCGAGATGGCTATTCTGAAGGGAATGAAGCAGTTGAAGAAGGTTGCTGTCATTTCTGTATATGGCGCTGTTGCCACACTTGCTATATGTACGCCTATCTATTATTTTCTGGGGATAAATGGCATTGTCCTTTCGCTTGTGCTGTGTAGCGCTGTCATGCTTGCCATACATCTGCATTTTTCTACAAAGGTCGTTCCGTGGTCGCTTTCTCTGTTCTCAAAGGCGGAATATGGCAACGGATTGCCTATGCTGAAACTGGGTGTGGGGTATATCATTGCAGGCATCTTCGGACAGGGGGCGGAGTATGTTATCCGCACGCTCATATTGCAGTTTGGGGAACTTGCCGATGTGGGGCTATACAACAGTGGATATGTACTTGCTGTCACATACGCCAACATTGTGTTTGTCGCTTTCGAGGCTGACTATTTTCCTCGTCTTTCCGCTGCACAACACGACGTGAGAAAGCAAAATCAGACTGTAAATCAGCAAATCCAAGTGAGCGTGCTGCTTATGGCTCCGCTGCTCATTTTTGTGGTGCTTGCAATGCCTGTGATAGTGCCGTTACTTTTCTCTTCTAAGTTTGTTGCCGCTGTTCCCATGGCGATATGCGCTTCTTTCTATATGTTTTTTAAGGCATTGACGCTACCTGCCGCATATCTGTCTTTGGCAAAAGGCGACTCACGGATGTACATGATTACAGAACTTGTTTATGACATTTTCATTGCCATAGCCATTCCGTTTGCGTTCAAGCAATGGGGACTGCCGGGAGCAGGTTGGGCGCTGTCGGCAGGTGGACTGCTCGACCTTCTGCTAATACATATTATATATAGATTCAGATACCATTATCGTTTCGATATGAGCAACATGAAACTCTATGTGTTGCAGTTCGTTTTGTTCTTGATAGCAGTGCTTGCAGCATTACATGAGAACCATTGGCTACGCATCATTACGGCTTTATCTCTCGTGGTGTCAGTCGCTATATCTTTCCGTGTGCTGAAAGACGAAACAAGGGTAATCTCTCAGATAAAGAAGCGACTATGGCGAAAGTGACGGTGCTGACGGCGGTGTATAATGCCGAGAAATATCTGCGTGAGTGTCTTAATTCTCTTAAAAATCAGACACTTGCTGACTGTCAGTTCATCTGCATTGATGACTGCTCAACGGATGCTTCGGCGGAAATCATTAAAGAATATGCTCTTTCCGACTCTCGTTTCCACCTGCTCCGCACACCAGTAAATAGCGGACAAGCGGTGGCGAGAAATCTCGGCTTGCAGTTTGCCACAGGAGAGTATATCGCCATGCTCGATGCTGACGATTGGTTTGCTCCCGACACTTTGGAACAGGCATACAGCACCTTGAAAACCACTCACGCCCAATGTGCTGTTCTTCAACTTGTTCAGCACTATGAGGATAGCGGCAAAGAAGAACTTTACCCAATCAAAAGCACCAAGACGGCGTGGAGTGGCGAAGAGGCTTTCCGCCTCAGCCTCGACTGGTCGCTGCATGGGCTTTATGTGGTTGAGGCAGATATTCACAAGCGCTTCCCTTTCGACACATCATGCCGACTGTATAGCGATGACAACACGTCACGTCTGCACTATCTCAACTCTCCAAAGGTCGTGCTGTGCCAAGGTAAATACTACTATCGCAAACACTCCGCATCCCTCACCACCGCCTGCACCATTCGCCGCTTCGACCATCTGCTTGCCAATCTCTCTATGAAGGAACAACTCGAGAACTTATCTTTACCCCAAAAGCAGGAAATACTCAATTTCTACGAGCGCCACCGCTGGTTCAATTTCCTCGGATTATACGCTTATTACCGCCAGCACAAAGCCAATTTTACCCCTAACGAACACCGCCATATAGAGAAGATTTTCTCCGATGTACTTTCCACGATAGAAGCAAACCGTCTCCCCCTGTCCCTAAAACTCCGACCGGGCTATTATCCTTTCCATAATTACTCCACCTTCTCATTCGTGGAAAACCTGTATTTCTCATTGAGAAATGCCATAAAATCCATAATATGAAATGCGACATAAGGATTTTACAGACAGGCAAAAGAAATATAAATAAGGAAACAGTTATCCAAAGAAAAATTCTTACCTTTGCCTATTGAAATCCTTATGAACATTTTAGCCCAAGACATAAAGTATCTTCAGGGAGTTGGGCCGCAACGTGCCACTCTGCTTGCCAAAGAACTTGGCATAACGACCGTTGGCGACCTGTTGACATATTACCCATACAAGTACATCGACCGAAGCCATATATATAAAATATGTGACATCGACGGCAATATGCCATACGTTCAACTATGCGGACAAATACTGTCATTCGATAGCGTGGGCGAAGGGTATGCCAAACGGCTCATCGCACACTTTGCCGACAAGACGGGAGTTGTAGACCTCGTTTGGTTTCAAGGAATAAAATACGCTACAAAAAATTATGACTGCCGCAAATCATACATCGTGTTTGGCAAGCCTACCGTGTTCAACGGTCGCATACAAATAGCGCATCCCGAAATAGAGGCTGCACCCGACCACTTGAAGGCACAAGCACAAACCACAGGCAACCTGTTCAGCACTTCCTCTGTCAACCCCAATCTACAAGAGGAGAGTATAGACTCACAACCAACGGCTTTCAAAGGTCTTTGCCCTTCTTACAACACTTCCGAGAAGATGAAGAAGAGTGGACTGACATCGGCTGGCATGGCAAAACTTACAGCCAATATGTTCAAGGTGCTGAAAGACCCTCTGCCAGAGACGCTGCCTCCTTACATCGTGTCGCAACACCGGCTGATGCCATACGATGAGGCGGTGCGAAACATCCACTACCCCACTTCCGCTGAGGCTTTGCGCCGTGCAAAACTGCGTCTGAAATTTGAGGAACTGTTCTATGTGCAACTGAACATCCTGCGATACATAAAAGACCGACAACTACGATACAAAGGCATCGTTTTCAACACCATAGGCGAGCATTTCAACAACTTCTTTTACAATCACTTGCCTTTCCAACTGACCGATGCCCAAAAACGAGTAATCAAGGAGATACGCACCGACATGAAGTCAGGGCGGCAGATGAACCGCCTTCTCCAAGGCGACGTGGGCAGCGGCAAAACCCTCGTTGCGCTCATGGTGGCACTCATTGCCATTGACAACAAATGTCAGGCATGCATCATGGCACCAACTGAAATACTTGCCGAACAGCACCTCGCCACTCTGCGCAAGATGCTTGGCGATATGCCAGTGAGAGTGGAACTGCTGACAGGAACAGTAAAAGGGAAACGTCGCACGGAGGTGTTCGACGCCCTTGTCAATGGAGAAGTAAACATCCTTGTCGGCACTCACGCAGTCATTGAGGACAATGTGCTTTTTCATCGCCTCGGCCTCGTTGTCATCGACGAACAGCATCGCTTCGGCGTGTCTCAGCGTGCCAAACTATGGATGAAAAACAGCGTTCCTCCCCATGTGCTTGTTATGACTGCCACACCCATACCACGCACTCTTGCCATGACGCTTTATGGCGACCTCGACGTGTCTGTCATCGACCAACTCCCTCCGGGCCGCAAGCCAATACGCACCATTCACATGTTCGATGCACACAGGCAACGCATCTACGACCTCATGCACCGCGAGCTTCAGCTTGGCCGCCAAATATACATCGTTTATCCGCTCATAGAAGAACAGAAAAACGCTCCTTCTGCCATAAGCAAAAAAGGAACAAACAAAGATAAACTCGCCCTTAAAGACCTTGAAGCAGGGTTCGAGGAAATAAGCCAAGCCTTCCCAAACTACAAGGTCAGCAAAGTGCATGGCAGAATGAAGCCAGCCGACAAGGACGCAGAAATGCAACGGTTCGCCAACCAGCAGACGCACATCCTCGTCTCAACCACCGTAATTGAGGTGGGCGTCAACGTTCCCAACGCCTCTGTGATGATAATAGAAAATGCCGAGCGTTTCGGGTTGAGTCAACTTCACCAACTTCGCGGACGGGTCGGCCGTGGAGCAGACCAGAGTTACTGCATCCTCGTAACAAAATACGAACTTTCCTCCACCACCCGCCAGCGCATCCAAGTAATGGTCGACACCACCGACGGATTTGAAATAGCCGAGCAAGACCTCAAACTCCGTGGTCCCGGCGACCTCGAAGGCACTCAACAATCAGGCATGGCATTCGACCTTAAAATAGCCAATCTCGCCCACGACGGGCAAATTCTCACCCTCGCCCGAGACACTGCCCAGTCCGTCATCGACTCCGACCCCGAGGAACGCAACCAGCAGAACAATATCCTCTGGACTCGCCTCCGCCAACTGCGCAAAAGCAGTATCAACTGGGGAGCAATCAGTTAGGGATGAAACAATACACAAAAAATCATCTATTATAAACAGAAATGTATCATTCTTTGCACGCATGATACAGAATAACAAAGGTATGGAGTATTTGCCATACCATTGCAAATGTAATTGAAACAGTATAAAAACTCACGCCATGTGGTTGGGGGCAAAATCAGACAGCCATTGCCTCGAAAAGCAGTCAGCAGTTAAGGGCAAAAGTAGACAGCCGTTGCCCTCAAAAGTGGACAACGGCTGAACGAACTAGTAGGCAACCGCCGGCATAGATAATCTGCATTCGCTGACTATTATAATTTGTCACGGCTG
>JAFLUT010000090.1 GCA_022508665.1 Prevotellaceae bacterium | reverse complement strand
CAGCTGGATAGAGCAACAGCCTTCTAAGCTGTGGGTCTTGGGTTCGAATCCCAACCGGATCACGAGAAACGGCAGTGAACGCCCAAAAGAAGGCGAAAGAATAATGCCGAAAGACAAAAAGAAACACCCCTAATTTTCAAAAGCAAAAAGGGTTAAGCGATTCCAATTTCGCACAACGGGCATTGCGGGCTCGTAGGGATTGCAAAGACCTGTACTTCTCCAAAGTAAACTCGATTTGAAAATTACAAAAAGAATAATAAAAAATGTCAAAGATTTGTCAGATTACAGGTAAAAAGGCAGTGATTGGAAACAACGTGTCACACTCACTGCGCAGAACAAAGAGACAGTTCGATGTCAACCTGTTCACTAAGAAATTCTACTATGTAGAGGAAGATTGTTGGATTGTCCTCAAGGTCAGTGCAGCAGGTTTGCGTATCATCAACCGCATCGGCCTCGATGCAGCACTCAAGCAGGCTGTGGCTAAAGGTCATTGCGAGTGGAAAGACATCCGAGTTATTGGCTAATAAATAAAGTAAGGAGAATAAAACAATGGCAAAGAAAGCGAAAGGCAACCGTGTACAGGTAATCCTCGAGTGTACAGAGATGAAGGACAGCGGTCTCCCCGGAACATCAAGATACATCACAACAAAGAACCGCAAGAACACTCCCGACCGTTTGGAGTTGAAGAAGTATAACCCAATCCTTAAGAGAATGACAGTTCATAAGGAGATTAAATAATAAGGAACTATGGCAAAGAAAACAGTCGCAACCCTCCAGAACAAGGACGGACGTTCTTACACAAAGGTCATCAAGATGTTCAAGTCTCCAAAGACTGGCGCATACGCATTCGATGAGAAGATGATTCCTGCAGATTCTGTCAAGGATTATCTGAAGAAGTAAAAGACAATCCATTAGATAGAAAGAGCATACATAGAGACAGCGGAAAATGCGGTTTTCGCCTCATTTGAAGTTCTCTATTGCAGAAAAACTTGCAACCTCTCCACTTTTGGGGAGGTTTTTTTTGTTTTCTCGTTTAGATTATTTAACTTTGTCACATTAAAGGCATACGACCTATAAAATAAGGTATTAAAAGAAAGGGTAAGTTATGGGATTTTTTGATTTGTTCTCAAAGAAAAAGAAGGAAACGCTTGACAGCGGATTGGCAAAAACCAAAGAGAGTGTATTCGGCAAGATTGCCCGTGCAGTAGCAGGAAAATCGAAGGTGGACGAAGAGGTGCTGGACAATTTGGAGGAAGTGCTAATCACAAGCGATGTTGGTGTTGATACTACTCTTGAAATCATCCGTCGCATAGAGGAGAGGGTTGCACGCGACAAGTATGTGAGTACGGATGAGTTGAACAAAATCCTGCGTGAGGAGATTGCCGCATTGCTAACGGAAAACAACAGCGAGGATACAGAGGGATTTAGCATTCCCGAAGGGTCGCATAAACCATACATCATTCTTGTTGTCGGCGTAAACGGCGTGGGAAAGACAACGACAATAGGAAAACTTGCCTACCAATTCAAGCAAGCAGGGATGAAAGTATATCTCGGTGCAGCCGATACATTCCGTGCTGCGGCAGTGGATCAGATTTGCATTTGGGGCGAAAGAGTGGGAGTACCAGTAGTGAAACAGCAAATGGGCAGCGACCCTGCCAGTGTGGCGTTTGACTCTATAAGTTCTGCCAAAGCCAATGGTGCCGACGTCGTGATAATAGACACGGCAGGTCGCCTTCACAACAAGGTAGGCCTTATGAACGAATTGACCAAGATAAAGAATGCCGTGAAGAAAGCCGCTGGATATGATGCTGATGACGTAATGCTTGTGCTTGATGGTTCCACTGGTCAGAATGCCTTTGAGCAGGCTAAGCAGTTCACAAAGGCAACAGAGGTTACTTCTATGGCAATCACAAAGTTGGACGGCACGGCAAAAGGCGGTGTTGTCATCGGCATTAGCGACCAGTTCAAGATACCTGTGAGATACATCGGTTTGGGAGAAGGAATGGAAGATCTGCAGGCATTCAACCGCCGTGCCTTTGTCGATAGCCTCTTTGGCGAACAGTAGTTAATGGCAGAGAAACGAGCGTCCGTTCATTATGAGAAAAAATACAATAGACATCATCACCCTCGGTTGTTCCAAAAATTTGGTTGATGCCGAAAGGCTTATCCGCCAATTGGAATTAAACGGCTATCGTGTCACCCACGACAGCGACAACCCACAGGGAGAGATAGTCGTACTGAACACCTGCGGATTTATCGCCGATGCTCAAGAAGAGAGCGTCAACATGATTTTGAAACTGTGCCAAGCAAAGGAAGAAGGGCGAGTGCGTCGAGTGTATGTAATGGGCTGCTTGTCACAGCGTTTTATGCAAGAGTTAGGGCATGAGATACCGCAGGTAGACAAATTCTATGGCAAGTTCGATTGGACGGAACTGCTGAACGACCTCGGCAAGAGATATCGCACAGAGCATCAGTATGAACGCCGTCTGACAACCCCAAAGCACTATGCTTATCTGAAAATTTCAGAAGGTTGCGACCGCCATTGCGCCTACTGCGCTATCCCTATCATCACAGGAAGCCACCAGAGCCGTCCGATAGAGGACATCATTGCCGAGGTCGAACATTTGGTAAGCGAGGGGGTAAAGGAGTTTCAGATTATTGCTCAAGAACTTACATATTACGGTCTTGACCTTTACGGAGAGCAGAAAATTGCTGAACTTGTCGAGCGTATCAGCGACGTGAAAGGCGTGAAATGGATTCGTCTGCACTATGCCTACCCAATGAATTTCCCATGGGAACTCCTGCGCGTCATCCGTGAACGTGACAACGTATGCAAATATCTTGACATTGCCTTGCAACACGTCAGCACAAAAGTGTTGTCACAGATGCAACGTCATGTTAGCAAAGAAGAGACATACGCTCTTGTGGAACGCATCCGTCACGAAGTACCCGGCATCTGCTTGCGCACCACTCTTATGGTCGGTTTCCCCGGAGAGGGTGATGCAGAGTTTGAAGAACTCAAAGATTTCGTACGTTGGGCAAAGTTCGAGAGAATGGGCGCTTTCGCTTATTCCGAAGAAGAAGGCACACCTGCGCAGAAGAACTATAAAGATGAAGTGCCTGACGAAGTGAAGCAACAAAGGCTCGATGAACTGATGGACATTCAGCAAAGCATTTCAGCCGAGGTGCAAGGACAAAAAGTAGGGCAGATGCTGAAAGTCATCATCGACAGAAAAGAAGGCGAATACTACGTTGGCCGCACAGAGTTCGACTCTCCCGAAGTTGATCCCGAAGTGCTTATCCCTACATCGGAAGGCACTCTTCGCCGAGGATGTTTCTACGATGTGACGATAGTCGATTCCGACGATTTTGATTTATACGGAACACAAATTAAACGATGAATAACAAAGATTTCATAGAAAAAGTGTCGCAGAAGACCAACTTTGAGACGGCAGATGTAAAAGAACTGTCCGCTTCCCTTATCAACGTTCTGCTCAATGAGATTGGGAACGGCAACAGCATAACTATTCAAGGCTTTGGAGTATTCGAGCCACGTGAGAAGGCACGCCGCAAAATTTACAATCCCTCCACAAAAGAATACGTTGTAGTGCCACCCAAAACAACACTGGGGTATAAGATGAGCGCGGCTCTCAAAGACCGTCTAAACATGGAGTAAGGATATGAACGAAAAGTTATCATTTCAGAATATAACCGAGACACTTGCCCAAAAGGCAGGAGTGCAGAAAAAGGTATCGGAGACTTTCACAAAAGCATTCTTCGACACAATCGTTGAAGCACTTTATATGGGCGAAGACACTATCAAGGTGAAAGGATTGGGAACATTCAAATTGGTCGATGTCGGCAGTCGAGAGAGCGTCAACGTGTCTAATGGAGAACGTATCGTCATACCCGGATACAAGAAAGTATCATTTACTCCCGACGATTCCGTTGTGGAGTTTCTAAACTCAAAGACCACCACCGATGAACAGACTGAAAATGTAGAGCCAGAACCTGTTGAAGAGGCAGTAAAGAGTGCAGAGCAATTACCTCAACAAAAGAGTGCTGAAACAACAAACGAGGTAGAGGATAAGGCAAAAGAGAATGAGGACACACCACCTTTTTCTTCGGAAGTTGAAAAGCAGGAAGAAATTGAAAGAACGCAGGAGGAAGTCGAAATAGTACAAAATGAAGTTGAAATAACTGTCGAACAATCAGTATCAAAAGAAGTTACTGAAATAGATGAACCTACCATACTTGATGACCTTCTGAAAACCGCCACCCCCGAGCGTGTCGAAATACCACAGAACGAATTTGCTGGCATAGACATGCTTATTTCCACTCCCGAAAGTGTGGAGGAAATACGTCAGCAGTTATCAGACGCCACATCCAAAATGGATGAAGCAGTAGAGGTGGCTCGCAAAGCGATAGAAGACAAGTTGCGTTTACAAAGACTCCTTGAACGTTTGGAAGCAAACTCAGTACCCGAAAGCATTGAACCAGTTATTATTGCTGAGGAGAATACAGAAACAGAAGACACATCAGTTTCGGCAGACACCACAGAAACACAAAGCGTTGATACAATCGACGAGAGCATAACAGAACCTCTTCCCCCTACCCCTCCAAGTTCTTCTAATACGGATGACGAGGAAGAGAGAAAGAACCGCGCATTCGAGCGTGTAATGCAAGACCCTAAGGATAACGACAGCAAGACCACGACCCAAAAGAAAAACAAGTCTGGGATAGCATGGGGCATATCCATTGCCATAATACTTTTGGCTGTAATAATCTTTTTCTTATATAAGACATTCCTTTCTATTGACTCTGTAAATGTTGTTCCGCTCAACAATTCAGCCACACCAAAAGTTGAACAACCCAAAGAGAACATCACAACATCCACTGTACAGAAACTCAAAGAAAAACAAGTGCAAGAAGCCACAAATGATACCTTAAAGACCTCTCCTAAAACGGCGGAGACACAACAGCCAACGTCACCTTCCACTACCGATACTGAACCTTCAAGACCAACTGTATATATCATGAAGAAAGGCGAATCGCTGACACGCATATCTCAACGCTTTTACGGCACGAAAGACTCTGTACGAGCAATCATTCTCATCAACGACTTCATAGACCCAAACAATGTTCCTATTGGAGCGAAGATAAAGTTACCATAACATAAAAAGAAAAAGTGGAAAAAGAGAACGTTATACATCAGAAATGTATAACGTTTTTTATATACTCATATATCTATAAAAAAAATTGCTTATCTCACGACAAGCAATCTTACTAACCTTAAAATAAATCTAATACCATGAAAAACACGTTGCAAAGGTACGACTTTTTTGTAATTCTCCAATAGTTTTTCTAGTTATCACATGATATTTTAGTGTTTTTTAACATAACGATAGGTTATTCCTCTATTATTTTGCCTCAACGTTCACTTTCATTCCCTCAGTATGTCCACCAAATTGCTTGGCGTATGCACACTCGACAGAGGAAATGCCCATTTCGTAAGTGCCAGTGCGTGATATGTAGTATTCCATATCTACAGTAGACGTGCCACGGGTGAAGCAGTCAAAGAAAATGTCGAAAGAAGAGTCATGGAGAGAGAGATAGCCGCCTCGTCCACCCAGCCACTGGTAGCCAGACAGTTGAGTGACAGGCTCTAAGCATGCAGGGTGCTGGGCGGATAGCCGTACGAAATCCATATCTCGGTCGGCTGTGATGACATGGCGTATTTTTAGTTTATCGCCAACGTTCAGCACAGACTTTTTCTTATATTCCACCCAATCCGCACTGCCAGCCCTCTGAACATAGAGTTTACGCTGAATTTTCAGTTCATTGGTGGCGTATGCTTGCAAGTTCTCAATGTTCTCATAAAACGTTGCATAGGCAGCACCCCATGAGATGCCCTTCGTCCGCTTTTCCACTTCGAGAGTATTCACGCCGTTCTCCACATACTCTGACGGCACATCCGCCAAGACGTTGCCCTCAAGCGCAAGATTGCTCTCACGCCCTTCAAACTCGGAGCGTTCAGTGTTGATTGTGCCATAGTCAATGTTCGTCAATTCCTTGCCGTCAATCTTTACCACGGGCTTTTGCGACGTGCCGAAAGTCTCTGTCGGAGATATGTGCAAGAGCAAATCAACGACATCAATAGTGTTCAGCGGATTATCCCACTTCTGTACTTGCTTTTGGGCGATGAGCCATAGTTGCATATCGTTCAGATAGGCATCCTGCTTATCCTTTTGCCGTATGGCTTTCATCGCCGCCACTTGTGTAGGAATGCGGTAGTCCATCCACGAATAATATGCCGCATCGGTAGCATAGAAACGTCCTAAACCGGGCTTCTCCACAGTGTAGTCTTTGAGGAAATCGACGAAACGGTCGGCTGACTTCGCATGTCCCAAGCCTCTCAACGCACAGGCAGCATTAGCAACACCGTAAATCGTCAAGTCACGTGGAGACTTCTCCACCGCCGACAGATACTTTTCTCTCATCTGCTGAATGTCCTTGCCCACTACCCTGTTTGGCATCTGCGCAGAGACATACAGATAGCGTAATGAAGATTCAGACACATAGATTTTTTGCCCTTGCTTCAGCCTCTTGTTATATGCGTCGAGTTCATGCTTGTCGAGGAATGCCATACCCTTTGACAGCATCGCATTCACATCATCTGTTGGCGAAGCAATCTGAGCCAACCGCTCGCATACGGCAAGCGTGACGTAATAACTGCTGTTCATTCCCGAGAACCAGCACCAGCCGCCGTCGTTCTTCTGCAAAGCCAGCAGTTTCTCTTTCGCCTTCTCAACGTTCTGTCGCAAATCCACCTCACTTTCAGACATCTCCAACACAGGGAACGTACGCATCAAGTCGACAAGTCGATTGTTAGCGTATAGCGAAGCGGCAAAATCCATGGCGTTGTCGTTTTCGGGAGTCTTTATGCTTCGTAGCGCTTCAACACACATCCACGCAGGGGTATCAGTATATTCAATCTTCAAATCCTTGTTCTTAGCAGTAGATGAATTTCTGTTGTACAGTCCGCTAAGGTCTATCTCCTTCGTCGCCGTCTCTCCATCCGCATTGCCTATTATATAGAATGGCACAGTCTCCACCACTTCCTTCATAGTCGTCAGCACAGGCAAAAAGTTCTTCTCTCCGTCGCTCGCATTGCCCGATGCAGCAACCAGTTCGCAATCCAAATCCTTCCAATCCTCCTGCACATCGAAACCGAACTCCACCGATACGGTTTTGCCCACATCCACCCTGAACGGCTTTTCCTGCACCAGCACCACATCGCCTGTCTCGTGGTCAAGCAGACGCATTCTCACTGCACCAGACAATGCCTCATCACTCTGATTGACCACCGACGATGCCACGACCGCCTTATCGCCCCAGCGGACAAAGCGAGGCATATTTGGACGCAGCATAAAGGCTTTTCGTGCCACAGCAGTAGCCTTGATAGTTCCATAATCCATATCCTTTGTATGCGCCAAGCCCATGAACTTCCACTCTGTCAACGACTCTGGCAAAGTGAACTGAACATTCACGTTGCCTGTTTCGTCAGAAACGAGGTGCGGCAGGAAGAATGCCGTTTCGGCAAAGTTTTCACGAAGGGCGGCATTGTCAAAATCAACACCATATTCTTCCTGTTCTCCTGCATCACCTCCCAAACGCATTACTGTCCCTGCACTTAAGGCAGCAGAGTTTTCCACAATGTCGAGACCAGAAATGTGTCCCTGCAAATCCATTGCACTTTCCTCAACAGCCCATCCATCGTTACTATCCATCGTTGCTTTTGCACCGACGGGGACTTCACGCAGCATGGATTTATACTGTCTAACACCCCCAGCACTTCTCGAAAAGCGGTTATGTTCAAATCCTTTCAATACGTCAAATGTGCGTACATACACCTTTCTTTCTTGCAAACGTCCTCGAAGGCTTGTCCATGGGAAAAGAGACATATCCCAGCCCAAACTCCGCACATAAGGGGGGGTGCGACTGAACCCTATGCTGAAATTCCACGAGTGCGGATATATGCGGTCGAGAGAGGCATCATAAAGCACAGCAACCATTTCAGCCCCACTCACACGCCGTCCTTTATTGTCAGTCACAGTCAATGTCCATTGCTCCTGTTGCCCGGGCTGCAACTTGTCACGGAATGTCGACCACTCCAAATTCAGTTTCTTGTCCGGCTTGGCAAGCGTGAACGTGCGGTTGAGAGACACAAAATGTCCATTGCGAACATACATAAGGTTGACAATTATCCCCTCTCCCCATTCCTTCCGATACGGCAAACGCAGACGCTTCATCGCTCCGTCAGTCACAGCCGCATGACTTTCAAGCAATCCGTCTGCATTATACACATTATATATAATATAGGCATCAGTCTCTTGGGTAGAGAAATAAAATTCTACAGCGCCACCCTCTGAGTATTCTGTTGCATCAGAGCAAATAAAGTCACTCTCTTGCAATGCGCTATCCTCACGGCGCTTCTCCCCCACTCCCAACTTTTCAAAATCCGTCACGGGCAAAGCCGAACTATAAGGAACAAAACTATTCTGTGCCTTCACCTCCCCTCCTTTGCTGTCCACCACTGTTGCCACCAAATCATAACGCACGCCCAACTGCAAAACTTTAGGCAATAAAATGCTGTCTCCGCCAACAAACTCTCCCTCTGCCACCTGCACATCGCCATTCATAACCTGATACTTGCCATTTAACCTAACCTTCTCATGGTTTGCGTCATAGACATCAACTCTGAACACAGCATCTTTTGCAAGATCTACCGCTTTATCCACACCGACCTCACACGCATATTCCAGATGCCCCACATTGATAAACCACTGCCCCTCATGGCTCTCCCCTGCCACATCCGTCACCGTTGCCGTAACGCGGAACCTCATCAGCCCATTATCCGATGTGAGATATTCGTCAGCCAATGTCACAGGCACACGGAAATGCCCTTCATCATCCGTCGTCAGTTCCCCTTCATCCACACGCTTCCATGCCCTATACATTGGCAACCACCAACGCATGAAATCTGCCTCAATACATTCTAACGAATAATGCACCTTGCCACCCTGCACAGGCACACCTGCAAACATCATCGCTGTGCCTTCCACCTCTACCGTCTGCCCGAACTTTCCAATCCTCTGCCCGTCAAACGTCACCTCAAAAGTAGGACGCTTATATTCCTCTATTTTCACATTCTCAGCATACGAAGCCCCCTTGCCATTGCTCACATGCAAAGTCAGATTTCCCACAGCACAGTCGGCAGGCAAAGCGAACTCAAAAGAGGCAGAACCATACGCATTCGTCACAAATTCCTGCTCCACCACTTTATGCCCTTGCGCATCCATTGCATAGAAATGGATAGTATCTCCTTCCGCCACACGCACATCGTCACCCTTCTGCACAAACGCAACCACAGTTCCCTGCACATTCTGCTCTGGGCGGTACATGCCTCGGTCAGTCATCACACGGAAAGACAGCCTCTCTTTCTTGTCCGAGAAAGTACGCCAGTCACCCCATTCACGCACATAATCGGTGTAGTCCTGTTCGTCTCTCACGGCACGAACCCACCACTTCCTTTCAACATCCACCACACCATTAGCATCAGTCAGCAACTCACACACAAGGTCTTTATTTTCCCAGCCGGCACTCCTGCTTGACGACATCGTCTCACGGCACTGCACCTTCACCCCCTCCACTGGGCGACCAGTCCTATTATCCACCACCCACAAGCGATAATGCTCCTTATCCAAATCCGCATAGACAATACGCAGAGAAGTCACATTAAATTCCGTAACACTCCTTTCGCCCAGACCCTCTGCCACACACACATAATGTCCAACAGGCAGCGCAAACTCCGTCTCCACGACACCCTTCACCGGCAAGCCCTTAGCCTTCCTTGCCTCATTGACCGAGTCGCCTCCAAACACCAATTCTTTTTTATCCACCACACCGCCTGTCAGCAGCAACTCGCCATTGCCACCCTTTTTAGTGCCAGCATACCTACGGATTGTCAGCGTCACACGGTCGCAATTCCAATACTCAAAAGAGACCATGCTTGGCGTGTCCACCAACAAGACCGGCGCATTTTGCCTCGACACATACGGCAATAATTGCTCATCCAAAGCGCCACGCAAATTGCCCATATTCCGAGACGTGCCCACATTCTCCACAGCCCATTTCAAAAACAAAATCCTTTCATCCCTCTCTTGCAACAGCTCCCCATACCCCAATGCCACATCCGCCCCAATCTCCTCATCCTTCACCTCCTGCAACAACTGATAAAGGCTGTCTTTATACTGCTCATTACTCAAACGACCGTACTTATTCGACACCATCCGCTTCTCGTCCAGCCACATCATCTTCATCTTCCCATATCCATTCGCTTTGCCTCTCTGCCGATAAAGCCTCCATGCACGCTCCAACATTTCCGCCTCTTTTTCAGACGACCAACCTGCTCTTGACAAGGCAAAATTCAGCACAACCGAAAGCATATCCTTCTCAAAAATATCACTATCCTTCCCCTTTTCCAGAAGCACTTCATAGCCATCGACCTTCGCATCAGCCAACGCCTCCATATCTTTAAGAGCGCTCTCAAAATGCTCATCTTTCTTGCGCTCATACTCCGCACGCGTCTCTTCGTCAAAATCTGTGATGTACGTCCACTTCATTTCCCTATAGCACGACCCCAGCACAGCATCGACCACACTCCGCTCCACAGCATCCTTCCTGCTTCCCCACTCTTTCTCCAATTTTTCCACATTACCTCTGAACGTATCGGGGTCTTTATCCGCATCCCTCTGCACAGCCTCAACCGCATCCTTAAACTGCTGAGCAAAACCTCTCTTCTGCCCCCAAACATCGGCGGTTCCTGCCAAAAGCATACCAGCAAAAGCAAACATAGCAATACAAAACTGATTGATTTTCATATCCCAAATTTAATTCTATTATTATCTATCCTTATATATTATCTATCGAAGTCTATCACAATATCCATCAAAGTCTATTACGATCCCACACAAACACACCCTTCATTCTCATCCTCACCACATTCATGCCACAAAAATACACTCTTTTCTTATAACATCCAATAAATCCACAATTAAAAAAACTTAAACGTGCCATTCAGACAAAACAGCACCCTTTCCCCACATTTGCAGACACCTATTTTGTGTCCGAAACGACAACGGCAGACCTCTGAAACTCCCTGCCGTTCACGATTACAATAGTCAGCCGTG
>JAFLUT010000009.1 GCA_022508665.1 Prevotellaceae bacterium | reverse complement strand
GATTACAATAGTCAGCCGTGACAAATTATAATAGTCAGCGAATGCAGATTATCTACGCCGGCGGTTGGCTCTTAGTTCGCTCAACCGCTGTCCACTTTTGAGGGCAACGGTTGCCGACTTTTGAGGATAACCGCTATCTACTTTTGAGGACAACGGCTACCGACATTTAAGTACAGCGGTTATGGAGTTAGTGGGTAAGGATTGGGTATTTCTGCAGGAAATCCTCCGCCTTTTTTATGGTGTCGAGTTTGCCGACATCGAGCAGTTGCAGTTGTGGGTCGAGGTGGCAAAGAATGGGGGTCTTGTGGCAAATGCTGAGGTAGAAGTCGATAATGGAGAATTTGCCGTGCCAGTCGGACATGAGGGGGAGGAGCGAGGGATAGAAAATCTGGATGCCAGAGAAAGCGTACTTTTTCAGTTCAGGATATGAGGCCTTAATGTCTGGGTATGGAGATTTTATCTCTCCTGTGGCTATGTTTGTCCACCCCACAAGGCGGTTGGCGTGGTCGAAAAGGAGGTAGCGCTGTGTGGGGCGTTGGGAGACAAGGAGGGTGGTTGAGGGTGCATTGTTGTAGAGGCAGAGGAGGTCGGCATTGCTGAGGATGTCGACGTTATGCACAAGTATTGGATGATTGTTGGAGAAGAGTTGTGCCGCCTTTTTGAGTCCTCCGCCAGTTTCGAGCAGTTGCTGCGTCTCGTCGCTGAAAGTGATGTTGATGCCGAAAGAGTTGTTGGCATTGATGAAGTCGATTATTTGCTGTGCGAAATGGTGGACGTTGACGACTATTTCTGTTACGCCAATGGCTTTCAGCCTTTCGATGAGGATTTGTATGAGAGGCTTGCCGTTGATTGGCACCATTGCCTTTGGCATTATGTCGGTGAGGGGTTTGAGTCGTGTGCCGAGACCTGCGGCAAATATCATCGCATTCATTTGTGGGAGGTTTTTATTGAGGGGTATTCATCGATGTCTTTTCATTTGAACACTTGTGTTATGTTTTGTTCACGGTGGCAGAGGATTACTTCCACTCCGAATTTCTGATGTATGTGTTCTGCGGTATGCTGTGCAGAATAGACGGAGCGGTGACGACCGCCTGTACATCCGAAACATATCTGCAAATTGGTGAAGCCACGCTCGATGAAACGGTTGACATGAAAATCGACTATTTCATACACATGGGAAAGGAAATCGACTATTTCTCCGTCATTCTCAAGAAAATCTATAACTGGCTTGTCAAGACCTGTGAGTGCCTTGTATTCGGCATATCTGCCGGGATTGTTTGAACTGCGGCAGTCGAACACGTAACCTCCTCCGTTGCCGCTGTCGTCAGCCGGTATGCCTTTCTTGAAAGAGAAGGAGAAGATGCGAACTGTGAGAGGAGGTGAAATGATTGCCTCGCACACTTCTTTCAGATATGGGTAGGCATCGCATGTTCCCAATGATAGTTCGTGCTTCAAATTCTTGATTGCCAACGGTATGCTGTTGATGAAATACTCTTTCTTTTCCCACAATCCGCGGTAGCCGTATGCTCCGAGGACTTGCAGGAGGCGGAAGAGGATGAAGAGGTGGAGTTTTGGCATGAATGCCTCTTTAGTCATCTGCTTATATGGCTGAAGTGCTTGAAGATATTCGTCAATCAGTCGTTCACGCAGTTCCTCTGAAAAGTTGGCTGAGGACTGCCAGAGGAAGGATGCCACATCATAATATATTGGACCTTTTCGTCCTCCTTGAAAGTCGATGAAATAAGGCTCTTCGTCTTTCAGCATTACGTTGCGTGACTGGAAATCTCTGTACAAGAAAGTATTTTCGTCATCTGCCAACAAATCATCTGCCAACGCCTCAAAGTCGTGTTGGAGTTTGTATTCGTTGAACTCTATTTCTTTCAGTTTCAAGAAGCAGTACTTGAAATAATTGAGGTCGAAGAAGATGCTTGTCCTGTCCATTTCGCTTTGCGGATAGCATTTGCCGAAAAGGGAGCGTGCTTCCTCATGCACGACTGGTAGAAACTGGAAGGACGGAAGTATTCTTATCGTCTTTGCAATAATCTCTATCTCCTCCTCGCTGTATTCTCCTCCATTCGCACGCCCTTCAGCAATGCGAGCATAAAGCGACTGGTCGCCTAAATCTTCTTGCAGATACACCATGCCGTCGTCGGATGTTGCGATGACTTCCGGAACTGGCAAGCCGTATTGTTTGAAAGTGTTTGCCAACGACACAAAGGCGTCATTTTCTTCTTTATTAGTGCCAATCACGGCGACGAAGCAACGACCGCAACCGCACACACGGAAGTATTGGCGGTTGCTTCCTGCCCCTGCCAACAAGGTGACGCTTTGAGGTTCGCATCCCGTTGCCTGTCTGAATAATTGAGAAATCCTTTCCATTGCCAAAGAGTTGTTGCTTGTTCTGCCAAAGACCTATTGCTTGTTCTCCCAAATGCTCATCACCTTTTGTCTCACGGCAATGATGTTGAAGATACTCACAACCACCAGCAGCAAGCCACCAACAACCATGGCTGGCACAATGGAAGGAGCGCCGTAGTCGGGGAAGAAATTCTCAAACATTCCGATGTATATGCTTCTAATTATCAGCATTACGATGACGGAGATAATCAGCACCAGTACGTTCAATCCCACCGTCAACACTTGATAAGGGAATGATACTTTGGTCGGTGAATAGCCGATGACAAGCAGGTTTTCGAGTTTCGTGCTGTTCTTCTGCACCAAAAGGAAGACGCTGAGCATGAGAATGTAGAACGACAGTATGCTGATGACAACGCCAACAACCATGACGATGCTTATCACAACACGCAAAATGAAGTTAGTCTTTGATGCGTCAAGTTTCGACTCATCTGTCTCATAATTATGCTCTTGCAGATACGACACTATACGGTCGTCCGTAGGGTTATTCACTTCCATAATGAGGCGTGTCGGCTCTTTCGCTGCCTTGCCACCTGCATACTTCTTGTTGCCCCATGCCATAAACGCTTCTGGCACAAGGATTGTGTTCAGCCGTGATGAAAAGCCAACGATGCGACCATCATATTCGTCGCTGTAATCATTGCCGACAATGTGGATTTTCAACTTCATCGCACCAAGTATTCCCTCGCTCAACTTCGGCAACCCCTTGCCTTGCGCATAGCCAAAGTTATACAAATCAAGATAGTTCTTCGGCAGAATGATAGGTATCTGCTTGCTGCCCTCACGATATTTCCATGCCTCACTTTTCACGTCGACAAATTCGTCTGGCACGCTCTCGAAGAACATATCAGTCGAAAATCTCGCCAATCCTTCCACCTCGAACCTCGCCCACACGTTGAACGAACTGGGAGTGAAAGCCCCCATTTTTTCCACAAACGGCTCGTCTTTCAAGTCCTTTATTTCGTTCTTCGTAAAGGTGCTTGAACGTCCCACCAACGATGACATTGTGCTGACTTTCTTGTTGACAATCATGTAGTCGGACTTCATAAAACTGTCCTCGCTGTCCAACGCCCGATAGTCGCTATAGAACTGCACGCCAAGCAATATGATTACCACACCCACAAGGTTGGCAAAGAAAAAGCCAACGAACTGCGGAATGCTTATGTGCTGCTTTAATAATTTCCAAACAAGTCTCATCTTATCCTGTAAATGTTATCTCTGAACTGTCTTTTTCTATCAGATTTATAGTGATTTTCTTTAATTTTTTATTGCGAAAACTATACACCGTTTATCGCAGTATTGATACACCGCTCATCGATGTTTCGATACACCGTTTATCGATTTCCCGATACACGGTGTGCATTTATAGTCGATATGTCGTATCATAATCCAACTCTATATGCTTGCCGATGCTCGTAGCGATAATGCCTGCCCCCTGCTTCTTCGCCTCCTCCGTCATTATCCGCCCCATTATCTCCGAATTGGTGTCATCAAGGTGACTCACTGGTTCGTCAACAAACAGAAAATCAAACGGCTGGCACAATGCCCTGATGAGAGCGACCCTCTGCTGCTGACCGAAAGACATCTGTCCAATCTTAGCGTCCACCTTGTCGCTTATGCCAAGCATTTCAAACCACTCGCGTATCTTTTTCTTCTTCTGATAGCCAGTGAGTTTGTTCTTAATCTCCACATTCTCCATCGCAGTAAGTTCGGGAAACAGCCTCAGTTCCTGCCACAGGAGCGAGAAATGCTTCTTGCGCAGTTTCACCCATTGTGCTACCTTGTATAGGCGAACATCCTCGCCGTCAAACAAAATCTGCCCTTGGTAGTCGTTGCGATAGCCATAAATGAAACTGCACAGAGATGATTTTCCTGTACCAGAATTTGCCTCCACAAGATAGAGTTTGCCCTTTTCAAACTCCACCTCCTTACGCCAAATGTCGCTCACGATGTCAATCCTGTTGGCAAAGACATTTGGCATAGTATCAATCAGTTGTATCTTTTTCATTTAAGTAATTGTTTCAAGAAATTCTCGTTGTCATTCTCCATATCAATGTGCAGCACAATTTCATCGTGAGCCGACGAACTCAACACAATGGCTTTCAAGTTTTGCAGATTGATTCCTACATTACGTGTTATGCCATTCAGCAACATGAGGTTACCGCTATCACGGAGGGTCTTCCGCAAATCAAGAAAAACGAAATAATAACTCTTCTTTATCTCCTTCTCATAGTCTTTCAGCACAGAAGAACGTGCATTGTCAACCTTCATCTGTCGGTATGCATTAGGCGTGGCGTAGTAGAGATTTTTCCCCTCTACACCCCAGTGTATCTCCGTGCCGTCAAGAGATAGAACGTAAGCATCCTTGCCCTCGTTCCGCATAGAAATTCCGTAATCAGCCATGCTGCTTTTCCAGTCGTCCACATCATCCAAAAACGATGTCGATTTCAGTTTCGCCCACACAGCAACGTCCACTTCATCACTATTCAGAGAATAAGCAGGAATGGCAACAGACACATCGCCGTCAATCGAGCGTATCATCTGCTCCACATCCACCCCTCGCTCCAGCATGAACAGCGCCTCCTTTGCCTGCTTGTTGCTCTTAATCCTCTCCAAAGCCTTGTCGCCCTTCATACCTGTCCCAATCCACATAAACAAGTCATCCGGCAGATTGTCCAGATAAGAGCCGTCAATAGTGCGCATACAATCCTTCGTCTCGTCAATCACCTTCTGCGCCTTTTTCGTTCTGCCCCACCACTTCGCCGTCATCACGGCAGAGCCTTTCACAAAATCGAGGCTTGCCACAAGTTCAACGTCACTCATCTTCAACTGACTGTTCTGAGTATATTCCTGAAACTCATTCTGAAACATTTCTGGCAAATAGCCAAGGTTTGTATATATGACAATGTCCTTGCCGTCCACCTCGCTCATCTTGTCGTATGCCTTTGTGTCCACAAAACTTTCTCCCTCGCTCTCCAGCATCCTCACAAGCACATTGCTCTCGCCGTCAAACAGAGCCAAGGCATCGTCATTGAAGGCATAACTCATCCCCCCCATTGTGCCGCACATCAGCCCCTTCTTTTCCGTTGGCCGCGAAACCACATCCTCATCGCTAAGCACCGAGAAGAAATCTTCAAGGTCGCCCTTGTCGCTCACCTTCACAACAACGCCATATTGCCCGCTCTGCGTAAAGAACACATACATCGGGTGCATAAAATCAATGCCCGTAGCCATTGGATTGTCCTTATACTCCTGCCATTCCTCCACCTCACTGTCAATCGCCGCCCTCTCAATCATCTGCATCAAAGCAGTGTTAGCAAAGTCGCTCTTCTCCGACAGTGACCTCAGATTAACACTCGCCACCACCGTAGCATCAGCAGGAATAACCTTCACATAGTCCCTTTTGCTGCACGAGCAGAGAGCCAACAGGACTATCACAAATAGAGAAAATCTCAATGATTTCATACACTTATTTATTTTTATGCAAAGATAACACTATATCCAGCATGAAAACAAACTTTTAAGAGATTTTAATCGGATTTTCACCTTTTTCTATCGCAAAATATATTCTTCACGTTATATTTTACGAAACTCTGCATCTACCACAAAGATGTCGCCGTCAATGTCTCTTAACACATTCCGTGGCTATGGAAGTTGTGGAATAGTGTCTGAAGATATGAGTGGTTATTGGTTTGCAAGGTTCATCAAATGCACAGCCACCAATGCTGCCGTTTCTGTCCTTAGTCGGCTTTTGCCGAGGCTAACACTCTGAAAGCCTTGCAAGAGAACCTGTCTCACTTCTTCGGCAGAAAAATCGCCTTCAGGACCAATCAAGATGAGGGTGTTTTTCCCACGTTCAATCACATCTTTCAAATGGTTCTTCTCTCCCAGTTCCTCATCGTGGCAATGGCATATAAACTTTTGTGTATTTTCATTCTGCACCTTCCTCAGAAACGCCTCAAAACCTGTCATTTCATTCACCACAGGCTTCCATGCCTTGTGGCTCTGCTTCATTGCCGAAACAAGGATTTTCTCTATGCGTTCCGTCTTTATCGACGTGCGTTCCGACCAACGACATTTCAGAAATGTGAGTTCGTCAAATCCTATTTCGGTAGCCTTCTCCGCAAGCCATTCCATTCTGTCCATATTCTTTGTGGGGGCAACGGCAAGATGCAGGTGCGGCTGCCATTGGCGCTGCTGTGGCATGGCTTCCTCTATGCGGTAGAAACAACGTTTTTTCGTGGCTTCGGTGATTTTTGCCCTGTAAAATGTTCCCTTTCCATCCATCAGCATCATCTCATCTCCGCTGCTCATACGCAACACACGCACAGCGTGCTGCGCCTCCTCCTCTGGCAATTCGATTGCGTTTGCCGCATCTGGAACATAGAAAAAACGTACCTCTTTCATTTACCTTTTTTGTCTTTCCATTTATTTAATCGCTACAATCACTGCAAACTTCTGGTTGCAATAAACACACTTGACTTCTCTGAAATGGCTTTGAGACAATATGGAAAGTTCCTGCTCCACCGAACACTCATGGTCTAACACCTTGCGTTCTATCCACTGTGCTATGTCGCTATCTGTCAATCCACTTGTTGCCAGTTGATTTTCCCAATAAGTATCATACCAACGATTCATTGCATCAGAACCTGCACAAAATTGGTCATAGTTTACAAACACACCACCAGAAGGAAGTGCCTCATAAATACGTACAAACAACTGTTGTTTATCGCTGTCCTCCAAATGGTGGATAGATAGAGCAGATATCATCACATCAAATGCCTCTCGAGGAAACTCTTTGGTATAGTCCATTACACGACATTTCACATTCTCGACTTGAGCAAATCGCCTTTTCGCTACATCCAACATTTCATCCGCTATATCCACAAGAATATACTCGGATTGAGGAAAAAGACTAAACCAATACTGCGACAGAAGCCCTGTGCCTGCCCCTAAATCCACTATCCTTTGGGGCGTAGCGATATTGGCAGTAATGAAGCGAGTTGTATCACCATAAAAAGCATCAAAGCACGGAATAAACTTCCTGCGATTTTTATCATATTTTTTCGCTACAAGATTAAATTGTTTTTCGATGCTTGCTGTGTCCATATTATCGTTATATTTTCGAGATATTGTTATACCGTCACTCGTGCGTATGCAGGAAGGTCAATAGTGGCAAAATCCTTGTCCTGATACTTGAAATATCCCGTGATGCCAATCATCGCCGCATTGTCGGTAGTAAATGAGAATTTGGGGATGAAAATTTTCCAGCCGTAGCGCTTTGCGTGGTCGCGGAAAGCGTTTCTCAGTCCTGTGTTGGCACTCACTCCACCAGCCACAGCCACTTGCTTTATGCCGGTGTCTTTCACTGCCTTGCGTAGTTTCTTCATCAGAATATCGACAATGGTCTTTTCGAGCGATGCCGCGAGGTCTTCCTTGTTATGTTCGATGAAGTCGGGGTCATCCTTTATCCAATCTCTCAAATGGTAGAGGAACGAGGTCTTAAGCCCTGAAAAACTGTAATCATACCCTGCAATGTCGGGCTTTGCAAACTCGTATGCGTCGGGATTGCCCTGCCGAGCCAGTTTGTCGATTATAGGGCCTCCGGGATAGCCTAAGTTCATCACCTTCGAGCATTTATCAATCGCCTCTCCTGCCGCATCGTCAATCGTCTGCCCGAGGATTTCCATGTCCTTGTATGAGTTCACTTTCACTATCTGGCTGTTTCCTCCACTGACAAGCAGACAGAGGAACGGAAAGGTCGGCTGGTCGTTGTCGTCCTCACTTTCCTTTATGAAATGTGCCAGCACATGCCCTTGCAAATGGTTCACATCTATCATCGGAATGCCCAATGAGCGAGCAAACCCTTTGGCGAAACTCACGCCTACAAGGAGACTGCCCATAAGTCCCGGCCCTCGTGTGAAAGCAACAGCATTCAGTTCCTCCTTCGTTATCCCTGCCCTTTTTATGGCGGCATCCACCACAGGCACAATGTTCTGCTGATGCGCCCTCGAAGCCAATTCGGGAACCACTCCGCCGTACTCCTCATGCACCTTCTGATTGGCTGTCACATTGCTCAGTAACACTCCGTCGCGAAGCACCGCAGCGCTTGTATCATCACATGAACTTTCTATTGCAAGTATATACATAATTTAAGATTTTATGAAAGGCAAGAGATATTCGGTGACTTGGTAACCTCTAACCCATAACCTCTCACCTAATATTTAATATGTCAAGATTTCCAATCCTTCCTCCGTCATCAGATACGTGTGTTCCCATTGTGCCGAATCACTATAATCCTCCGTCACAACAGTCCACTCATCCTCACTGTCCACAAACACCTGCCACCCACCAGCGTTTATCATCGGCTCAATAGTGAACACCATGCCCGGCACAAGCACCATGCCCGTACCCTTCTTGCCGTAATGCTCCATGTCTGGCTCTTCATGGAAGGCATTACCCACGCCATGTCCGCACAAGTCACGCACCACCGTGTAGCCGTTCTTGTGAGCATGCTTCGTTATCGCCGCCGCCGAATCGCCCACAAAAGTGTAAGGCTTGCATGCCTCCGCACCAATCTCCATACACTCCTTTGCCACCTGCACCAGTCGCTCCCTCTCAGGCGTTGTCCGCCCTATGATAAACATACGGCTGGCATCGGCATAGTAGCCATCCAAAATCGTCGTGCAATCCACATTTATTATATCTCCCTCCTCCAAAATCTCCTCCGCATCGGGTATGCCATGGCACACCACCT
This sequence comes from Prevotellaceae bacterium, assembly GCA_022508665.1. Lineage (GTDB taxonomy): Bacteria > Bacteroidota > Bacteroidia > Bacteroidales > Bacteroidaceae > Minthosoma. The sequence continues at coordinate 31,028 of JAFLUT010000009.1, read as the reverse complement.
CGTTGATGCTCGTGCAGCAACTTTTCGGGAAACCCTCATAATTCAGCGGAGCAGGAATGCCACCGTGCTTAGTCGTGAAGTCATGCACCAACTGGTCGATTTCCAGCGTCGACATCCCCTCCCGTATCTTCTCCTGCACAAGGTCAAGCACCGCCGTGTTCAGCACCCCCGCCTTGCGGATGCCTTCTATCTGCTCGGGTGTCTTTATCAACTCGCGCTTAGGCACAAGAAACCCCTTATTCTGAAAATATAAAATCCTCTTGTCCATCTCCGTCAACTCCTGCCCCTTCTCGACACGCCAGTTGCGCGGATATCTCTTTTTCAATATCATAACTTTGTCAAGTTTATACGCATCAAAGTTTGTATCTCTCTATTATTTCATTCCACTTTGTTTTGTGAACGGGTTGCAATTCTTGGTCGGCTTCAACCGCTTTTGAATATGTCGAGACAAAATCGCTCAAATTAGTAATCAGACGTAAATAATACCTAATTGTGGCAATCAAGCCGTTTATGATAATCTGACAACCGTGATTTGTTTCCACATCGCAAAGGATGTCATTTATTTCTCCCTTGTCTTCTTCCTTGACACCGTCCACTGACAGGATGTAATATCTCTGTGGATTCCATTTGTATATTTTTTCTACCGCAACCCTAACTATTTGTGTGTCAATCTGCTTGTCAAGCTTTATTTCGATTGCTTCATAAAGGGTGTCGTCTTTAAATATCTCTATATCTCCTGAGGCTTTATTGGTTCTGTCGCACGCTGTCAAACTTGATAATTCATCCAACACACATCCTTCATATCTCTTCATTTCTTTAACTAATACTGTATAAATAGAATGAAAAGCAATGACTGGCAATTTTGCTCCATTATGCGTTCCGTATTTTGTCATAAAATGCTCTTCCAATGCCATAACAATTACCGATATATTCAATTTGTCTGGATTGGATAGCGGAACTATGTGTATTTGATTTTTCTTAGATTCTTGAATTACTGCATTAAGTAAAATCCTCAACATGCTTAATGCTGCTTGTGGATTTTTTTCCACATAATCCAACACATCCAAGAATGGCATTTTCAGTTTGGCAGGCATTTTGCCATTATAAGCATAATCGTATGGATATGGCTGTTCCAAAGAGCGTGTCAGCCAACCGCTTTCAGCCATAGCAGGCAATCCTTCTTTTTTCAAAACAGGAGTTACATAATGCGTGTCAAAAGTTCTACCAGAAAATCCACCTTTTATTTGCTTTTGGTGTCTCCTCACATCTTGTGCAGGATGTAAATACTTATAATACAACAATGTGGTCAAAACAGTATACAATCCTTTCTGATTAACACAATTTTTCCCTATTAGAGACAAATAATCCCGTTGTTTTTGGGGAATATCCTTAATGTCAGAAACTGAATGCGAGTTGTGTATAACTTGGTCTAACGTTATATACTCCGGTTTTTCCATCTGTAAATCCTTGTTTTATTATTGACTTTGCCAATTCTGTAATCAATGGAATAGCCACACTATTACCACATTGTTTATACGCATTTCCTTTATTAACATCTATCTTGAACGCATCAGGGAATCCCATCAACCTATAACATTCTTTAATTGTCAACTTTCTCACTGCGTCTTCCTCTGGAATATAAATCCAAAACCTCCCGCTCGTTTCCTGCGACGGAATTGTTGGATGTATTCCATCTACATGATAAATCCTATTTGGTTGCCTATGAACTCTCGACAGATGTTCTGTATTTGGTCTTACTCCTGTTTTCCAAGTTCCTTTATTTCTGTATCCGCAAAACATCAATCCCGAAGGCTGCTTCTTTACCAAACGCTTATCCAACAAAGTATATTCGTCTTTGGAAAGATATTCAAACTCACCTTCTCTGTCCAATATGTCTCTTATAAATACAGGTTTAGCCTTTTGCATATCACCAAAATTGAACGTGCCATACTTCGTTGCAACGATGATAATCCTTTCTCTTGATTGTGCTACACCATAATGCTGAGCATCAATAACCTTGTAAGCAGTATTATATCCCAACCCGTCAAGAGTGTCCAAAATGACCTTGAAAGTCTTTCCTTTATCGTGCTTAGTAAGATGCTTTACATTTTCAAGGACAACGACCGGCGGCTGTTTTGCTTTAATGATTCTACACACATCAAAGAACAATGTTCCTCTAATGTCTTCAAAACCTCTTTTCAATCCACATATACTAAACGGCTGACATGGAAAACCTGCACACAACACATCAAAATCGGGGATATTATTCTCGTCTATTTCAGTAATGTCCCCAAAAGGATAATCGCCATAGTTGTCATAATACACTTTTTGAGCAGCAGGGTTAAATTCACTGCTAAAAACGCATCTTCCTCCTGCCTGTTCAAAACTGTATCTGAAACCTCCAATCCCTGCGAACAAGTCTATAAAAGTAAAATTAACCCTCTTCATGACGATAGCGGAAATGGCATTTTTTCTTTTGCAAAGTTAACATCTTTTTTTTACATACGGCATCAAATTCGATGCATTCTTGAATTATTTTCAAAAATCCCTTGTCCAAACCACTTTCTTTCGCTAATTTTGCAATGAAAAAACCATTCTTTTAATGCTTTTTATGCTACGTTCATTTATATTTGGATTACTAATGCATGTCTTTTGTATGTATGGCTTCTCCGAAAGTTATTTTCACCATAATGAAGTTTACAAATTGGTGAAAGCCTATCATGATTTAATTGAAAAAGACAACTCACACACACAGAAGGTGTTCTTTGATGCATTTCCTAATAAATGGGACGACTTTATTCGTGTAGAAGGTTACATGTATGATATTGAAGGAGAACTATTCACGGATTACGTGGAAGCATTTGGACGGTTGACTACAATCGACGATACTACTTATTGTGCTAAACTTGTTAATCTGTGCATTGGGGCAGATTTTGCCGCAGACGGACCTGCTTTTTTACAAGCAGTGCTACATGAGAAAATTAGAGGTGGCACGAATGGAGATAGTTCTTTGGGAAGATTAGCACCTATAATCTTATTATTACTTTCATACAAGACACAAGGAGAGTTAATAAGTTTTTGGCTTTTTTATTGGGACAGGTTTTATCATGAAGAAAGCGATGATGAAGCATATAATATTTCTAAGACAGATTTTCACTGTTTGCGAAAGATAGTAAAAAGGAAGTTTCCTAAAATGTTATATCCAATGACTATTACTTTTGACGCAGGTTCAGCATTTATAACAGATGTATATTAGACTCTGTATATAGACCATATAAACACTATAAAATTTATCACGGCATATAAAAATCTAACAAATCCATAAAGAAACTCCAACAAATGAAGACGCCCCAAATACTCACCATCTCACTTCTCGCCATTTTCCTCATCTCTTGCAAAGGCAATCAGCCACAGCAACCTGAAGAAAGAGTTATCGAAGACATCAATCCCGAAACAGGAGTAATATCACTCAGAGACTATACTTTCTCCGACACTATCACGATAGGTGGAAAACTGTACGACTACACCTACTCCCTTGAGCATGTCGATTCCATGCCCATACTCATCAACCCCCAAGGTCTCGAATACACTGAAAGCCGCGTGAAAATTAGCATCAGACAGGGCGACACTACTATATTTGACAAGATTTTCTACAAAAGCAACTTTCAGGACATCGTGCCAGAAAATTTCCTCAAAACATCCACAATGGTCGGCGTAAACTACAACTTCACTAAGCACGACGAAGACCGCTCCGCTTTCTACTTCATCGTCACCGTTGGAGACCCTGATGAAACATCAGACATGGCATATCCCCTCGAACTGAAAGTGGATACCGATGGAACATACTCTATCAAAAAAGCGGAACATCTTGAAACAGAATCGCTCAATCCGGGGTTGAACATCGACCCGAGCACTGACGCCTCAGTGTAACAGTGGCGTCCCAACGCATTATTTATCAGAATTACATTATTATTTATAATAACTATATATATTATGATTAAGCATAAAACAAAATTGACACTTGACGATTTGACGAAAAACAACATTTGGACTGTTACTTCAAGTGAACTCAGCCAGATGATAATCAACGCAAAGAAAAAGCGAGAGGACTTTGTGGAGAATGAGAAGCACTACATGAACATCATAAAGGCTGTATTCGACATACAGTATCTGAAGAAAGAGGATGATGACATTGTGAAAAACCTTGAAAGAACAGGATATGAGATATTCTCAACAACAGAGGAAAACGGCAACAACGCCATAGCCATAAGAAAGCACCCAATAAAGAAAGTGACGGACTTGACGCTTGAAAACATACAGCATTTGGAAGCGTGGGAAGTGCTTGACTTGATAGCACACAATATGGGTACAGGCTGGAAAGGACTGCCTCTCGCCATTCAAGACATTATAGAATCAGCCTTTTTTGTCGACTGCACCGTCATGCCAATAAAGACGATGAAGAAGAAAGGAGGCATCATCGACAAACGCAAAGAAGACGGATATGAGGTGTTGGAAATAGAAAGGGGAACATGGCTTGAAGGCATCTTTATGAAGATGAAACCAAAAGTGGAGAAAGTACACATCAATTACAGTATTGACGACGAGGAAGAGAGTCGCAAGAAGCATAAGAAGAATGCAGGTAACGAGGAAGAGGAAATCTATGATGAGGACATTGAACTTGAGGAGGATGACGAAGATTTGAATGATGACGAACTGAAAATGCTCGACGGTGGCGACGACGACGAACTCGATGACGAGGAAGTTGATGAGTCCAACATTCAATTGGAAGACATTGATGTCATTGACGACATGTCTGACGAAGATGATGACGCATAAAAACACGAAAACTTTTATCATCTAAATCTATCGTATTTTTACAACGGTGCTATGTCATCTTGACATAGCACCGTCGCTGTTCGTGGGATTCCGTATATAAAAAATACTAAAAATCTCACAATATCAAAAAAAACTTATATAATTGCTCTCATATACATTATGAAACTATCAATATAACACAAAGCAAGACACCACTGCATGGTGTCTCGCTCATGTAAAATTGCAATACTTAAAAACAGCTTTGCGTTAACGAGTGCTACCAATTGTCTTCTGTAGCAGAGGCAGCAGAAGAACGAGCTGCTTTGAGAGAATTTTCAAGCTCACCGAGAGTTTTCTTAACTTTCTCACTCAGCACAACAAAGGCTTTTTCGTACAATTTCTTGCGTCTATCATACAATTTCTCACCCTTATTGCTATTTGCAATAGGAGGACACTCGCTAATGCGGTCGTGTATTTCCTCACGCTTGTTGATATTTGTGCGAGTGCCTGTATAGTGGCTTAAAATTGCCGACAGTCTGGCTCTCCCGTCTTTTGCATCAACACGCAAAATAATAGGGGCGTTCAAGAAATAAGAAGACGGGGGATAACTAGCCTCGTGGAAATGTATATACTCTCCCTCACCGATTACAAGTCCGTCTTCTTCTGAATTATTGACGATTTTATATTTCGTATCGCGATATGCTGTACTGATATAATTATATGCAGCATTGTATATATCCTGCTTGCCTATTGACAAATCTTCCAAGATACGGACAAACACGATATTACCTTCGCTGTCTATTGTGTATTCTGTAGTTTCTTTCTCTGCAAAGATACTGACAGACACGCATAGGCAAAGAATTATGAATATAATTTTTCTCATAGATGATGCGTTAATCCATCCTCCATTCAATTATAGAGCGGAGGATGGATTGGTTTTTGTGATTGTTAAAAAAGAATTAGAACCAAGTACGACTATTAAAGTCCCTCTGTGGGTTCAGCACTCCGTGGTTATCTTCCTTAATACCCTTGATGTTTACGCCCCAGCCGTCAACACGGGTCTTGCTAGTCCTGTATAAGCCGAAGAACCAACTATGCTTTTCTGTCTCAAACTCTGGTTCAAGGATAATATCCACATCGGCATCTTGTTTCGCACGATAGAGCGCCTGAGCCTCCTTTTTGCTAAGGCTACGATAGCGATTTGAACTTTTAAGCACCTTGTTACCATTGCGTTCCAGCTGGATAAACCCAAGAACAGTACGAGTGTTTACAGACCCTGTTACCTTCTTGGCGTTGGCGTAGTCAATGTCTGCAGCAACGTAAGTGTTGATGCTGTTGCCGCCTATACCCATTACGGCAGCGTCCTTCTTATACGATGCGCAACTTACAAAGCTCATTACGAGCAGGCCTGCGCACATAGCCTTGAGAATGGAAAACTTTTTCATAATGTTTGAAAAGTTTATGTTCTGCCAGCAACCCCGAATGCAGAGATTGTTAATAAAATAATTGTTGTACATATTTGTTTGGTACATAAATTCAAAAAGTGTGGGTCGCTGTACCAGTCGCTCGCTCCACTACTTAGAGGCCTTCGCATTGCCCATCCTGTCGAAACGAGCAACGCAGAAGCCCACACGCGTATGTATATATACACTTGCCATACCTATCCTTGAAGGCAGATACGATAAGGGTTTTGAATACATACCCATGAGCATCTACAGTTGCTTTGCTTTTTGACAGGATTTGGAGTTTGCGAAGTTCCTAAGTAGTCAAAACACAAAGCGCCTAATAGACACCTCTCAAATATTATGTCGCCCTCCCCAGCCGCTTCTGCATAACAAATGTAGTCGCATCTGAATAAGAGCAATGCAAAATTACATAAAAAAAATCAAAAGCTGTTATATTTTTATAAAAATTATGAATTTTTTTTCCTGTACTGCCATTTATGGTTGCTATTTATAGTGAAAGCAATGTGAGTCACCTCAATTTGGGAATGAAGAATTATTTCTCTGCTCGGGAAATGATTTGGCGTCAAACAGTAATGGAATATACCGCATAAAAAAGAGGGTATATGCATCAGAAATATGAGGGAGTTGTCTGCTGAATGTGGATGATAATTTCACGCACAATAAATGGCGGACGTTTTCGTTCTTATAAAATAGGGAATTAAATATGAAACGGCAATTGTATATATATATAATATGTGTGGGCGTTATGTTGCTGGGGGCTTCGCTCAGAGTGGCAGCGCAGTCGGTAGTGATAAAGGGAAAGGTGGTTGATGACAAGAAAGAGCCGCTGGAATTGGCGCAGGTGCGTGTGGAAGGTACGGGATTTGGGGCTGTGTGCAATCTTAAAGGAGAGTTTCGGATGGTGTGTGAGAGCAGCGACTCGATGGTGGTGGTGTTCTCGATGATAGGATATGAGACGAGGAAGAGGGTGCTGGAAAATCCTGTGGATTCGGTGACGCTGAATGTGATGCTGCCGAGCTTTGGGTATGAGTTGGGTGAGGTACAAGTGAGCGAGATAAGGAGGCAAACAAGTACAATGACGGACGTGAATATGAGCGATATTAAGCACATGGGGAATGCCAGTGGCGGAGGTGTGGAAAGGCTCATAACGAGTCAGGCAGGAGTATCGACGCATAACGAAATGTCATCGCAGTACAATGTGAGAGGAGGTTCGTTTGACGAAAACTCTGTGTATATCAATGGCATAGAGGTGTATCGTCCGTTGCTCATCAGAAGCGGACAGCAGGAGGGATTGAGTATCATCAATCCAGACATGGTGGAGAACATCGGCTTTTCGGCAGGAGGATTTGAGGCGAGATATGGGGAGAGGATGTCGTCGGTGCTGGACATTAAGTATAAGAAGGTGAAAGGGTTTGAGGGGAGCGTGAGCGGAAGCCTTTTGGGGGCGAGCGGATATTTGGGGTATGGCACGGAGAAGTTTTCGATGACTCATGCGGTGAGGTATAAGACAATGAAGAACCTCCTTAGCACTCTCGAAATGAAGGGAGAGTATGACCCACGAGACTTTGATTATCAGACATATATCAGTTGGAGTCCTAATCAGCGATGGACATTCGATGCTGTGGGTGTTATATCCACCAACGACTATAATTTCACCCCTACCGACCGCACCACTCGTTTTGGTACGGCGGAAGACGTGAAGGAGTTTAAGGTGTATTTCGATGGCAGTGAGGAGGACAAGTTTCACACATACTTCGGAGCATTCTCTCTTACGCACAATTTCAACCGTCTTAACTCGCTGACTTTCAACCTTTCGGCTTTCAAAACGCAGGAAAGGGAAACGTATGACATAAACGGCGAATACTGGCTGAACAACGAAGGTGATGATGAAAGCCTCGGCATCGGCACATACCATGAGCATGCGAGAAACCGCTTGAACGCAAGCATGGTGAATGTTGGGCTGACTGGACAGAGCCGACTGACAAGCCACAACATCCGCTATGGAATGTTGCTGAAAATGGAGAATGTGAACGAGACAATGCGCGAGTGGGAAATGCGCGACTCGGCAGGTTATTCTCTGCCCCACTCTGCCGACAGGCTTGACTTGATATATAATCTGACATCGAAGAACGAGGAGAAATCCACGCACTTTGAGGCGTATGTGCAGGACACATACAGAAGGGAATTCAAAGAGGGCGAACTCGTCATCAATTATGGCGCAAGACTCACCCATTGGAGTTGGAACAAGGAGACGCTTTTCTCTCCTCGTGCCACGGTTGCTTTCACTCCGTCGGGAAATGACAATCTGACTTGCCGCTTCTCCACTGGCGTGTATTATCAGACACCGTTTTATAAGGAAATGCGCGACACCGTTACCGTAAACGGAAACACCATTGCATATCTTAACAAGCAGATAAAATCCCAACGAAGCATACACTTTCTGCTCGGCATGGAGTATAAGTTCCGTGTCAATCAGCTACCTTTCAAGTTTACTGCCGAAGCATACTATAAGGCTCTCAGCAACCTTGTGCCTTACAATATAGATAATGTGCGTGTGGTATATTACGGAGGAAACATTGCAAAGGGTTATGCGGCAGGACTCGACATGAAGATATACGGAGAGTTTGTTCCCGGCACATCCTCATGGGTGAGCGTAGGTGTGATGAAGACGGAGGAGAAAATCAATGGCAGTAAATTTGTGCCACGACCCACTGACCAACTGCTCAACTGTGCCGTATTCTTCAGCGACTACTTCCCCAATACCGACCGCTGGAAAGTGACCGTGCAGGGACATTATGCGAGCGGTCTTCCTTTCGGACCTCCTCATGCAGGACGTGAGAAGCAGGTGTTCCGCATGTCGAGTTATCGCCGTGTCGACCTCGGCATAAGTTATCGTTTGCTGAACAACGAAGACCGCCATATTGTGGCAGGAATGGGCAAAGCGTTCAGAAATGTATGGCTCGGATTGGATGCATTCAACATTCTCGGCATATCAAACGTGAACAGTTACTATTGGGTCACAGACATTACAAATCATCAGTATGCCGTACCTAATTATTTGACGGGAAGACAAATAAATGCACGTTTGTTGCTTGAGTTTTAATAAAATGTTGTACTTTTGCAAAAAGACACTATTAGACGAAGGAAAATGGCTGGATATTTAGTAGAAGACCAAAGGAAAGTCACTACCCACCGACTTGTACAGATGAAAGCAGAGGGCAAGAAGATTGCCATGCTTACATCATACGACTATACGACAGCCAGCATTACCGATGCGGCAGGAATAGATGTCATTCTTGTTGGCGACTCCGCAAGTAATGTCATGGCTGGCAACTGGACAACTCTTCCGATAACTCTCGACCAAATGATATATCACGCAAAGAGCGTGGTGCGTGGCGTGAAACGAGCGCTCGTGGTGTGCGATATGCCTTTCGGCTCATATCAAGTGAATGAGACAGAGGCTGTTACGAATGCCATACGCATAATGAAAGAGACGCATTGCGATGCTCTGAAATTGGAGGGTGGAGTTGAGATTATCCCTGCCGTGAAGAAAATACTCGATGCAGGCATCCCTATCTGTGGACACCTCGGACTGACACCGCAGGCAATCAACAAGTTCGGCACATACACGGTGCGAGCAAAGGAGGAGGCAGAGGCACAGAAACTCATCAGCGATGCTCACGCACTGGAAGAGGCAGGATGCTTCGCCATTGTGCTTGAAAAAATACCTGCCAAGTTGGCACGGCAAGTCGCCCAAGAACTCACAATACCAATCATCGGAATAGGTGCAGGAAACGGATGCGACGGACAGGTGCTTGTCATTTCCGATATGCTTGGCATGACACGCGGATTTTCTCCCAAATTCCTGCGTCGATATGCCGACCTCAACACCATTATGACTGATGCAATCGGGCATTATGTGGAGGACGTGAAAGAGGGAACATTCCCTAATGAAAAGGAACAGTATTAGAGGTCAAACCTGTTAGCAGTGTATCGGACAATCGATGAACGGTGTATCGATAAATCGATAAACGGTGTATCGGTCATGCGATGAACGGTGTATCACTACGCAAGAGAAGAACAAAACAACATTTCAATAATATAAACCATTAAAAAACAACGAACTATGACTATCAATGAGTACAATTTCGCCGGCAAAAAGGCAATCGTGCGCGTAGATTTCAACGTGCCAATTCAGGACGGCAAAATCACAGACGACACTCGTATCCGTGGCGCTCTCCCCACCCTCAAACTCATCCTTGAGAAAGGCGGCGCTCTCATCATCATGTCTCACATGGGCAAGCCAAAGGGCAAGGTTAAGCCAGAACTCTCTCTGAAGCAGATTGTTCCTGCTGTAAGCGAGGCTCTCGGTGTGCCAGTGCAGTTTGCTGACGACTGCCAGAAGGCCGACGCTCAAGCAGCCGCTCTCAAGCCGGGCGAAGTTCTCCTTCTCGAAAACCTCCGCTACTATCCAGAAGAGGAAGGCAAGCCAGTAGGTGTTGAGAAAGGCACTCCCGAATATGACGAGGCAAAGAAAGCCATGAAGGCAAGCCAGAAGGAGTTCGCAAAGAAACTCGCTTCATACGCTGACTGCTGGGTAATGGATGCCTTCGGTACTGCTCACCGCAAGCACGCTTCTACTGCTGTCATCGCTGACTACTTCGACAAGAACGACGTAATGCTCGGTCTCCTCATGGAGAAGGAAGTACAGGCTGTTGACAACGTGCTTTCTAACATCAAGCGTCCATTCGTTGCCATCATGGGTGGCTCAAAGGTATCTTCAAAGATTGGTATCATCGAGAACCTCCTCGGCAAGGTTGACAAACTCATCCTCTGCGGCGGTATGACATACACATTCGCAAAGGCTCACGGTGGTGAAATCGGCAACTCTATCGTAGAACTTGATAAACTCGATGTTGCTCTCGGCGTAGAGAAACTCGCTGCTGAAAAGGGCGTAGAACTCGTTCTTGGCACAGACTCAGTTTGTGGCGACTCATTCTCAAACGATGCTAATCAGAAGGTTTGCCCATCTAACGCAATTCCAGAAGGTTGGGAAGGTCTCGATGCAGGTCCTAAAACACAGGAAGCATTCAAGGCAGCCATCAAGGGTGCCAAGACAATCCTTTGGAACGGTCCCGCAGGTGTATTCGAGTTCGACAACTTCTGTGCAGGTTCTCGTGCCGTAGGTGAGGCAGTAGCAGAGGCAACAGCCGAGGGCGCATTCTCTCTCATCGGCGGTGGCGACTCCGTTGCATGCGTCAACAAGTTCGGTCTTGCCGACAAGGTATCTTACATCTCCACTGGTGGCGGCGCTCTCCTCGAAGCAATCGAAGGCAAAGTTCTTCCGGGCATCGCAGCAGTAAAGGGCGAGTAAGAAAGACAAATAATATCACTTATACATAAAAAAAGGGGAGGCACAGCAACACTGCGCCTCCCCTTTCCTTTCACCTTTTGCTATACATGCTTTTATAATGATACGATGCTCGCAATACAAAAGAAAGGGATTTTGTTGCTAAATTTGCAAACGTGTGCTTTTTATATTGGCTATTTGCGAAAAAAGATATATCTTTGCAAAGAAAGTGTAAGAAGGTAATAATCATTCACATAATAAGAGTTTTGCAATGAAAAAGATATTTTGTTTGGCTGTGTTGCTAATGGCTGTTTGTGTTATTGCTTCAGCCACGGTGAAGCCACGCAGGAGAGGGGCGATTAGTAAGGAAGAAGCAGCGGGAAGCAGTGTGCTGGCATACGGAAAGAGGAAAGCAATAGGAGAGCGTGCCACAGCGCCGTTGACAGCGGTAGGCAGCCCTAAGATACCAGTCATTCTCACGCAGTTTAGCGATGTGAAATTCACTTCGGGATTGACAAGTGAAGACGGGGGAACAAAGCAGTGCCTTACGGATGAGGATGTGGTTGCGGTGAATGCCTTTTTTGACAAGTTCTGCAATGGCGAGGGAGAAGAGAATGGCTATTATAAGGGGGGAGGAAGTTATGGGGCTATAAAGGAGTACTTCCGTGACCAAAGCGGAGGGAAGTTTACTCCAGAATTTGTCGTTATTGGCCCTGTGACTTTGGATAAAGAATGCGCCTTTTACGGGAAGAACAACGGTTCGGCGAAAGACGTAAACATTTCTTATTTCTACAAAGAGGCGATAGAGCGAGCGCAGAAGATTATTACCGACTGGAGTGCTTTCGACAATGACGGAAACGGCTCTATCGACATGGCGTTTTTCATCTATGCCGGCGAAGGCGAGAATGGGCATGGGAGCGACGACACGATATGGCCAAAGGAACAGACTATGGGAGGCACAATCAATGGCGTGAAATATGGATGCTATGCCTGCTGCAATGAAACCATGGGTGGCAAGACGGACGGCATAGGAGTGTTTGTTCATGAACTCAGCCATGCGTTGGGATTGCCTGACTTCTATGATACAAGATACATTGCGTATGGCATGGACTATTGGGACATCATGGATTCGGGATGCTACTGCAACAATGCTTTCACACCGTGCAATTACACTGCATACGAGCGTGACTTCATGGGGTGGAGCAAACTTGTGACGCTCAATCCTGATGAGCCTCAGGTGCTGACGCTCAATCCGTTGTCAGACAATGGCATAGGATATAAAATAGTAAATCCTATGAACGAGGACGAGTTCTATGTCATAGAAAACAGACAGCCACTGACATGGGATTTGTACGTAGGCAACGGAACGGAGCGAACAAAGATGCATGGACTAATGGTCACTCATGTAGATTATCAGCATTCATCATGGACAAGCAATACAGTGAATACAAACGCTACCCACCAGAGAATGACAATCATACCGGCTGACGGAGATTTATATTCTTATATGGACGTAGAAAATCAAGAGCAATACAACCAATATATGCTGTCGACTATCGGTGACCTTTTCCCGGGGGCAAAGAATGTTACAGAACTCTCTGGCGAGCAGGCGTATGTCTATACCTCTATAGATGAAGCGACACCACATCAGATGAATCAGGCGATTACAGATATCACGGAAAATGATGATATGACAATCACTCTCCGATACATGGGAGGGCCATCGTCCGTTACCTCTTCCCTCTTTGCCAACAGAGAAGAGAATGTACCTGTGTATGGCATTTCGGGAGTGCTTGTCGGAGTGACAGATATAGAATATGGCAAGCCTACAAATTTACCTGCGGCATCGGGTGTATACATTGTGGGAGGAAAGAAATATATCGTCAAATAATTCTCCGGGGATATTATACATAACAATTGGAACGACATACACAAAAGACTTTTAAGCGAAGAACTGCGGCATGATTTTGAAGAGGCTTACGATATTGAATTACAGGAACATTGCGACTGCCGAATTAGAGTTTTCGGAGAAGATAAACTGTTTCGTAGGGCATAACGGCGAGGGCAAGACGAATGTGCTTGACTCGATATACTTCTTGTCGCTGACCAAGAGCATGGCAAATTCCGTGGATTCGATGAACGTGAGGCATGGGGAGGAACTGATGATGGTGCAGGGATTGTATGACCTCAACGGTGTGGATGAAGAGGTTTCTATCGGTCTGAAAATTCATCAGAAAAAACATGTGAAGAGGAATAAGAAGGAGTATAAGAAGTTGGCGGAACATATTGGGCTGCTGCCGCTTATCATTGCTTCGCCAAATGACTCCACTATCATAGCAGGGGGAAGCGAGGAGAGGCGGCGACTAATGGATATAGTCATTTCTCAATATGACGCAGAATATATGGCGGCATTGACGGCATACAACAAGGCGTTGCAGCAGCGAAACGCTATGCTGAAAGCGGAGGAGGAGCCTGACGAGAGCATCATTTCCATTTATGAGGAAATGATGGCGAGCAACGGCGAACTGATATACAGTAAAAGGCGTGCTTTCGTGGAGGAGTTCACGCCTGTGTTTCAGCATTTTTACGAAATGATTTCGGGAGGCTGTGAGGCTGTGTCGCTCACATACACAAGCCATTGCCAGCGTGGAGCATTGATAGACGTGATACAGAGCGGCCGTGCAAAAGACAGAATAATGGGATATTCTCTGCATGGCATACATAAGGATGAGTTGGAAATGGCTCTCGGAGGCTATCCTATCAAGCGTGAAGGTTCGCAAGGGCAGAACAAGACGTATATGATTGCCTTGAAACTTGCGCAGTTCGACTTCTTAAAGCGTACAGGAAGCAACACCACTCCCCTGCTTCTGCTTGACGACATATTTGACAAACTCGACGCTCAGCGTGTGGAACAGATTGTGAACATCGTATCGGGCGACCAGTTCGGGCAGATTTTCATAACAGACACCAACCGCGAGAACATCGACAAGATACTGGAACGCACACAAGGTAACTATAAGATATTCAACGTAGAAGGTGGCAACATTTACAGTTAAAGCCTAACCAACATCAACTACATGCCATGAGGAAAAGGAACACCGAACAGATAGGCGAAGTCATTCAGCAGTTCATGCGTCTGAATGGCATTGAAACTCCCTACAACCAGTATCGCCTCATACAGTCGTGGAGTACCGTAATGGGCAAAGCAATAAGCCGATACACAGGAAACATCTTCATCAAAAACCAAACGCTGCACGTGCAGATAACCTCTCCTGCGGTGAAACAAAACCTGCTCATGGAGCATCGTGCCATAGCACGACGACTGAACGAACACGTGGGCGCTCAGGTCATTGAGGATGTAACCTTTTACTGATTTCCATTTTTAC
Source organism: Prevotellaceae bacterium (assembly GCA_022508665.1). Taxonomy (GTDB): domain Bacteria; phylum Bacteroidota; class Bacteroidia; order Bacteroidales; family Bacteroidaceae; genus Minthosoma. The sequence goes on along the minus strand of JAFLUT010000009.1, from coordinate 16,011 downwards.
CTTTTTGTGTCAAAAATGACAACAGCATGCCTCTCAAACTCCCTGCCGTTCACGATTATAACTGTCAGCCGTGACAAATTATAATAGCCAGCCAATGCAGATTATCTATGCCGGCGGTTGCCTACTAGTTCACTCAGCCGTTGTCCACTTTTGAGGGCAACGGTTGTTTACTTTTGAGGATAAATGCCATCTACTTTTAACCTCAACCGCCAACACCTTTTGAGGCTCACCTCTTTTATCAAAACATGCCAAAAATTGCTTAAAATTACGCTACCGAGTGGCGGTCATGCAACAGTCGCAAATATCTTGGATTACCATTCCTGCAATGGTAAATCCGAAAATAGCGGTTATATGTGCGACTGTGCCGTTAATCTGTGCTTTCGACGTACACCATTCGTGGTTGAGCAGGTCTGCCCTGCCCGGTCCATTCTCAGACTTCGGACATAGGCACTGGCTCGTTCCGCAACTGTGGTTTTCTCCACGATTTTGCAGGAGTTCATCGCTATACACACACTTGAATTTGCTTGCAGGGAAGGTCCTGTTGTGCCTAAACTTACGGCGAAGGGCTGCTGCAAGCGGACATCCCTTCACTTTCCAAAACTCCGCCACGGCAACCTTGAGAGGGTCCATTTTTAAGGCTGCACCCATAGAGGAGAAAAACTTCGCATCTGTCTGAGTAGCACGCAGAATAAGGTCTGCCTTGTCTTTCAGAGAGTCGATAGCGTCAATGATATAGTCGTAAGACGAGAGGTGGAATTTCTCCGCCGTCTCAGCACTGTAAATATCCTGTATGGCAGTGATTTGCGCCGAGGGGTTGATGTCGAGCAGACGCTCTTTCAACGCATCCACCTTAACCTTGCCAACGGTCTTCATGGTTGCCATTAGTTGGCGGTTCACGTTGGTCATGCAGATGCGGTCGGAGTCAACGATAGTCAGCCTCTCTATGCCAGAGCGGACAAGGCTTTCGGCACACCACGAGCCAACCCCTCCTACACCGAAAATTATGACATTCTTTGACGCTATGGCAGCCATAACGTCGCCTCCCAACAGGAGTTCCTCTCTTCTGAAAATACCCTTTGCCACCTTTGTTGTCTGACTGCTAATCGGTTTCACTCTGGCTGTTAGCCTCTTCGTCGTCACTCATCTTGTGCTGCTCCTTCTGCATCTGCTCCCACTGCGCCTTGGCAAGTTCCTGCATGTCTACCACCTCGTCTTTCTCGTCGACAATCTCGAAGCCGAGCATCGTTTCAATGACGTCTTCGAGGGTCACGATGCCTCGCAGACAGCCGTATTCATCTATGATAATGGAGATATGCTCTTTCTTCTCAAGCAACTTTTCCCATATCTCCGACACAGCCTCATCCTCTGAGAATGAGAGGATTGGACGTGCCAGTTCGCCAAGTTTCACGTCAAACTTGTCTTCTGCCAAACGCTCCAAAATCTCCTGACGCAGAACGTAGCCAGTGATGTAGTCGCTCTCATCATCTTTATATACGGGAATACGTGAGTATTTCTTGAACTCCTCGTCATTGTAGAAATCCCTCAGCGTCATTTCTTCCTCAGCCATAGTGACTACAACGCTCGGAGTCATTATCTCGTGGGCAGTGATGCTGTCGAGTTTCAGCAGGTGCTGTATCATGCGGTTCTCCTCTTTTTCCAACACGCCTTCCTGCGTGCCGACAGTGACCATAGCCGCCACCTCGTCACGTGTGACAGACTCCTGTGTAGAGTTTGAACTGAGGCGGTGGGTTATCCTTTCGAGCAGGATGACGAGAACGTATGTGAGGATTACCATTACATGTATGATACGGCTGGCAGGTATCGCCAATTTTCGCCAATAGGTAGAGCCGATAGTCTTAGGCACAATCTCGGAAAACACAAGAATGAGAAATGTGAAAACACCCGAAATGATGCCGACAAAAAGGCTTGTCTGGTCAGATGCAGAAAAATGAGTGGTGGCATAGCCTGCTGCCTGCGAGCCGACAAGCGATGCGCCCACGGTGTTGGCTATGGTGTTGACAACGAGTATTGCCGATATTGGGCGGTCAATGTTTGTCTTGTACTGTTTTAGTCTCTCCCAACCTTTTGCGCCTTGGGCTTCCAAAGTGCTGACGTATGACATGGGAGTGGAAAGGATTGTGGCTTCAAGCACTGAACATATCGCTGAAATGACCAGCGACAAAAGCATGTATGTGATTAGAAGCGATATTTGAGGGTCGTCCATTCAAGGTTTACCTTTGTTAAACAATCTTATATCAATGCCAAAAATGAGGCTTAATATGAAGCGTTTTTCCTATCTTTTGGCATCTTCATAACGAATATTTGTGCAAAGGTAAACATTATTTTCCGACTGATAAAATAAATAGGGATTTTTTTCAGATACGAAAAATTATTAGTAACTTTGCAAAACAAAAACCAACAAACGAGATATAAAGCACAGGGTCTGAGGCTGAAACGGAATAATAATCAATCACTTCCCTGTTTTATTTTCCACATGATTAACGAAAAGTATATACAGATATTCATTTTTGTGACAGAGGCGGTGCTGCTAACTCTATTCACTATTGGATATTATTTTATATTCTTATGGATTGACCCCAAACTGCTGACAGGAGTGGAAAATCTTTTTGAGATTGTGGTTGAATATATTGCAGGCTTCACTATCAGTTTCATGTTCTTCCCTACCATAACCCAGCAGAGGTTTGTGAAAGCAGAGCAAATCACCATGCGAGTGATAAAGACGTGCTTCATGATGTTTCTGCTCATCACATTCTTAACACTTCTTTTTCGGCCATACAGTTACTTCCCACGCAGATTTATCGTGTCTTCGGTGTCTATTTTCGCTGTGATTTTGTTAATAAATCGTTTTTGCATACGGCGATACTTGAAGTACATCCGCATGAAAAGGCTGAACCAGAAATCTGTTATTCTGATAGGAAACAATGCGTCCATATATAAACTGTATGACATTTTAACAATACCTATATATGGATATAATATCGTCGCCACTTTCTACGACGGCGAATGTACGCACGACGGCATAAAAAGCCACAGGCGAGGTGGGACAGGAGATATATACGCATGGATAGCAGACAGGACAGATGTGGGCGAGGTGTATGCTTATATACCTAAGGAGCAACATGACCATATCAATATGATAAGCAAGTTCTGCGACAATCATCTGATACGGTTCTTTTATCTGCCAGACATTGACGTATTCAAAGGGAACATGGCATTCTCCATGATTGAAGGCCTGCCCGTAGTGGCACGCAGAGAAGAGCCTTTGCGTAATCCTATGAACAGGTTTATAAAGAGAGTGTTCGACATAGTGTTTTCCCTTCTTGTGCTGATATTGATTTTCCCGTGGATATTCATTTGGGTTGCAATAATGATAAAACAGCAATCTCCGGGACCAATCTTCTTCTGCCAAGAACGCAATGGGCTTGACGGCACAGTGTTCAAATGCCTCAAATTCCGCTCAATGAAAGAAAATGACGAGGCTGACACGGTGCAGGCAACAAAAGACGACCCACGCAAATTTCCATTTGGCGACTTTATCCGGAAAACTAACATTGACGAATTGCCGCAGTTCATCAACGTACTCAAGGGAGAAATGTCTGTGGTCGGCCCTCGTCCACACATGCTGAAACACACAAAGGATTATTCAAAACTTATCAACAACTTCATGGTCAGGCATTTTGCCAAGCCCGGCATAACAGGACTGGCGCAAGTGAGCGGTTTCCGTGGAGAGACTCGATACATAGAGCAGATGCAGGGGCGTGTAAAGAAAGACATCGAGTACATAGAAAACTGGACATTCCTGCTTGACATAAAGATAATTGTAAAGACAATAATCAACATGTTCGGCAAAGAAAAAGGCAATGCTTATTGACAAGGCATTGGCTACATACACATCACAGCAATAACAATAAAGAATAATATAAACATCAAAAAACAATGGCATTTTTAGATATTTTCAAAAAGAAAAAGAAAGAGCAGGTGGGAGGCATGGAAGACTTCATGACACTGATCAGGGTGTATTTCCAAAGTGTCCTTGCATCCAATCTTGGCATATCAAACCTTGCCGCCCTACCCGACTTGCTGACATTCAAGCGCACGCTGAAAGTGGCAACGGTGAACAATCGTCTCGGCGTGGGCGAAAAGAAGGCCTGTGCGAAGATGCTGCAAGACCTGTATGGCATCAGCGATAACTTTTTTAAGGAGATAGACCTAAGCATCAAGAAGGGATGCCGCACGCAGAACGACGTGAGCCGCTATCTCTATCTGTTCCAAGGATTTAGCCAAGACGTTATGATGCTGATGGGCAATCTGCTCAAATGGAAGTTCCGCATCCCAAGTTTCATGAAGAAAATGATGAAGACTGTTACAGACAGCACAGTGCATGACATCCTCACAAAGGACACATGGACGGATAGCGGAGTTATCAAGGCTGTGCATTCTGTCCGCAAATATCAGCAGATGCTCGGATTTAGCGAGGCATGGATACAAGAGTATGTCTATAACCTCATTACACTTGCAAAGAAAGAGCCTAAACCATCTGATGAGGAGATTGCAAAGGCAGAAGCAAAGGTAAAGAAGAAGTAATAAAACATTAAAAAAGAGACTAAAAAGCATGTTCTTCTGACCTTTTTCGTCAACAAACGAAAGTTTTCATCTGAAAAGGTTGGAAAATCGTACATAAATACATAAATTTGCAAAGAATTGTTGTATCTCATCTGAGCAAAAGCACACACTTACAAGCAAATGACGGAAGAAGAAAGACAGTCAATGAAGAGGTTTGAGGCGAAAGTACGCCAAGTAATCGCCCAAATGCGTGTGCTTCAAAAGGAAAATGACGACCTCTACAAAGAGTTGGATAGCAAGGATGAAGAACTCAAAACGCTGAGAGCCGAATTGGCTCAAAGCAAAACAGACTACAACAACTTGAAATTGGCCAAGATGATAGAAATCAGCGATACCGACATAAAGGAGTCTAAACTGAAAATCTCGCATCTGGTTCGTGAAATCAACAAATGTATCAACATTCTGTCGTCCGACACAGAGGGCGATAACGAATGACGAACAAAAGACAACAAACGTTTACCTATAAACCATAGTAAACCTTTATCATGGCTGGCAAACTGGACATCAACGTAATAATCGAAGGCATACGGCTTCCGGTGCAAGTATCGTCCCCCGAGGAGGAGAAGATATACCGAGATGCAGGTTCGGCAATACAGTTACGCATTCAGAAGTTGCGTGACACCTACCCCAACCAGCCCAATATGATGTACTATGCAATGGCGATGCTCACGACTTCGGTTGAAGCGGTCAGGACGGCTAATAAAGCAGACACGCAGCCATACATCGACATGATGCACGACATTGAGAAAGAGATAGAAACACTCAATATAAAGTAAACGTAAAGGCTACACATATTTATATATTATTATTGTAGCGACAAGAAATCACGATACATCAAAAGGCACAATTTCAGTTGTTCACAAAGACAGGCAAGTGTGAACGCTCTGTGTTGTGTCTTTATAGTCATGTATAGATAAAAATTAAATGTTAAACCAAATAATAACTAAATTCAATCAAATATGGATATTATATTAGCGATAGGAATTGCAGTTGCTTGTTTGATACTCGGCGGAGTCATAGGATATACGCTGTTCCGTTATGTCATCAAACAGAAGTATAACCAAACAATTAAAGAAGCAGAAATTGAGGCTGAAGCCCTCAAAGAGAAAACGCAGTTGGAACTGAAAGAGAAGTTTCTGAACCGCAAGGCAGAGTTGGACAAGGAAGCAAACCAGCGCAACCAAAAGGTGCAGAACTACGAGAACAAACTGAAGCAGCGTGAACTCTCTTTGAACCAGAGACAAGAGGAGTTGCAGAAGAAAGGACGTGAAATCGAGGCTTTGAAGGAAAGTGTAGAATTGCAGCAAAGCCGCATTGACGCCCGAAATGAAGAGGTTGAGGTGCTGATTGCCGAGCAGCGCTCTAAACTGGAAACAATCTCAGGACTCACTCAAGAGGAGGCTCGTGACTCGCTTATCGAATCAATGAAAGATGAAGCAAAGTCGCAAGCACAGCAGTACATCAATGAAATAATGGATGAGGCGAAGATGACTGCAAATAAGGAGGCGAAGAAAATTGTTATACAGTCAATCCAACGTGTTGCGAGCGAAACGGCTGTGGAAAACTCTGTAAGCGTGTTCCACATTGATTCTGACGAAGTGAAAGGACGTGTGATTGGTCGTGAAGGTAGAAATATCCGTGCTTTGGAGGCCGCTACAGGAACAGAAATTGTAGTGGATGATACTCCTGAAGCAATCGTTATAAGTGCCTTCGACCCTGTACGTCGTGAGGTGTGCCGTTTGGCACTCCACCAACTCGTCGCTGACGGACGCATCCACCCTGCACGCATTGAAGAGGTTGTTGCGAAAGTGAAGAAGCAGGTGGAAGAAGAAATCATCGAAACGGGTAAGCGTACAACTATCGACCTCGGCATACACGGTCTGCATCCCGAATTGATACGTATTGTCGGAAAGATGAAGTACCGTTCATCATACGGTCAGAACCTTCTGCAACACGCAAGGGAAACAGCCAACCTCTGCGCTGTCATGGCAGCAGAACTTGGTCTCAATCCTAAGAAGGCACGCCGTGCAGGTCTTTTGCACGATATTGGCAAGGTGCCAGACGAGCAGTTGGAAATCCCCCACGCTCTCTACGGTGCGCAGTTGGCGGAGAAGTATAAGGAAAAACCAGAAATATGCAATGCCATAGGCGCTCACCACGATGAAATGGAAATGACAACTCTGTTAGCCCCAATCGTACAAGTGTGCGATGCTATCAGTGGCGCACGTCCGGGCGCACGCCGTGAAATTGTTGAGGCATACCTCAAACGCCTCAACGATTTGGAGAACTTGGCAGCAAGTTATCCGGGAGTGACAAAGACATACGCTATTCAAGCTGGCCGTGAACTCCGTGTCATCGTAGGAGCAGACAAAATCTCTGACAAGGAAATCGACACCCTCAGTGCTGACATTGCAAAGAAGATACAAGACGAAATGACCTATCCGGGACAGGTTAAAATCACTGTCATCCGCGAAACTCGTGCCGTGGCATTCGCTAAATAAAAGAGTGTACAAAACTCCTTTGTCTCAACGGATTGGGCAAAGGAGTTTTGCTTTATTAAAGAAAAGCGGGAATAATGCTGAATAAGCAAATGAGTCAACCTCTGAAAATATACAGGGCATCAGCAGGCTCAGGCAAAACGTTTAGACTGGCAGTAGAGTACATTACTCTGCTGTCTGTCAATCCTATGGAGTATCAGAATATCCTTGCGGTCACTTTTACCAATAAGGCGACGGCGGAAATGAAACGGCGTATATTAAGTACGCTGTATGGTATTGCAGAAGGACTAAATGATACCAACAAATATATAAAACCGATATTGGAAAATATCGAGGCAATGAAGACAATGCCGCAGTATCGGGAAGAGCCATACAGGTCTGCAATAGAAAAGATTAACCGTGACACACTGAGATTAAGGGCAAAAGAGGCGCTGTCTAACATCATACATGATTACAGCCGGTTCAGAGTGGAGACAATCGACTCTTTCTTCCAAGGGATTGTGCGTGAAATTGCTAACGAACTGGAATTGTCGGTCAATATGAAGGTGGAGATTGACGAGACAGAGGTGCTGTCAGATGCTGTTGATGACATCATAGACAATCTCGATGAGAGGTCAAATGAATTCAAGTCTATCGTAGATTTTATAGAGGAGAAAATCCGAAGCAATCGCTCGTGGCAGGTGGATGAAACGGTAAAATCATTTGGACGTAACATCTTCAAGGAGAACTATCTGATACATGGTGAGGATGTACGCCAACGGATAACAAATTATGACACAATATATAAATATCGCCAAATAATAAAATCCCATTTGGAGGAATTAGGAAATGCGGTTGAGGATATGGGGCGAAAGTTCTTTGCGGCGTATGAGCAGGGCGAGTTTGGAGATAAGGGCATAAAGAAAACCATAGTCACTTTTTTCGAGAAAGTGCGTGAGAAAAAGATTGTAGAACCAACAGGAACGAGCAAAGGTACATTTTCAGATAGTATAGAGAAATTTCGGGATAGTGCTGACGAATGGCTGAACAAGAACTGCAAGAATCGTGATGTGCTTCTACAACAAGTGGAGAGTGTTCTGATGCCTATACTTATAGAGACATTCGATAAGCACAATGTGTATGTTAAGCATTTGCATACAGTCACAGCCATAAACCAACATTTGTACAATCTCATACTGCTCAATAAGATAAACGAAAAGGTAAAGTCTTTAAACAACGACGACAACCGCTTCCTGCTATCAGAGACAGCCAACTTTCTCCGCAACGTGATAAACGACCAGAACATACCTTTCATATATGAGAAAACGGGGGCGGTTATCAAGCACATAATGATTGATGAGTTTCAAGACACTTCGACATTGCAGTGGGGAAACTTCAAGCCACTCATCCTCAACAGCCTATCTGTTGGGGGAAGCGGTCTGATTGTGGGAGATGTGAAACAGAGCATCTACCGATTTCGCAATTCCGACTGGCAAATTCTCAACAACATAAACAATGACTATGAACTGAAAGACAAGATAGGAGAAATTCCTGCGGAGTACAATTTCAGGTCATCGAAAAACGTTGTGGATTTCAACAACAAGATATTTGAAAATGCCATTGAAATTCTCCAATCCAAATGCAGCACTATAACGACAGCGTATAACAGTGTAAAGCAAATAGCCGACAAGACTGACAATGTCGGCTATGTAAAGATTGAGAACATTGACTATCACTGCATAGAAAAAGATAACATACCCGAACAATGGGAGAAGGAAACTCCTGCAGACTATGGCGAAGCGACATTGCAACGTATTCAACTGTCGGTGAAGGAACTGATGGACAACGGTGTGAATGCCAACGATATAACCATACTGATACGCACTAATAAAGAAGTGCCACAAATCAGCGATTATTTCGCTATACACCGTGACGTTATCAACGTAAACGTAGTGTCTGACGACGCTTTCCGCCTCGATGCCTCACCTGCTGTAAACATCATTATCTATGCCCTGCGTGCACTCGCCTCGCTGGATGACAAACTGCACCTTTCCACTTTGGCATACTATTATCAGACGGAGGTGTTGAACCGACAAGAAATAAAGGAAAATCTTTCTGCTACATTCCTGTGCGACAAGGTAGAAGAGATAGACAACTATTTGCCCAACAAATTCAGAAAGTGGGAACGTCGTGACATACAATTCATGGCACTGACAGAACAGATAGAAAAAATCTATCAGATATTTCAACTTCATCTGTTGAAGAACCAAGATGCATACCTATTCTTTTTCAACGACTTAGCAGAGAAGTTCTGCGAGGAGAGCCAGACAGATCTTGATACATTTCTGCAAACATGGGACGAGAAACTCTGCAGCAAGACTATTCCCAATGGTGCTGCTGACGGAGTACGGATAATGACCATGCACAAATCCAAAGGGCTTGAGTTTCACTCGGTTATAATTCCGTCATGCTCATGGAAAATATCCCCCCAAAATACAGAGGTTATGTGGTGTGAGCCGACCGAAGCGCCTTACTGCGACATGCCTTTATTGCCTATCAGCGTGAGCAAGGCCACCGACAAAAGCATATTCTCCGCCGACAGAGAAGAAGAGGAACTGCGTACCCTCGTGGACAACGTGAATGTCCTGTATGTGGCATTCACAAGAGCAAAGCACAATTTAGTGATACTGACAGGGAATAAGATTGGCGATGCCACTGTGCCAAACGACAAGGAGGGAGATAACAAAGAAGAACGGCATACTAATGTCGAAATAGACACCGCCCAGTCGTTCCTCATCAATTCCATGCCCAAATACATGCAACAGACGGACTATGAAGGAGTTATAACCATATATCAATACGGAGCAATAGTGCCAAAGGAGAGTAAGAAAGACGAAAAAAAGGAAGTAAACGTAATGGAGTGCGACTATTCCCCACGTATGGTTTCCTTCCACTCCTATCCTTCTATGGCAACTTTCAGACAGAGTTACGATTCTGACCTCTTCATCACTTCCGACTCTCTTAACCTCGATGTCCAACGTCACAACAACCGCATCCGCCTCATTAGTCTTGGTAATCTCTATCACAACATCTTCCAACTCATCCATACAATAGACGACGTGCCTCATGCCGTCAATCTGCTGCAATCCAAAGGGTGTTTCGGCACAATACTTGAAGCAACCGAGGCACAAAACAAGGTAACAGAACTCATCAAAGGAATATCTACCAAGCATCCAGAATGGTACTCTCCCGAATGGACCATTCTGAATGAGCGTGCCATACTATATATGAAAGCACAAACTCATTTGTCGCGCCGTCCTGACCGCGTGATTGTGAACGGCGACCGAGCAATTGTCATCGACTATAAAACGGCACAAGGAGTGGAAAAAAAACTTCCAAACGGGAAGTATTCTGCACCGACGGAGAACGAAACACAGATACAAAGATATGCCTCGCTTCTCTATGAGATAGGATATAAGGATGTACAAGCCTATCTGTGGTATATCCTTGATGACATAGTGGTGCCTATAACATCTGAATAGTCACATACCAGTGGATTTCTATCAATAAAACTTAATGATAGAAGTTTTTCATCCAAACAAATAAAAAAACATAATTTTTATGTATATTTGCAACTTATTTCATATATTATAGAAACAAGATGTGTAAACTCAAATACTTTGTTTTGTGCCTATTTGCTACTGTGCTATGCGGAGCATGTGGTCAGACAGACAATGCGGATGATAATTATGATTCCACGGCACTAAAACTGGGTGTACTGCCAACAGTGGAGTGTCTGCCGTTCTATTATGCCGATTCACTTGGGCTGTTTGATTCTTTGGGCATCAATGTACAACTGACGGCATTTGCAGCAGCGATAGATGCAGATACAGCATTTGCAAATGGCTACATAGACGGCATCGTTAGCGACCTCGTGAAAGCCTGCGTGTGGAATGAGAATGGAGATTCTGTACACATTGCTATGTGTGGCGATTTAAGGATGTGGCTTGTTACATCACAGAGCGCTCGCCTTACAAGGGCTGAAAGCATGAAAGAAAAGATTATAGGTATAACACGGCACTCCGCTCTTGACTTTTTCACCGACCGCATATTGGAATCTGTGAAATTCAAAAGCATAGACATAAACAAGCCACAAATCAACGATATAAGACTACGCACTTTAATGATTGACCAAAACCAATATGATGGTGCGATATTGCCAGAGCCATACGCCAGTGAGGCTGTGGCTCATGGCGCAAGACGATTGAACAGTACAGAAGGGATGAAATTGGAAGGGATGATGTGCGTTCTTTTCAGCGATTCCATATACAAATCAAGAAAACAAGACATTGACAAGATTGCCAAAGTGTACGACATGGCAGTAGATGCACTTAATGAAGACACTATATATAATGTATTAGGCTTTCTCCCCCAACAGCACATCATGCAGATGCCGGACACGTTATACACATACATTCCATTACGTAGGAGTTACCAGCCGTCCGACTCTATTATGACACTCATAAAGCAGTGGGCAAAAGGAAGAGAACTGATAAAATAAGAAATGATGGATTACAACGACATATCTTCAAAACTTAAAGCAAGAAATCTTCAAGATACATTCCCTCTCATCCGCCGCAAAGTGGCAGAGACAGGCGAATGGGATTTGACAGAAGAAGTTGAAAATCTGTGGAATACATATCATCAGATGCTGCGGTTCATGCTTCAGGGTGTTAATGACCCACAAAGCGAACAAATCCGTGCAGATATTTGTCGTCAGTTGGAGAAAATCGTTGCACGTATAGAGCGTATTGAAAGGCTACAAACAAATCTTACGGATAAGTACACATACGCATGGAAGAACTTAAAAAACACTCTATCATTCACAAGCATTGCAGATAGCATCGAAAATGTTTCGTTGCAGATTGCTGAGGTGAAAGCCGACCCACTGCTTCGTCCTTCTGTGCGTAACCATAATTTAGAACATCTTGAAGAGGAACATGAAATGGTGCTGCTCAATCTCTTCAACTGGACATGGGTCAGCGATATATGGCAAAACTCCGACAAAGACCAAGCCAACAGAATTATTTTCTCCGACCACATAACGACCGACGACAAAGCCGTGTTCATCAGCGCTGTCACCCTCTCCTTGTTCGAGTTTGTCGATACTTCCAAACTCCTTTTTTTACTCGATTGCTATCTCGTTGAAAGCAATCTTGTATCGCAACGGGCATTGGTAGGCTTCATCATGGTCTTTTGGCTCAACTTTCAGAAAGTCAGAGATTGCAAGGAATTAAGAGAACGTCTGCGCATTTATAGCGATGACCCAGCCTTTGTGCGAGACTTCTATTCTGCCATGATGCAAATACAAATGAGTTGCACCACCGACAGCGTTAGCAACAAAATGCGCAACGACATCATGCCAGCCCTCATGCGAGGAGCAATGTCAAACAAGCCTTCTAAGAATAACATAAACATAGACGAACTGACGAAGAATGGAGAAAACCCCGAGTGGATGAATGACGAGAAGATGAACAAGAAGATGCACGAAATGGCGGAAATGCAACTTGACGGAGCCGACATCTACTATTCCTCATTTGCCAACCTCAAAGGATATGCCTTCTTTGGTCAGATGCCACATTGGTTCTACCCGTTTTCTACGAACTACCTGCATTCTCCTCAATTACATAACCTGTTGAACGGTCAGTCAGGCAAAATTCTCCGCCTTCTGTTAAACAACAGTCCATTCTGCAACAGCGACAAATACTCTCTATGCTACACATTCCAGAGTTTGGGAGATCTTGGGGGAGCCGCTATCGAGGAACAAATCAGCCGTCAAATTCCCGAAGGAATGAGCATCGACGAACTCGCCGAAAGCAACGAAAATCACCAGCCGTCAAAATCGGCAATTCGTCGTTACTACATATTTGATTTGTACAGATTTTATTACTCCTATCCATACAGGATGCAGTTTACCAACCCTTTCCCTTTGCTGAAAGAGTCCCCTATCACTCCTTTGGGCAATCCGTGGTTGCGCAGAATGCTTACCAACGACAAAGAAACGCTTGCCCAATATGCCGATTTCCTCATGTGCAAGGAGTTCTATCAGACGGCATTAGACATATTCGTCACGTTGGCAGACAATGAGTTTGACCACTCTTTGGCAAGTGTATGGCAGAAACTCGGCTTCTGCTATCAGAAACTCGGCAACGCCGCCGATGCTATAAGAGCATACGGCATAGCCAACAGCATAAAGCCAAACTCAAAGTGGACGCTCAGCCACCTCGCATCGTTGTTATATTCTACAGAAAACTACACCGATGCCGCCAACTGCTATATGGAACTGCTGGCAATCAGTCCTGATAACCAACGCTACCTTCTCAATGCCGCCCTGTCACTCATTTCTTCCGACAGATACGAGGAAGCACTCCCTCTGCTCCATAAATTACTGTATATAGATGAGCAGTCAACCGATGCCAAGCATCTGCTTTCATGGTGCTTCATTGTCTGCGGTCAGAAAGACAAGGCAATGAAACACATCCTCGACCTCATCACAGAAAATGCAGACGATGCCGAAGCCCAACAATTCTTTGCCCTCGTGATGCTTGCCGACGGCAACAGACAGGAGGCATACATGAAGATGCGTGACACCCTTAATGAGCAGAGCTTCAAAAGACTAAGCCAACGGCTCAACACTCTCGTTGCCCACAGCATCATCGAGAAAAATACCGCCACTCTTTTTGCAGACGCATTAGCCCTCAACATCGACTGACCGCATGGAAAACAGCACACTGTACCTGCAACGACTGCGTGGGCTTTTGCAGACTGAATACAACGCTCAGAAAGAGGAGTTCCGCATTCAGACGGAAAAAATGGGCATACGGCGCAAGGTGCGTCGTGGCGTATGCTGGTATCCTGTGGAGACGACCAAGGCATATTACAACTCACTAAATCAATATGTTGTAGAGATAACGAGGCAAACGACAAACGATAGTGACGAAGCAGAGGAGGACAAAGACATTGAATATCTGTTTGAGTACGGACGACCCGTGCAGTTCTTCTCATTCAATGCACAATATCTAAACGAAGACATAACAGACAAGAACAACATCAGTTACTTTTCTTTCACGTCAATCATCTCCTTTGTTGACGGCAACCGAATGGTAGCCACCCTACCCTCTCCGCAGGCTTTCCTCGACTTACAGGCTTCGGAAAACCTTGGCGTGCAGTTGTATTTCGACGAGACATCGTTCAAGACGATGTTTAATGCACTTGACGAGGCTATCAAGGCGAAAAACAATCGTCTTGCCGACTTAAAGGACATCTTCGCAGGGCAGCAAAAGGCTAAGAAACTCACGTTCAACCCCATGCAGTTTCCGTGGCTCAACCGCACGCAGGAGGCGGCAGTCAACGAAGTGCTGTGGGCAAAAGACGTGGCGGTGGTGCATGGTCCTCCCGGCACTGGCAAGACCACAACATTGGTTGAGGCAATCTATGAGACACTGCACCGAGAGACACAAGTCCTCGTATGCGCACAGAGCAACATGGCGGTCGACTGGATTAGCGAGAAACTCGTTGACCACGGAGTGCCTGTGCTGCGTATAGGCAACCCGACAAAGGTAAACGACAAGATGCTCTCATTCACCTACGAGCGACGTTTCGAGAGCCATCCAGACTACCCAGAACTGTGGAGCATCCGCCACACCATACGGCAGATACGTGAGAACGGAAAACGCACTGAAAGCCGCCACCAGAAGATTGCCCGACTGCAAGAGAGGGCAAGCGAAATAGAAATGCGGATTTCTTCCCAACTCTTCTCCGAGGCTCGTGTCATCGCTTGCACACTTGTAGGGTCAGCCAACAAACTCCTTGTGCGTCAGAAGTTTTCCACACTCTTCATCGACGAGGCGGCACAAGCCCTCGAACCTGCTTGCTGGATTGCCATACGCCGTGCATCGAGAGTTGTCTTGGCAGGTGACCACCAGCAGTTGCCTCCTACCATAAAATGCTATGAGGCATTGCGACAGGGTCTCGGCAAAACTCTCATGGAACGTATCGTGGAAAATCAACCTGAGGCGGTCAGCCTCCTCAAGGTGCAGTACCGCATGAACGATGCC
This sequence comes from Prevotellaceae bacterium, assembly GCA_022508665.1. Lineage (GTDB taxonomy): Bacteria > Bacteroidota > Bacteroidia > Bacteroidales > Bacteroidaceae > Minthosoma. The sequence continues at coordinate 773 of JAFLUT010000009.1, read as the reverse complement.
ATAATGCGTTTTTCCTCAGACTGGTTCTACAATGGACAGGTGGAGTCCGACCCGAGTGTCCGCCACCGCTCAATACTCGACCTCGAGCATCCCATACAATGGATTGACGGAAATGAAATGCTAGCACAACAAGCCGATACTTCAACATCTGCAAATGGCACACATACACTTTCCGTCGGGGATGCTCTCACTCCTTCCGAAGATGATGAGGAACTGGATATAGACTTCAAAGAGGAGTTTATCGGCGAGAACCACGGACGAATCAACAAGGCGGAGGCGGAACTTGTCCTGTGTACCCTCAAAGACTATATCAACAAAATCGGGAAGCGCCATTTCCTTTCAGAACGCCTCGACGTAGGCATCATTTCCCCCTACCGTGTGCAGACACGATACATACGTCAGCAGATATACCACCGTGCAGAGTTTCGTCCCTTCCGCCACGCTATCACCGTCAGCACGGTAGACGGCTTTCAAGGACAGGAGCGTGACATCATCCTCATAAGCCTCGTGCGAAGCAACGACAGCGGACAGATAGGTTTCCTGTCCGACCTCCGCCGCATGAACGTGGCCATGACACGAGCCAGAATGAAACTCATAATCTTCGGAGACAAAGGGACGATGCGACACCACGCTTTCTATCGAAAACTGATAGAATATATAGAGCAAATCCAATAACTTTTCCCCTATAAAATTCTCAACCGTTTTCCGAACTAGCAGACAACCGCTGGCATAGATAATCTGCATTGGCTGACTATTATAATTTGTCACGGCTG
>JAFLUT010000089.1 GCA_022508665.1 Prevotellaceae bacterium | reverse complement strand
TCGCGACCCCAACCTTGGCAAGGTTGTGCTCTACCAACTGAGCTATTTCCGCATTCTTTGTTTGCCGGGAGTGAACCGCTGTTCTTTCCGTTTGCGAGTGCAAAGGTAGTGTTTTTTCAGTAACTATCAAAGAAAAAGCAAAAAAAAATGCCCCTGACGAGGCATTTTATTTGTGTTGTTTTCTTCCGCCATGCGTTATATATATAATATGTATAGTGCGGAGGCGGATGTGAGGGAGTGTTAGCGTATTCTGTCGAGCGACCTTACGAGGGCTTCGTCTTTCCTTATTCCCTGTATGGCGAGGCAGTTGAGGATGATGCTCAGCACGGGGAAGATTGCCATGAGTTTGATGTGGAATGTCGGCGTGAGGGGTACTGCCGCGTCGGGCGTGAGTTGCTCGAGGTTGAGGTGGTAGTAGTATGCGAACACCGCGTATGCTGCCACATAGCCTATCAGGAGGATTGTGCTGACGATAGTCAGTCGCAACTGGCGCATTCTCTTGCGGAAGAGCAGGATGCTCAGCCCTGAAAGGAACATTACCATTATGAGCAATATGCCGAGACACCAAGGGCCGCTGGTGGAGTTGAACTGTGCGTATGCTCCGTAGGACGAGAAGGTGAAGTTGCCGAAGTGTGCCACTATGGCGTCTGCCACCGTCCATTCTCCGATGGTGGAGAATAGTCCGATGAAGGAAAAGATGAGTACGATTGCGAGGTAGACTGTCTGAATACGCTGAATCATAAGCGATTAGTTTTTTCTTTCTGTCTCTTTCGACGGATTGCGGAAGTAGATTTTATCTTCCAAAAATTCCTGCGTGGCGATGAGCGTTGGCTTTGGGAGTCTTTCGTAGTAGCGTGAGATTTGGATTTGTTCCTCGTTCTCGAACACTTCCTCGAGATTGTCGTTGTGCGAGCCGAACTCAACAAGTTTCTTGTTCAGTTCTTCTTTCATTTCTGCGGCAATCTGGTTGGAGCGCTTTGCGATGATTGCAACGCTTTCATACACGTTGTTAGTGTCACGGCTGAAGTCCATGAGGTTGCGTGTCACTGTTGTTGGTTGTGCATTGGTCTTTTTGAAATCCATAGTCTTTATTTGTCTTTTTCCGTTATTTTAGTCTATTTCAGTCTTTATCTTTGAGCTCGCCTGCTTGAAGATTTGGTCTGCCTCCTTGGTGTATTTGCTGTCGGGGAACTCGTTCTTGAAGCCGTAGTACTCGTCTATTGTCTGGCGATAGCGCTCCTCGCTTTTCTCTTCCACGCTCTTTTGCGCCAACTGGTAGCGGCAGCGAAGAATCAGCATGTAGAGGTCTTCACGCATGCGTGTGTAGGGGTATGTTTTCAGGGCGTTGTCTGCCGTGATGATGCATGCCTCATAGTTGCTGCCGCCGTATATGCAGTTTCCTGCGTATGAGCCGAGGTTGTAGTAGAGTTTTGCGCTGTCATACTCTTTCTGCACAAGGCGGTTTTGCAGTTCATATATCATGTCTGTCACCTCTTCGCGCTTGTCGGAGTAAGGATAGAAATCGAGGAAATCCTGCAACTGTGACAGTGCGGCGTAAGTGGGCGACTGGTCGAGCCGTGGGTCGGTACTCTGCATGAAGGATGCCCTGCCATTGTAGAAGCGTGCCAGTTCGGCGTATTCTCCTTTTGAATAGGATTTGATGTAGCGGTCGAAGTACATCGAGGCTGTCTCATAGTCGTTTAGGCTGTAGAAACACATGCCGAGCATGAAGAGTGACTCTTCGCCTCGGTCAGAACCTTTCAGAACCATTACCAGTTCTTCCAGCAGCTGGTATGCCCTTGTGTACTTGCCTGCAGTGTAGTACTCCTTTGCCGCCTCGTATTTATAGTCATAATCAGTTGATTTCAACAACATGTTGTACGAGTTGCAAGAACTCAAAATCAGTGTCGAAACCAACAGTAAAGTCAGAGTTTTCTTCATTCTCATCGCTTATTGTGGCTACAAAGGTACGCTTTTTTTGCCGAAGAATGTGTATCTGCTGACGATTATTTCACATTCCTTTGCAAAAAAACCTTTATTTAATGATTGTTTAACATGGGTGAGGCAAAAATCAGCCGTGGAAAGAGCCTTTTCCCGTGTGCGGCGGACGTGTCTGCGCATGAAAGAAAAGCGTCCATAGAGGTTAGCCGTTCATCGCAACATCGATAAACAGTGTATCGCTACATCGATGAACGGTGTGTCGGTTTTCCGATAAACGGTGTATCGCTACGGATACAAAATGTGCGTCGAAAAAAACTTGCGGAAAGCACGTCGCATGCGATAAAAAAGTGGTATCTTTGTAGTCGAAAAGCAAGCGATGGATTTTCAACTCACATCAAAATATCAACCTACGGGTGACCAGCCGCAGGCAATCGAGCAACTGACAGAGGGTGTTCTTGACGGAGTGCCGGCGCAGGTGCTGCTTGGCGTGACGGGGTCGGGAAAGACGTTCACAATGGCGAATGTCATACAAAATGTGGGCAAGCCGACGTTGATTTTCAGCCATAACAAGACGTTGGCGCATCAGTTGTACACGGAGATGAAGTCGTTTTTTCCTAATAACGCTGTGGAGTATTATGTCAGTTACTATGACTATTATCAGCCAGAAGCGTATATACCATCCACTGGTACATATATAGAGAAAGACCTTGCTATCAATGCCGACCTCGACCGCAGTCGATTGGCTGCTACATCGGCATTGCTTTCGGGGAGAAAGGACGTGATTATTGTGTCGTCTGTTTCGTGCATTTACGGTATGGGAGCGCCGACGAGTTATGCCGAGAGCATCCTCAATGTGGCGATAGACCAAGACCTGCCGCAGGAGATGCTGAGGAGGAAACTTGTTGATATGCTGTATGTTAACAACGACCTTGCGGCAGCAGATGAGTTGGAGCGTGGGCAGTTTCGTGTGAAGGGAGAGACGGTGGACATATACCTTGCTTACGATGAGAAGATTCTTCGTATCTGCTATTTCGACGACACCATTGACGAGATACAGGAATTGGATGTAAATACCTTATATCCTATTGCCTCTTATAACGACTATAAAATCTATCCTGCCAATCTCTTCATGACCACTAAGGAGCAGACGGAGCGTGCCATACACATGATAGAGGACGACCTGCACGACCGTATACAGTATTACGAAGAATTGGGCGACACGGAGAAGGCGAAGCAGATAGAATTGCGTGTGACGAATGACCTTGAATGGATTAGGGAAACGGGGCATTGCTCGGGCATAGAGAACTATTCACGCTATTTCGACGGCCGCGCTCCGGGTGAACGTCCTTATTGTTTGCTCGACTTTTTTCCCGACGATTTCCTGCTCATTGTGGACGAGAGCCACCAGTCAATTCCGCAGATAAAGGCGATGTGGGGAGGTGACAGACATAGGAAAGAGAACCTCGTTAATTATGCTTTCCGTCTGCCAGCAGCACTCGACAACCGTCCCTTGCGACTGGAAGAGTTTGAAGCACTTACGCCGCAAACAATCTTCGTGTCAGCCACCCCTGCGGAGTATGAGTTGGAGCGTGCGGAAGGCGTTGTGGTAGAGCAACTTATCCGTCCCACAGGACTGCTCGACCCTCCCATTGAGGTGCGTCCTAAGCATAACTTTATGGATGACCTCATAGAGGAAATTCATCGCCGCATAGAGGCAGGAGAACGCACTCTCGTCATCACTTCCACGAAAAGGCAAGCGGAGGAGGTTGCCAACTTTTTCAACAGCGTCGACATAAAGGCGAACTACATCCATTCCGATGTAGACACATTCGACCGAGTGGACATAATCAACAACTTCCGTTCAGGTGTCTATGACGTTCTCATCGGCATCAATCTTCTGCGCGAAGGACTCGACATTCCAGAAGTGTCGCTCGTTGCCATTCTCGATGCCGACTACCAAGGTTTCCTGCGTGACCATCGCTCTCTCGTCCAGATTATCGGACGTGCAGCACGCAACGTCAATGGCCTTGCCATAATGTATGCCGACAGCATCACAGAAACTATGCGACAAACCATAGACGAAACAAATCGCCGTCGCAAAATCCAAATGGCATACAACGAGGAACACGGCATCACCCCTACGCAAATACAGAAGGCTTGCATCGCCATAGCCGAACACAAGCCCGTTGACTACATCGGCACTGCATACATCGAGGAAAACGCCTCTCTCGCTGCCGAATTCGAAGAAGATACAATCTACAACTCTATGACCGCAGACGAACTCCGCCGTGCCATAGAGCGTAACCGCAAACTGATGAAGGAGGCTGCTAAGAAACTGGAATTCCTCCAAGCAGAAGAATACAAGCAGGAGGTTATCAGGCTGGAAGATTTACTGAAAAACAAGTAACTATAATTCTTAATATCTGCTTGCTTTACACCTTAAACTTCCCACTCATTTGCTCAAGCAATTGAGGATTTAGGTCTAATGCACAACGCATATCGTCTAATGCTCCTTTTTTGTCGTCGTGATTCATGCGTAATGTGCCGCGCAGTTGGTAGATCTCAGCATCGTCTGTGTGGAGAGTGTCTATGAGAGTGTCGAGATCTTTGATAGCCTCATCGTATTGCTGCATTTGGCACAAGGTAATGGCACGCCTTTTGTATGCTTCTGCATCTGTAGGGTTAGAGGCTATGGCTTTTGTCGTTTCTGCGATGATTTCTATTGGATTCATATATTTGTTATTTCTTTTAATTTTACATTCAATCCGTCAATTGTCAGTTCCTCTTCTGCAACCATTTCACGAATGGCTTCCGTTAGGCTTTCTCGTTTCACGGGCAAAGACTTTAACTCTATTATTTTATGTACCTGCGCATCGTTGAGAAGTTCAATGATAGCGTTGCGAGCCTGCTGTACCCCACTCTGCCATTCAGACGCAGATTTTTTCTTCGCCAAACAGACATCGCAATGTCCGCAATCGTGCGTAGAAGTTTCGCCGAAGTAATTGAGGAGCATTCGACTACGGCATTTATCTAATGACGAAGCATAATTTATAACATCATTTATGCGTTGTTGGAAATCTTTCTTTCGTTCTTCATATACATTAGGGGGAAGGCTGAGTTGTTCGGTATCTACACGGGCGATTGGGTAGCCAACTGTTGGTGTCTTGCGACGAGGGATAAAGTCTATAATGCGGTCATGATGCAGAGTTTTCAGCGTCTGATAGACACATTCCACAGAAAGCCCTGTCTGATGAGCAATGAACGTTTCTTCAATATATACAAAGTTGGCAAACACGCCCGGATAGTTACGCAGAACGGCTTGTATGACGGTATCAGTGTCGTCATCCGTCTCGTGCAAACGATACAATTCTTCTTTCCTCAGAATAAAATGCAATGCCGACTTAAACTCTTGTTCTTCTTGATATTCAATATATCCTGCATTGTTTAGCAATTTTAATGCACTGCTTGTCTGCACAGGAAACTGGTGAAAAGTGCGGCAGAAAGTCTCCATAGGGAAATAGAATGTTCGCCCTCGTGCCTCCCCTACTCCCACTTGCAAGAAATAGGCAACGTTCTCGTATGTCTTCGTCACATAGTCCACATCGGGATACGTCTCTGCCACCCGTCTGTTCAGCGTCTTTGCATCTTGGCGATTATACAACAATATGGCGTATGATGCCTTGCCGTCTCGCCCTGCACGCCCTGCTTCTTGAAAGTATGCTTCAAGCGAATCGGGAGTGTTGAAATGGATGACAAGGCGTACATCTGGCTTATCTATTCCCATGCCAAAAGCATTGGTTGCTACCATTACACGCACTCGGTCTTTTGTCCAACTTATCTGGCGTAAATCCTTCTCTGCATCGGTCAATCCTGCATGATAATTGCTGGCTGTTATCCCATTATCATTCAGATAGCGAGCCACATCCACCGTGTGTTGACGAGTACGCACATAGACAATTGCACTGCCATTTGGCACACTTTGCAAGATATGCAGCATTTCCCCTGCACGGTCTTCCGTCTCACGCACCACATACACAAGGTTCTTGCGCTCAAAACTCATGGAGAAGACATTCTTCTCGCTGAAAAACAAGCGTTCCTGTATGTCATCCACCACCTTTGGGGTCGCCGTAGCAGTCAGAGCAAGCACAGGCACATGATATGGCAACAAACGCCGCATCTTAGCAATCTGCAAATATGAAGGACGGAAATCATATCCCCATTGGGAGATACAGTGTGCCTCGTCAACCACAATCATGCTCACATGCTTCATGCGAGCCAACTTCACTTGAAAAAGGTCTGACGATAACCTTTCAGGAGAAATATATAGCAAATTGTATGCGCCAAGCACGCTATTGTCAAGCACCCTAACTATATCATCCCGCATCATGCCCGAATAGACAGCCTCCGCCCTTATCCCTCGCCTTTTCAGTTGCTGCACTTGGTCTTTCATCAGCGATATGAGCGGAGTGACAACGATACACAGTCCCTCCAATGCTAATGCTGGAACTTGAAAACAAATGGACTTTCCGCCTCCCGTAGGCATCAGCCCCAATGTGTCGCGTCCGCTACAAATGCTCTCTATGACTTCCCTCTGAATGCCTCGAAAGTCATCATACCCCCAATACTGCTTGAGTATCTCATTGTAGCGGTCTTTTACCATGTATCTACATCAATTTTCAGACACGACCATACCTACTCTTGCTCGTGCGTACGTATGTCCTCTATCTGCAACTGCGCCTCACCATGCTTGCGAGAGTTCTCCTCCACGCTATACACGATGTCGAAAGAATGCTTAGTCTTTATGTACCGTGCCTCGGAACTCTGCCCGAAAGCGATACCGTTCATCACGATATTTGACTTGTTGTCAACCAGTTCCAATTTTATATGCTCTTGCTGACGACCCACAACCTTGCTCGTTCCGTAGTCATAGACCTGATGAGTACAGAACAGCGGCTTCGGATTATCGGGGCCGTATGGGCGCATATACTTCAGTTCGGAACGCAATTTCTGTGTGATGTCCTTGAAACCAATAACGGCATGAATGTCCAGATTTGGCAGAGTTTGTTCCGGGTTGATATTCTCATGCACATACTTTTCAAAACGACTGCGGAACTCCTCTACATTCTCAAGCTTCATCGACAGCCCTGCCGCATAAGTGTGGCCTCCGAAGTTGTCGAGTAAATCCTCACACGTCTGTATTGCCCGATACACATCAAAACCACTCACGCTGCGTGCGCTGCCCGTAACTATATCCCCGTCAAGCGTAAGAACCACGGCAGGACGGAAGAATTCCTCCGTCAGTCGGGAAGCCACAATTCCAATGACCCCCTTGTGCCAGTCAGCGTTATAAATGACGATAGCATCCTTTTCGTCCATCTGAGGCAACTGCTGAGCGACAAGGTTTATCGCCTCCTCTGTCATGCGCTTGTCCAGTTCCTTACGCTCCTCATTGTAGAAATTTATCCACCCAGCCTTCTCAACCGCCTTCTTATAGTCACGCTCCACAAGCAAATCGACCGATTCCTTGCCATTCAAAATTCGTCCGCTCGCATTCAGTCGAGGTCCAATCTTAAAGATGATGTCGCTCATCGTGATGTCCTTACCCGACAATCCGCACACGTCAATCACAGCCTTTATGCCCACACTCGGATTGTTGCTGAGTTGCCTCAATCCGTGATATGCCAATATGCGGTTTTCGCCCATGATAGGCACGATGTCACTCGCAATGCTCACGGCACACAAATCGAGCAAAGGTATGAGAGTGCTAAACGGAATGCCGTTGCTGATAGTGAATGCCTGCATAAATTTGAAACCCACTCCACACCCCGACAGGTCAAGATAAGGATAGGTGTTATCCACCCTTTTTGCGTTGAGAATGGCAACAGCCGGCGGCAACTGCTCATCTGGCACATGGTGGTCGCAGATGATGAAGTCAATGCCTTTGTCCTTGGCATACTGCACCTCATCCACCGCCTTAATGCCACAGTCAAGCACGATAACAAGTTTCACACCATGCTCCGCCGCATAGTCCACTCCCTTGATTGACACACCGTATCCCTCCTCGGTGCGGTCGGGAATATAGCACTCAACATTCGAATAAAACTGAGTGATGAAGCGGTACACCAGCGCCACAGCCGTACATCCGTCCACATCGTAGTCGCCATACACCATTATCCGTTCACGCTGCCCCATCGCCTCGTTCAGCCGTTCCACCGCCTTGTCCATGTCCTTCATCAGAAAAGGGTCGTGCAGCCCCTGAAGTTGAGGACGAAAGAACACCTTCGCTTCGTCAGCCGTGCGAATGCCGCGTGCCACGAGCAACCGCGCCGTGACCAGACTGACGTTGGTTTCCATTGCCAACGTCTCGGCACACGCCTCTTCCTCCGCTGTTGGTGGTTGATAATTCCATTTGTATTTCATTATATATTGTCATTTTATTCCTATTTTTAGTGTATATCATCATCACAAATCCTCTTGAAGAAAGCCGTCATACGCCTCTTGTTCCGCTCAACAAACTTTCTTTACGGCACACTTTCTCCCAATATAGGTTGTAAAGTTACGAAAAAAAAATGACACATATATAAAATACATACAAAGTTTAAGTTTTTTTGTATATTTGCACCACTTTTGCTATGTATATGAACTATAAAAACAGTTCGCTCACATTGAACCATAGCCCAACGAAAGCGAACAAACTTCATATATGATACAACAACCCTTATTTCACAGAATATCCGATGCTCTCCACTGCATTACGCACATCATCGTCGGAAACATCATCTCCTACCACAGTCACCGTACCGCTCGGCAAATCCACCGTCACTGTTTCCACCCCCGACACGCTTCGGATTGCCTTCTCCACATTTGCCTTGCAATGATTGCAGTTCATTCCCTGCACCGTATATGTATGAGTTTCACATGCTTCGTCAGCACATCCGCAAGCATCAGCCTCTCCATGACAATGGCAATGCCCCTCATGCCCACATCCGCAATGGCACGTCGACTTGTGCATCAGCCTCATTCGCACCACATTGAGCAGCAACAGAATGAGCAATCCTGTGCATGTCCACTCGAACCACCCAGCCACATCGTGACAGCATGCGTGTGAACTTATTATCCACTCCGTAAACCACTCTCGTGGCAACAAATAATCTATCACGAAACCAAATCCCACAGCCCCACTGATTATCGCAAGCAAATAAAGCAAAAGCGTCTTTCTGCCCAATACCTTATTGATTATCAAGATAGAAGCCACATTGCATGCAGGACCAGCCATAAGCATTACCAATGCCGCTCCGGGTGTCAGACCTTTCATCATGAGCGCCACAGCGATAGGGATACTGCCAGTGGCACAGATATACATCGGCACACTGACGCACAGCACCAAAAGCATGCTCAACAGCGTATTGTCCTTAAAAATGGCAAAGAACGAATCTGGCACAAGCACAGTGATAAGACCTGCCACAACAAGCCCCACGACAAGCCACTTGCCAATGTCCTCCATCATTTCCACGAAGCCGAATTTTAGCGCCTCAACACACCTGTCTCCAAAAGTCAGACCTTTCTTCTCCGAACATTCTTTGGATGCGTCATGCCCATGCCCACTGCTATCCATTCCGTCTGACCTTATCTCTCCATTCTCACCCATATTGACAAACGTACCACCTATAATCGCCGTAAACAACGCCACAATCGGTCTCACAACAGCAAAAGGCAGCCCCATAAGCGAATATGTGGCAAAAATACTGTCCACACCCGTCTGAGGCGTAGCAATAAGAAACGACACTACCGCACCTTTGCTCGCTCCCTCACGCCTCAGCGACATAGCCGTAGGTATCACACCGCACGAACACAGCGGCAATGGCACACCAAACACGGCGGCATTAACTACCGACCGCATCGTGTTGCCACTCAGATACTTAGCATACCAGCCGTCGGGAATAAACGCATGCATCACTCCTGCCAGCAGAAAGCCTAAAAGAAGATAAGGCGACATTTCATTTACGAGACCAATGACAGCCTCCAATATACCCATTATATAATCCATACTATAACATGTTTTTAACCTAAAATCATATCTTCTATTATAATTACGCTGCAAAAGTACACAATAATTTTTGCAAACAGATTGCAAAGACGGCCATCATCGTACATACATATCGACAAGCATACAAAGCCAATCATAAATAACGTCAATTTAACGAAAAACCATTTATGGTCATCAAGAGTTCATTGGATTCACGTTAAACAGTTTAACGTAAACCAAACTACCTTTTTTCTATTCAGAACAACAACGGCGCACCACTGAAACGCCCTGCCGTTCACGATTACAATAGTCAGCCGTGACAAATTACAATAGTCAGCCAATGCAGATTATCTATGCCGGCGGTTACCTACTAGTTCGCTCAGCCGCCGTCTACTTATGGGGGCAACGGTTGTCAATTTTTGAGGGCAACGGCTATCAACTTTCGTACCCAACTGCCATCCACTTTTCGTGGTAACTGCCGTCTACTTTTGCCCCAAACCGCTATCATCTTTCTGGGTTTACCGCTACCGACTTTTAAGTTACGTCATCATTTCTTGCGAAAGTTTCTTTTTTATTAGAGGAAAAAGAGATGTTTTTTCGTCAGTCCGATGAAATGATATTTATCTCATCTTTAATTCATCGCACTCACGTTAAAACAACAAAAAAGGCAATGGGAAACATTCCGCATCCCATTGCCTTTTTTATTTATATATAGGTTATATTATTCTGCTGAATAATCAATCTTGCTCATGCGTACATACGTTGCGTAGCGGTGCTGAGCAGCCTTCTTAGCAGCGTCGAAGAGTTCCTGAGCCTCTTCTGGGCAAGTCTTCTTGAGAGAGAGGTAGCGAACCTCACCATCAAGGAATGCTTGGAAGTTATCCCAGTTAGGAGCCTTTGAGTCGAGTTGGAATGGATTCTTGCCTTGCTCAGCGAGGCGTGGGTCAAAGCGCCACAAGTGCCAGTAGCCGCACTCAACAGCCTTAGCCTCTTCTGCTTGGCTCTTGCCCATGCCGCCCTTAGCCTTCAAGCCGTGGTTGATACATGGAGCGTAAGCGATGACGAGAGATGGACCGGGGTATGCCTCTGCCTCGCGGATTGCTTTGAGACACTGAGCATTGTCAGCACCCATTGCAATCTGTGCTACATATACATAGCCGTAGGTTGACTGCATAAGACCGAGGTCTTTCTTTGTGATACGCTTACCACCTGCTGCGAACTGAGCGATTGCACCGATTGGAGTAGCCTTAGAAGACTGACCGCCAGTGTTTGAGTAAACCTCTGTGTCAATTACGAAGATGTTGATGTCCTCGCCTGATGCAAGAGCATGGTCAAGACCACCGTAGCCGATGTCGTAAGAAGCACCGTCGCCACCGATAATCCACTGGCTGCGCTT
>JAFLUT010000088.1 GCA_022508665.1 Prevotellaceae bacterium | reverse complement strand
ACGGCTGACTATTGTAATCGTGAACGGCAGGGCGTTTCAGAGGTCAGCCGTTGTCGTTCTTGACAAGAAAAGCGCATTTTGGCTACACACAAAAGAGTATTCTGCCTACATATAAAAGAGCCTTCTCTCCACACGTGAAAGGGACGCATGAGAAGCGGCAGAGGGCGAGATGAGGATGTGCCGCCCTCCGTCGCCCGCCCCACACCAGCGTTTCCCTTTGTCCTCCAACGTACATCCGTTGGAGCGGCATGCCGTACCTTTGCATCGGAAAAAGAAAAGACATGTCTATAAACCCACAACACATCACAAACTTATGACACGAGGACAACGAAACCACAATCCGCTCAACATCCGCCTCTCCAAAGGCACACGGTGGCTTGGGCAATGCACAAGGCAGTACGACCGAGAGTTCGTGCAGTTCCAGAGCGACCTGTTCGGCTTCAGAGCGGCATTCCGCATCATGCGCACCTACATCCGTCTGCACCACCTCCACACGCTGCGGCTCATCATCTACCGCTGGGCGCCGCCCGAGGACGGCAACAACACCGAGACCTACCTCGCCACCGTGAGCGAGCGCAGCCGAGTGCCTGCGGGCAAGCAACTCACCTTCGAGGACGAGGACGAACTCATAGAGATAGTGGCAGCCATGGCGCTGGTGGAAAGCCGCATGGCAGACATCGACAGGGAACTGCTGAGAAAGGCGTACAGGCTCGCCATGTGAAGACAATAGAAAACCATATTGTAAATCGCAAATCGTCAAACCGTAAATCCCTTCCCACTTTTATGCACATCATCATCACACGCTACCACGAATCGCCCGAGGAGACAAAGAGCGAAATCACCATCGACGGCGTCTCCTTCGGCGAGGCACGAGAACCCGGCACCGCCTCCTACCGCCAGCGAGGCAAGACGAAATGCCTCATACGGCTGCCGGAAGCCACCTACCAGTGCCGCATCACGGCATCCGACTTCTCGCCCATGACCTTGAAGGTGCGGCGCTCGCCCGGGCAAGGCAGCATCTACATTGGCTGGGACCCTCTCGCCCCATGGCGCTCGGGCATCATCTGCATAGGACAGGGCGACCCGCTCTCCCCACCCGAAGAGCGAGAACTGACCGACCGCAAAGGCACCTTCGAGCGCTTCACACAGAGGCTGTACAAAGCCTTCCAGCGAGGAGAAAAAATCACGCTGGAAATATGCCGCTTCCTCATCAACGGACTAACGAAGCAGTGAGCGGCAGCAGGGGGACACTCCCTCACTCATCAACCACAATCAACAACATTCATTAACCATTAAAAACTAAAAGAAACTATGGGAATTCAAGTTCGCAAATCAAAAATCAAACTCAACTACCTCGAGGAAAAGCCCGAGCGCTACAAAATTCAGCAGCTGACCTATCCTGCCGTCACCTTCACCCAACTCGTCAGCGAGTGCAGCAAGTCGTGCGGAGTGAACCCGGCGCAGACCAAAGCAGTCATCGACGCACTGGTTGACCGCCTCATACACTACATGGAGATTGGCCACGGCGTGCAAATGGGCAACTTCGGCTCATTCAAGCCGACAATCACCGTCAGAAGCGTGAAGCAGTATGACGACGCCAACACCGACACCGTAAAGACACGGCGCGTCACCTTCTTCCCCGGCAAAGCCTTCAAGAGCATGCTCGGCGAACTCTCAATCACGCAAGCGAGCGAATACCTCAACGACGAGGAATAGCACGCCGCCGCAACTGGCACGGCGAGGCAGAAGACACACGGGGCGAGAGGGTCTTCTGCCTCGCATTTCTTCGCAAGTAACACCACAAGAAGGCGAGAATGTAACCTATTTGAAAGTTCGTGTAACCTTGCAGTAACGCAGTCAGAAACTAAACGAGTAACTTTGCAACGACTTTTACTCACACATTAAAATTTAATTCATTTATTAACTAAAAACAATTTCGCTTATGAAAAAGATTAACTTTCTGATTGCGATTGGTCTGATGGGCGCAGCATCCGTGGCGCAAGCGCAGACAAAGGTCGCTTCATTGGGTTTTGAAAACGGCGACACCAAGTATGCTACCGACGGCGCACTGTCAGAAGGCGGCGTGTTTGGCGACTGGGTGAACCCGAAGGATGGCGACGTGTGGACAGAGCAGTCCGAAGCCGACAAGAAGAGCGGCGAGTATGCGTTCCAGATGGTCACCAGCGACATCGCAGGCGAGAACTGGGATCGCGGTTTCAAGATTGGCAACCTGCCAGTGAAGGAGAACACGGCTTACCGTGTAAGTTACTGGATTAAGGCAAGCGCCACAGAAGGCACTCCACGCGTCACATCGTGGCTCTCGAAAGGTATTGAGAACTACGACAAAGGCATCTGCTCTCCTTCTGGCCGTGAGTTTGGCGTCAACGGCAAGCATCTCGACGGCTCTGGCTGGAAGCACGTCTCTTTTGTTTCTTACTACGCCAACGCTGACGTGCTGAACGACATTATCGCAGGTCAGAGTTGGGTGGGCAACGCTACCTACCCAGAATCAATGGGCGGCGACGGCACACAGACCTACGCTGAATACTTCGAGGGCAAACTGCCAGAGAAGTACTTCGTAATCATCAACATGATGACCGCCAACTCCACTTACTTCCTCGACGACGTACTCGTGGAAGAGGGCGTGACGTTCAACGAGGCAACGTTCTACGGCAACACCATCAAACTCGACTTCGGTTATCCTACCAACATTGCCGACCTTGCCAAGGCAAACGAAGGCACAGTGTCGCTCGACCCCACATGCGTGAGCGTAACTATTAAGGGTCAGAAGGCAGAGGTGCTGTATGTTGAAGGTAAGGAAGACGGCTATCTCTATGTATTCCTCGGCGATAATGACTACGCAGATGACGGCGACGAGGTGAAGGTTTCTTTCACTCCTGCTGCTGACTGCCCAATCGTTTACAACACCGACGCTCGCCCAAGTTCAGACTACGAGAGCGAGATGAAGGTGCTTGGCTTCACAGGCGAGGTGGCATACTACGACGAGAATATCGACGCCATCCCATCTGCATACTCTGCTCCAGTCATGCTGAGCAGCGTACCAGAGAACGGCAGTTTCGAAATCGATCCTGCAACATTCAAGAGCGTGGCTGTGACATTCGACAAAATCGTAGACATCTCTTACGCATCGGCTACATTGGTTAACAATGGTGTACAGACAGACCTCTCTGACGGCATGACAGTGAGCGAAGACGGTATAACAATAAATATCGCTATCCCTACTACTTTGGCTGACGGCGAATACAGTATCCTCCTTGCAAATGTTGCCAGCGAGTACGGTCTGGATAGTGATATTATCGAACTCACTTTCGGTGTTGGTCCTGACAATGACACTACGGAGTCGAAGGAAGTGTACAGCATGGCAAAGGATCTCGCTGACGCAGTGCAAGGAACTTTCCCCGTAGGCTGGATCTCTAACGACAACGGCACTATTCACCAGTATGGCGTAACTGAGGCTGGCGATGTTTGGAACTACGAATGGGGTGGCAACTTAGGCGGTGGCGGTAGCCGTACCTACACAAGTTTCAAGGGTGATGCAACGAAGGCTATCTATTGGCGCAGCCTTGATGGCGCAGGATTTGCCCGACTCACATACGGCGAGCAGGTGAAGGACTACATACTCCCCGACGGTTCTCTCGACCCAGAAATGCCAGAGGGCATCGCTCTCTACCTCGACGCAGTGAAGCACCAGATTGCCATCAAGATGTTCGCATGGAAGGGAGAACCTCATTACGATTTCACTCTCGAAGACCTCGAAGGCAATGTATATGCAAGTTTCGAGAATATTCTTGCAGCACCAGATGTAAATGGTGATGCTAATGCCACTGTAACGGGCATCACCAAGTCTACTGCCGATTTTACTGTGCCTAAGGCAGGCAACTATATCCTCAAATTCTCGGTAGACGGAGCAGGAGAGTTCATGCTCGCAGGTGTCGACCTCATCACAATGCCATCAAAGGCTGCTTACTACAAGCAACTGCTGAAAGAGGCTCGCGAGAAGGCTGAGACAGTTCTCGCACAGGCAGCAAACGAGGAGTACAACGGCGACACTAAGACAGCCCTCACTGCTGCAATCAAGAGCGCTAAGGAAGACCACTTCACTACTCCTTCTGCTATCGAGGCTCTCATCGCTAAACTCGGCGACCTCTCAGAGAAGATGACTGCACGCATGAACAACATCGACAACTTCACAATCTCTCTCATATCTGCTATCACTGCATACGCTGACATCGAGGAGAACCAGAGCGCTAAGTACCTCACTACTGACGTTGCAGTAGAGGCTAAGAAGATGATTGACGCTTACGAGAATACTAATCCTTCAAACCTCTCTGACGAGCAGTTGGCAAACGTTGCTCCTCGCCTCGTTACCGTTGCCGCTCAGTTGGCAAACGTGAAGGATTGCACAGACCGCCTCACATGGGGTATCTACAAGGCTATCCAGACTGCAGACAAGATTGGCACAGAGAAGAACGACACTTACGATGCTGCTCTCAACGCAGTGACAGACAGCCGCTCTATCGCTAAGTACCTCAACCGCTTCAACACTATCCGCCTCTACGAGCATATCGTGAACGGTCCATTGGCTGACAGCATTATGACACAGGTACGTGACGAACTGAACCCAGATGTAGACTCAGAACCACTCATCACAGGTGTGGAACTTACAGGCTTCATCCACAATCCTAAGATGTACCAAGTTTATGGCAAAGACCCACTCATCGGCTGGACATTGGCAGAAGGTGGCGTAATGCCGGGATTTAACACTGGTGCTACTGAAGAAAACTATGTGGAGAACACAAATATCAATTCTTACGGCAACAACAACTACGACCTCTCACAGACTATCGAAGGTCTGCCAGCAGGTATCTACGACGTAGAACTTGACTCTCGTACATGGGGCGATTTGGCAACGAACCCAGAACTCCCATACGGATACAACGCTCAGAACGATGAGACAGGCGAGTGGGACAAGTACATTTACGCTTATGGTGATGCTGACGACAACATCTCAGTCACTCCATTCGGAATTGAAAATGCTTTCTCAATACCAACAACCGTTGTAAAGGGCGTTAAGGTTAAGGAAGGAACTCTCACATTCGGCGCTCACGAAAAGTACGTTTCTGGCAAGGCTGTTGACAAGGAAGGCAATTCTACAGACGAGCAGGCTTGGACAGGTACAACGAGAGTTGCCAACGCACGTCTCTTCTTCGTAGCACCTCTCGAAGATTTCGACTACAAGAAGGCTCTCGACGACCTCCTCACAGGCATCGAGGACGTTCAGGCAGAGGACATCGCCGGCGAGGCTAAGGTGGCTGCTATCTACAGCGTCAGCGGCGCTAAGCAGAAGACTCTGCAGAAGGGCATCAACATCGTGAAGTACACTAACGGCAAGGTTGAGAAGGTGCTTGTGAAATAAGCATTGACGAAACAAACCGCAAATAAGGGAACGACCTGCGACGCCAACTGTTCGCAGGTCGTTTTCTTTCCCTTAATCTCTTTTTGAAACATTAGCATAAGGAAATGTTACCTGCCGAGCGGTGAACTCGGCAAGGAAAGGCTACCTTTGTGGCACAATCAACTAAAACAAGGATATTATGAGACAGACATTTACCGCTACGCTTGCGGCACTGTGCATAGCCAGTGCGGCACAGGCACAGAAAGAAGATTTCCGCCCGAGCGAACTGAACCAGCCGGGGCAGGAGTACCCAATGGTGAACAGCGAAGGATATGCACGGTTCAGAGTGGTTGCACCCGATGCGCAGTCGGTGGTGGTGAGCCTCGGGCTGGGCGGCAGAGGCGGCACAACGCTGACGAAGGGCGAGGACGGCGTGTGGACTGGCACGACGGAGGGTCCTATGGACGAGGGTTTCCACTATTACCACCTCACCGTTGACGGGGGTGTATTTAACGACCCCGGGGCGCAGAACTTCTACGGCTCGGTGCGGTGGGAGAGCGGCATCGAGATTCCTGCCCATGACAGGGAGTTCTATGCGCTGAAGAATGTGCCTCACGGCAATGTGCAGCAGATTCTTTTCCATTCGCCCAGCACGGGGACGGAGCGTGTGGCATACGTATATACCCCTGCGGAGTATGACAAGAACCCGAAGAAGAAGTATCCCGTTCTCTACTTGCAGCACGGATGGGGCGAGGACGAGACGGCGTGGAGCAGGCAGGGGCATGCGAACCTCATCATGGACAATATGATTGCCAGTGGCGAGTGTGTGCCTTTCATCATCGTAATGACTTACGGCATGACTAACGAGGTGCGTTGGGGTCACATGCACGAGTTTGACTGGACGGCGTTTCAGCGTGTGCTGATGGACGAACTTGTGCCATACGTTGACAGCCATTTCCGCACTCTTGCTGACAGGAAGCACAGGGCGATGGCGGGGCTGTCGATGGGCGGAATGGAGACGAGGATGGCTACGCTGGCTCGTCCGCAGGTGTTCGGCTCGTGGGGTCTGTTCAGCGGCGGCACATACGCTCCTGCCGACCTTGAGGGGAAGGAGAAGCCGCTGTTTATCTTCACTTCGTGTGGAGAGAAGGAGAACCCGGATGGGGTGAAGAAGTCTATCGAAAACCTCAAAGCGGCAGGATATAATGCTGAGGGGTATGTGTCGGAGGGAACGGCGCATGAGTTCCTTACGTGGAGAAGGAGTTTGAGGGAAATGGCTAAGAAGTTGTTTAGATAATTTAATGTAAAAGATAATGAAGAAGGTACTTTCCTGTTTCCTGTTGGCTGCCCTCGCCCTGTCCGCCGCTGCACAAGAGCGGATTGGGCAGTTTGTCACGTTTTCGCCTACTGACCGCACCGCCATGAGGCTCACGCAGTCGGCAGACACGGTGATGTACGACCCTGCCGACTGGGAGGGTGTGCGTATCGCCGTGGAGAGTCTGAGGCGTGACTTGGCGGCTGTGACGGGCAGCGAGCGTGCATCCGTCGTGGTGGGTACGGCTGGCAAGAGCCGATGCGTGAAGAAGTATAAGGACATTGCACGTCGGCTGAAGGGGAAATGGGAACAGTATGTCATCACGACCGACGGCGACAGGCTCGTCATCGTGGGGTCGGACAAGCGAGGCACAATCTACGGCATCTACGAACTCTCGCGGCAGATGGGCGTGAGTCCGTGGTACTGGTGGGCTGATGCTCCCATCGCTCGGCACGACACATTATATATAAATAGGGGCGAATACACCGACGGCGAACCTGCAGTGAAGTATCGGGGCATCTTCATCAACGACGAGTGGCCCTCCTTCGGCGGATGGGCTACGCACCGTTTCGGGGGCGTGAACTCGCGGATGTATGCCACGATGTTCGAACTGCTCCTCCGTCTGAAAGCCAACTATCTGTGGCCCGCCATGTGGGACTCGGCATTCAACGAGGACGACCCTCTCTCGCCCGAACTGGCCGACCGCATGGGCATCGTGATGGGCACTTCGCACCACGAGCCGATGATGCGTGCCCACAAGGAATACACGCGCCGACGGGACGAGGTGGGGGCGTGGGACTTTGCCACGAACCCCGAAGGCATAGAGCGTTTCTTCCGCAAGGGCATTGAGCGTAACCGCCACTACGACAATCTGATAACCATCGGCATGCGTGGCGACGGCGATGTGGCTATGGGCAACGGCAACGATGCCGACAACATGGCTACGTTGGGCAAGGTGATTGACTGTCAGCGGCGCATCATCAGCGAGGCATACGGCAGACCAGCCGACGAGGTGCCGCAGTTGTGGGCAATCTTCACGGAGGTGCAGAGGTACTATGATGCCGGCTTCCGTGTGCCAGACGATGTGACCCTCCTCTTGTGCGACAACAACTGGGGCTACATCCGCCGCAAGGGGCGTGAGTTTGAGCGGCAACGCAAGGGCGGACTGGGGCTGTACTACCACATCGACATGAACGGCGGGCCGTGGAACGACCGATGGGTGAACACGACGACCATCCCGAAACTGCGTGAACAACTGAACCTCGCCTATCAGTCGGGCATCGACCGCATCTGGATAATCAACGTGGGCGACCTCAAGCCGAAGGAGGTGCCGATAGACTTCATCATGCGTTATGCGTGGAATCCCTCTGCCATCAAGGCTGGCGACGAGAAGGCGTATCTCGAGGACTTCGCCGCGAGCATCTTCGGCACGGAGCATGCCACAGAGATTGCCGACCTAATAGCGAAATACAGCAAATACAACCTCTGGCGAAAGCCCGAAGCACAAGTGCCGGGCATCTTCAACAGGGAGGAGATGGCGATGACCGACAGCCTCTGGCAGTCGCTGGCACAAAGGGCAGAGAGCCTCAGAAAGGTCGCGCCTACCGAAGCACAGGATGCGTTCTATCAGTTAGTGTATTACCCCGTCGTGGCAAGTGCAGGCGTGGCACAGATATACAACCGTGCCACCCTCGGCGACTCCCTCGCCGTGGAGCATCTGATGGAGCGTGACCGTGAACTGACGGACTATTACAACAACACGATGTCGGGCGGGAAATGGCACGGAATGATGCAGGACAAGCACATAGGATATACGCAGTGGTTCATGCCCGAGAGCAACGTGAACCCTGTGACATTGGGCTTCAACGTGAAGCACATAGATGGGGCAGATGCCACGGCAACCCCAAATGCCACGGGACTATCTGCTTCTGCTGATGCCAAGCCCTCCTCTCCCGAATACTCCATCCCTTCCCACCTCTACACCCGCAAAACCTCAGCCGCCGATGCCCAATGGACATTCCTCCCCGACCTCGGCAGAGGTGCAGGGTGCATGGGCATCAACAACGTAATGGCGCAGAGCGACACCACAGGGCACGGGGCGACCCTTGAATATGACATAACCCTGACCGATGCCGGCAAGGTTGCCATTGCCATACTCCCCACGCAGGACATCCTCCCCGAGCGAGGTCTGCGTCTCGGTGTGCAGGTGGACGACCTCCCCATGCAGGTGCTTGATGCCCGTCGCGGACTGGTAGACACCTTCGCCGAATACACCCCTCAGAACCTCTCCGTCTCGCAGGTATTGCGACCCCTTCCCCCTCGCAGTCGGCTGTCCCTCAGCGGCTTCGTTGGCGGTCGGCAGTTGCCACGCCGCGATGAGGTGTTCGACAATGTGCGCTGGCTCGATGCCACCTTCCCCGTCACGGCAGGGCAACATCGCCTCAAAGTGGTGATGATAGACCCCGAAGTGGTGGTGGAGCAGATTGTTGTGAATCCCGACGAGGGAAGGTACAGTTACTTTGGGAATGGGTGGAAACAATAACAATTAACAAAAAAACATAACCAACATGAAAAAGAACATTATTTTATTATTGCTGATGTTCATCGTCAGCCTCTATTCATCCGCAATAGAGGACATCAAGGTGGGGACAACGACCCGAACAATCATTGCCTATGCTCCCGAGGGACTGCCGAAGCAGCCGGCGCTCGTCATCGTGTGCCACGGAGCAAATCAAGACGCCGCCTACATTCAGAGCCTCTCGCAGTGGGAGACCGTTGCCGACACGGCGAAGTTCGTCGTGGTCTATGCCAACGGAGTGAATAAGTTTTGGGACATCTCGGGGACGAGCGACTTGAAGTTCATGGAGACAATCATCGACTCGATGTACTCTCGCCACCACATCAACCGCAACAGAGTGTACCTCACGGGCTTCTCCATGGGCGGAATGTTCACCTACCACGCCGCCAACAAAATGGCTGACAAGATTGCCGCCTTCGCACCTGTGAGCGGCTATCCGATGGGCGGACCGAATGCCACCTCGTCGCGTCCTGTGCCTATACTGCACACTCACGGCACGGCAGACGACGTGTGTACTTATGGTCCCGTGCAGTCGCACATCGACGCGTGGGTGAAATTCAACGGCTGCGACGCCACGCCCGAGGTCATCAAGCCATATCCCAAGTCGAAGCCCAACTCGCCAGCATCGTTGAAGCGATACAGAAACGGGAAGAACGGCGTGGAGGTGGCACTGCTCACACTCGCTGACAAGGGTCACTGGTGGTCGATGGACGCGGCACAGGCTATCACATCCGAAGAAGTGTGGAACTTCTGTAAGCGCTACAGCCTCGGAGGCGAAGAGCCAGAGGTGAAGAGCATCGTGCCAGAGGACAAGTCATTCGACCTGCTGCCCGAGCGTGACAACCGCTTCACCGTCACCTTCAGCGACTCCATCGACTGCTCGCGCGTGTCTGCCACACTCACCTCCGACAAGGGAGGGGCGGAAATCCCCCTCACGGTAGAGGACAACGAAACGGGGCAGGAGGTGTATAAGCCCACTGTAACCTTCGCCATTCCGCAGGGAACGACCCTTGCCGACGGCGAATACACGCTGACCATAGCCAACGCCATCAACCAAGACGAAGGCACTATGCCACGGAAGAAATTCACCTACGCCTACGGCATCGAAGAAGTAGGCGCAACACCCAGCATCGACATCGTCTACATGCCCGACTGGTACGCCGAGCGACCCCTCATAGGCGAAGGCATACCTACGGGATGGCGACGCATCAACACTGCCGCCGACGGCACAAAAGAAGTGACCAAAGGCGGCACAGCCGACTGTGTCGGAGTGCGCATGAAATACTTCCAGCCCGAAGGCGACTTCGACGCCGGCATCTACCTCTCCGCACGAGACAACGCCTCATGCAACCTCCACTACGGCGTTTACACCGACCACCTCCTGCCCCTCAAAACCGGCAAATACCGCATATCCTTCAACTCTATCTACTGGAGCGAAGGCGCACTCAACGCCAACGCCACCTACAACTTCAACCTCCTCACCTCCACCAACACCGTGGTCTTTTCCGCACCCTCGCTCACCTCAACAGGCACACTGAAAGAAAACTCAGAGCAGCCCATCATAGGCTCAAAAGCATACGAATTCAGCGTCACCATAACGAAAGACACCAACTACCTGCTCAACTTCGAAATGAACGAAGGCTGGAACTCCGTCATCATCGGCAATATCGCCGTAACCACACAGCCCACCCTTGCCGACCGCTACAAAGGCACCTTCTACCGCACCATGCTCGCCGCACAGAAAGCCCTGCGAGGATATGAGGACACGACCGAAGGAGCGGCCCTAAAAAGCGTAATCGACAAATACGCCGACTTCTCATCAACCTCGCCAACAGCCTACACCGCCGCTAACGACGAACTCTCACAGGCGCTCGACGCCTTCAACGCCGCCGACAAAGACCCTGCCCTCGGCATCACACCGACGCAAGACACCTCGGCAACCTCCTCACCCACAGACATATACTCTCTCTCGGGCGTGAAGATGACATCCACCATGAAAGGGCTGAACATCATCCGAACCTCCAACGGAGAAGTAAAGAAAGTGCTTGTAAAGTAACATTAAAATAACATTAAAGTATAGAAAGATAGAAATTAAAGGGAGGCGACCTATGTAGGGTCGCCTCCCTTTAATTTTCACTCGCTCCTCCTCCACTTCTCATGCGCCCCTTTTGCGTGTAGACAGAATGCTCTTTTACGTGTAACCAAACTGCCCTTTTGTTGTCAAGAACGGCAACGGTTGGGCGCTGAAACGCCCTGCCGTTCACGATTACAATAGTCAGCCGTGA
>JAFLUT010000087.1 GCA_022508665.1 Prevotellaceae bacterium | reverse complement strand
CCAAAAAAACATCCCAATGCCTGGCATATGCCTCTCCATAATACAGTGAAGAACACTCTTGCTGAAACTTTTTTCATTTTTCTTAATTTATAATAGTTTTACAATTCTTTTTGTTTGATACTGAAAGTTTTCAATTTTATGTTATCATTGGTTTATATAGAGTAATGTACAGCCTCTCACAAAGTATTTTGTGAGTTCTCTAATACACTTTGCCAACAGATTAGCAACACTTACAAGTTGGCTCTGTTACTCTTAATAGGTAATTCGTTATTAGCCTGTTGCCGCAACAGACGGGCAAGGCGTTTTTCTGTCATTCTTTGAAATGGAACAACGATCTGGCAATGTTTGTCAATGAAGCCATATACACGTTTGAAATTTGCCTCGTCATAGATATATCCGTATTGTGAGTCATCTACATGATATGTCCATTGGAATAGAGCTGTGCCATTCAGAAAATCATTTACCGCAATACCGTACCCTACTTTGAGATTGTAAATGGGTGACGTGTATTCAAGATCCGATATGGAGTTGAAATCAATGTCCTCTTTTGAAAAACTTGTCAGATTACCCTGCCTGTCCATCAGTTCAAAGCATTCTTCGGTTTCTTTATTAACGAGGAATGCAAAACCGACAGTTTTCTTTCGATGTGCCAAGAACAGCATCCCGTCTCCAAGCTCATGACAAGAGAACTCTGGAGAATCGTTTCGTTGGTCATCCATAAGCTCCTCATATGTATAGAACCATTTGCGTGGCATAATCACTTCCTTTTTATAAAATCTGTTTACACTCAGACAGGCAGCTCTACAAAATCAACGTATTCGGGAAACCACTTATCGAGCAAGGCATCTACTTTTCTCTCTATTTCTGGCGTGATGTGTTTGCAGACTTTGTTGTAACACACCGAAATGGAGGCAATTTCATCAAACCATCCAATAATTGGCAGACGCTTTGCATCAAGGATATCAATGGGCAGGACAAGGTAAGACAACGTAGAAAGTATCAGCATCTTGTCTGCTTTTGGAGTCTCTTTACTGCGGAGAACATACCACAATAGCAATACAGGTCGTGTGGTTGTACGTCCAGCCTTTCTTGAAAACTTTCCGATTCTGTTCCAAAGAACGGAATGGTTAATGATGTTGTTTGTATTCATAATTTACTGCTTTTTTCTTTTATAGAGTTTCTCACGGGCAACATTCTATCAGTACGTTATAAATTTCTATTAACTGTCATCATCGTCAAGATAGAAGTTTTCAATATCTTGTAGCAAACCTTGAAAGGTTTTTATACATTTATTGACAATATATTTACTGTCAATAATTTCAATAACAGTTTCGACAGACTCATACAAAATCGGTCTTTCCATTTCTATGCCGTTGCCTGGAGCACAGACAACACAGCATATCATCATATTCTTCATCTTTTCTTCATCTTTTCTTCATCTTTTCTTCTTTTAGAGCAGGGTTACATTTAAAAGCAAAAATAAACTGTTCACCACCTTTCTCAAAAAGTTTTGAGACATAATGATGTTCAACACCCCATACTTCTTTTGGAAATTCTGGAATTTTTACCTTTGCGTTTTCCACCAGTTTTTTTACACATTCCTTTATTTGCTCAATTGGCAACGAAACTACATCCATCGTATTCTTTATTAAAAAACAACCACCAGCGTTTTAGGACTTTATTCACAAATCCAAACCAGTTTACTTAATTGCGTTCCACCAAAACCAATGAAGAAGTTATCAGCATCACACCTGCCTTCGGGGATTTTATAGTGGTGGACTTACCAAAATGCAATATGATTGTAGTTGTGTGTCCAGCCATTCTTGCACATTTCCCGATTCTGTCCATAAGAACATCAGAACTAATAGTGTTTGTTTTGCTCATAGTTTTTTATGAATAAAATAAACATATGGTAAGCTAAAGTCCTTCTGCTATAACTGGTCCAGTAAAGTATTTCGGAGTGTCCCACAATTCGTATAAAGAGGATTGTCTTTCATTAGCAAGTCTTTCCCACTTGAGTGCTTCATCATAATCACCATTTCGTATGGCATCATGATAGTTCTCTACAGCAATGTCACGTTCATTTTTCAGATTTGAACTTTCTTCCAGTTTTGCACAATTTTGCTCATAAGCCACAACTGCAGTTGTTTTAGGGAACGCCTCGGTGGGAAGTCCACTCATAATATCAACTGACATGGAATCGCAAATATGTGTAAATCCAAAAATATCCGTTACAGAAGTTAAATTGATTTCAGGTATTTGTATATTTATGGGTTGTGGGTGAAACGTATATAAATCTATCATGTCAATATCATCAAAAGACATAGTAGGATATAACGGGGTACTTAGTGGGGCTAAGATTGGCACATCAAAACAGGAGTTATCAGACATCTGTACTAAATTGAAATCAAACATAGAAGTATTCATAATCTTTTGTTTTCTCTTATAGGGGATCATAGTAGGGAAAAACTATCACTACTTTATAAAAAATAAAGTCTGTTAGCTGATATGACATCAAGACTAACAGACTTCACTATAAATATTGTAGAAATGTTTAGAAATCCATAGAC
This sequence comes from Prevotellaceae bacterium, assembly GCA_022508665.1. Lineage (GTDB taxonomy): Bacteria > Bacteroidota > Bacteroidia > Bacteroidales > Bacteroidaceae > Minthosoma. The sequence goes on along the minus strand of JAFLUT010000087.1, from coordinate 9,092 downwards.
ATATTCCCTATATCCATTCCTGATATATCCAATGTAGGGTATTGAAATATTGGATCTGGCATAAAGCTTACATCAGGAAATAGGGTTGTCATATTATGTTGAACATCCATCATAGTGTTTTGAAACATCTCCAACTGCTGTTGCGGATCAAACACAGGAGTAACAGGCAACCCTAAATCCATTGCAGGAATTGGAATATCAACACTCGAGATAGGAGGAAGATTTGCAAATGAGAGTGCATCGTTGAAGTCCCACCCTGGATTCATTGGGAATGTATCGAAGGCATTGTATAGTGTGGGCATCTGAGTAAAATTAAACTCTGGCTGGTTACTATAATTGTAGAAATCTATAAATGTATCATAATCCACACCAGCTACTTCTGGCAGGTGAAGGTCTGTTTGTCCACTATTAATAAACTCATTAGTAACCTTTGGAGTAGGTATATCCGTAGATACTATGAAGTGCTGAGAGTCGGACCAAGCATCCATAAACTGGTCAAGCGGGTAGGGCTTACCTGCTTCACCACTACCAGGGTCAGTTAAAATAACATAAGGATGCTCTGGGTCTGAATAGTCTAACCCTGCAACTATAAGTGCATGATTTGCCTGTTCTCCAACAAATATGTCTCTCAACCACTCAATGATGGAATTGATAGGACCGTCATTCCATAATTCGTTAGCATCTACGCCAACAATTACTTTATGTCCTTGTTGTATTTCATTCATAATATCAAAGATGTTGGCATCAACACGTTGGGTACAAGGGATGCCTACGTCCACTAAAAGTTTACCAACATTTTCAGGCAAAGTTCCGCCACCAGGAACATACCATCCATGATCATAACAATATTGTACACATTCTGTTTCCGACACATCAATGCCGAAATCTTGAAGAATTAATTGCTGAGATTTGATAGCGCAAGTATCAGGATACTGCTGTTGAATAGGATTTATAAAGTCCACCATAGTTAATTTTTATATTTAATAGAAGTTTAAAGACGGACATATTTTGTTATTTTACCTTTACCATGACAGTTGGAACAATCTGAGGTAATATAATGTCCAAAATAGCTGTTCCATGATTTGACTTTACCACTTCCATTGCATATGGTGCATGTGTATGTCATAGGGCGTACAGACTTGGGAGTCTGCGGCTTAGGAGTTTTCGGTTTAGGAGTCTTCGGTTTGGGACCTTTTTTTGTAATTGTACGTATTGCTTTTGTAATAGCTTTTGTTTTTTGAGCATTTGTGTTCATAGGAATTCCTATGAATACAATTCCCAGCAAACACGCCAAAATAGTTTTTTTTGTCATAACTTTTAATTTTTATTATACAATTTTTGTTGTTTGTTTTCTTTATTGAACAGTTTCATGAATAATATCTATCACCCAGAAAGGATTTTTTTATTTTCGAATAGTCTTTATTATTTTTCCTACTCCTTTGCAGTAAGAACATTTTATATTATTTTTATATCCAACACCTCCACACTGCGAACATGTACATAAAATACGATACAGATTTTGTTTTTCCCTTATTGTCTTAGCTCCATTGCAAGTTGAACATACTGTTTTAATAGTGTCGCATTCTATCTTATATCCTTTTCCTTTGCAAGTACTACATGAAACTTCAACAAACTTTTCATACATTGAATCAGAAATGATTCGTGCCGTGTCTTTTTTTTGCATTTTTGTAATTCTTGACATTGCTGTCGTACTCTGAGCATATATATTATAGATATTTACAAAACAAAAAAGGAACAAAATAAAAACCTGTTTAATTATATTCATATGTTAATTTGTTTTAAAGACAAATAATAATTCGTATAAGATGTAAGATTTGAAATGTGAAGAACATTACCAAGTTTATAGATGAACTCTTGATTCTGCTGATCACTCAAATCATTTTTAGACAACAGATTGCAACAATATTGCAAGCATTCTCCCTCTCTACCTGTTCCTATAAATTTTACAGCAATGGTAGTGATTTCTTTCAAATATCCCTTTGTCTGAACATCTGGAATGTCTGCTCCAAGTCCTTTGCATATTTTAATCATTTCCTTTTTGGCTGCATCAGACACATTTTCACTTTGCCATAGAGCATTCAGACAGATTTCAATAATTGCTGAATTCTCTTCTCCGTATTGGATAAAATCTTGAATACAATTGCCAATGGTTTTATTTCCATTCATTGAAGCCTCAATACTCTCAGAATCTTCTTTTACAGCATTGAAACCTTTTTCGAAATCTTCAAATGTGAAAGAGTTAATATTGCGCATAGCTCCGTCTGATAATACAGTAAGCATAGCCTTGCGTATCTCCCTGCCGCTAAAGCCTTCTATGGTTGCAGACAGTTTCTTCAACTCATCAAGTGTCAATGGTTTTGCCATTGGCAAGTCACTAGGTGTCATAATTTGAATGAGTCTTGCCCGTGTGTCTTCATCAGGAAGTACGAATTCAATAAAGGCAAGAATACGTGACTTGAATGCTTTGTCAAAATCAGCGACAAGATTAGTGGCAAAGATTATAATCCCGTTATAGTTTTCCAACAATTGAAACATCTCATTTGACATTCGGTTATAATGTTTGTCCGAGCCAGTTTCTGCATTCTGAACCCTTTTGCTTAAAAAAGAATCGGCTTCATCAAAGAAAAGGATTGCATCTTGTTCTTCTGCATCATGGAAAATTCTTTTGAGATTTTTTGGACCTTCACCAACCCATTTTGATTCTATGGAAGCATAACTCGCCATCATTATTTTTTTCCCAAATTCATTGGCGATAGCATGGGCACACATAGTCTTTCCTGTTCCTGGTGCGCCATAGAAGCAGAGAATGGTTTTGGTAAATGGGTCTACCTCCTTAAAGCCCCAATCTTCGAAAATAAGTTTTTGATTTCGGATAAGTGTTATTGCCCTATCAAGTTGCAGTTTTGTTGATTTATCCAAAATAACATTGCCCAGTTTGAATTTTGGAACTACCGCATCAAAGGTCGGTAATGAATCTTCTTCATTTTGCAGTAAAGACGGCGTAGAGATAATTGTATTTTCTTTAAAACTTACTCTTATAACTACATTCAAAAGCCCTTTAATGTCCTTGTATTTCAATCTCATACAGCTCAGTATAAAGGCTCTCCTTGACATCCCGGAAACATCCTTACCAAGCTCACTGAAATCAAAGTTCAAAATAGAGTTTGCATTTGTCAAGTTTGCATATTTTGACAAATTCTCATTTAATAGAACCGAAATTGTCATTTGTAGGCTGTTGTGTCCTATAAGATCCGATTCTGCAACACATCTTTCAAGTTCTGATAGCAAAGTGTGAATTTGTTGCGACTGTTCCCTTAGTATATCAGGATAAAATACGTGAAGAGTATATGTCATAACATTAAAGTTTTATTCGTTGTCCTTTTTCTACATTTGAAGATCCTTTTGTTCGCATCTGGACTGTACCAACCTGTTGGTTTTGTGCATTCAATGCGGCCAAAGAGATTTCTGTATATCCATTTTTCTCAATGAATTCTTGAATAATAACATTAGTGACACCTTTATTTTTCAGTTCCCTGCGATTATTCAATTCAGAACGAATGGAGTCAACAGTGAGAGATGCAACATACACTGCCCCTTGTATCAATAATGCTGTGCTGACTACATCAAACGCTATATTAAGTATATCAGCCCCTCCACCTACAACTTCTGTTACGCCTTCGCTAACATCGAACAGATCTCCAATCCATTCGATTAAATCTCCTAATAATTCAATCATAAATATTACAAATTAAAAAATTATACGATGTTCTATTTCTGCTGCTAAAACATCAGACAATTCTTTGTCCAATTCTTTCCCCATAAAATAGCTTGTATTCTTGATATTGTTCTGTCCGTCTGTGATTGTTACCAGTATTGAACCATCAAAATGATATCCGTTGATGATTTGCTGCATTCCAAGTTCTTTACGAATTTGTTTTTGGACTTCTTCTGGTACATCAGAAACGCGAGAGAGATGGCAAATGTCCCCCGATACACAAACGGTCTCTGCCCATTTCTGAATTTCAAGATAGGTAATTACTTTATTAGAAACACGCTTGTAGATGACATATGCAGCAAAAGCTCCAATGACAGTGTAGCATGTATAACGCACAAGAGGCAAACACTCTTTCAAAAATTCCATAATTGTTATGTTGTTTAATAATAAATCCATATTTAATAGGGTATTTTAATTCTTAATATAGGTTCACTTTTGAATTGAATTATCATGGTCGCTGCCAATCCACAATTAGAACGAATCAAATGGTCTGCCACAATTTGTCCCTGTATATTCATTGCAACAAGGATAATCCCACTACGAATGACTTTTATATCTTCTGAAGAAGGATCAATATTATAGCGTTTTTGATTGTTAAGGATAAATGTAGCAAGTTCATCTCCTATGATTACATTTACTTCCGTTACTCCATCACTTAGTAGTACTTTCAATTTATCATTAATCCACCCAAGAATGTCCACATAATCAATATGATCGTTAACTGCCCAAGTGACATCATTAAGTAGAGTGCCTATTGGGTCTTGTGTGGACTTTTGTTTAAGATTCCGCACAACTTCAACGAACCGTCTTAATAATGAGAACATAATCAAGCAGGTATTCTGATTTTTAGTATTGGTTCACCTCGGAATTGCTCATTTGCTTGAGAGGATAGACCACCATTTGAACGAATCATTTGATCGTCAATAATTTCACCGTTGTTGTTCATTGCGACGTTTACAACGCTATTACGCATCGCATTTAAATCATTAAGCGAAATTTCAGTGTATCGTCCTTGCGCTTGATTTTGCTTTATAAAATCACTCAAAGCACTACCCTTAATCGTATTTACTTCAGTTGCTCCTTCATCAAGCAATTCTTCAATCCGATCATTAATCCATCCCAATACATCTGTAACCAGATCTATTACAAATGCAATAGCCCAAATCGCAGCAGCAATAAGACCAACAATTGCACATGCAATCAGTTCAAAGATATTTCCTACAAATCTTCCAATTTCTCTAAGTACTCCCATATTATATTAAAGTTTAATTGTTCCTATTTCGCCACCATTTAAAAATGCTCTCATTTCAGAGTCGCACTGTCCGCAAAGGATTCTCTTTTTGGGATAATTATCACCTAAAAATCCATTGTTCTCTTCATCTGAGAAAAATATACAAACAAGGTAGTCCATTCCTCGTTTTGTACAAACGATATGGGCTTTTGTTGCATTGTTAACTGGCAGTTTACTTACTACCCATGCACGGACTTTGTCGAACTCAACGATTTCAACGGATTCTGATTCAATCGACACAGAATTAGTTTCCATGAAGAAGTTGGCAATCTGGTTAATCACATCATTCTGAGTCGCAGTTTGAGTTTGGGTTGATCCCTCTGGTTGGCGGCTTCTAAAGTTCGTCGCCTTTCTCACATTGTTGACTAAGGCATCAAGCTGTTTGCCTAATCTCTCAAACGAATTAAATTCTTTTTTTTGCATAAACGCTATTTTATTGGTAATGTACCTTTGTTCTTTCAAACTCCACTCTATAAGATTGTCATCAATAATACTTTGGCTGACATAAAAAGCATCAGTTCGCACACACAAACCGCCTAAACCTTTGTCGTAAATGACTTTTCCATTATCATCCGTAAATGCAATGACAATGATTTTTGATGGTCGAATATAAACAATAGCCTCGGTTGCTCCTAATTGCATCGCTCTATAGGTATTCGAGTCTACCCAAGAATGGAAGTCGTCTATTCGGTATTGTTCATAGTCAGATACCTGCCATTCCATATCCTCATTTGGTCGTGGAGGAGGTGTAATCGTACCTATTTTTATTTCATTAGCAGCATCAACTTCTCCCATTGAAATTAAGACAGTCTTTGCCATTGCAAGATATTGCCTATCCATATCAGATGATTTGTCATTAAGCAAACTTATGCATCTATCAAGGCTTTCTGGTAAACTTAACTCTTGTCCCAGCCCAAGTTTTCTATTAGCCCACAGCCCAATGCCTTCTTGGAAAACTTCATGTGCGCTTGTCTTGTCGAAATTGATAGCTTTTGCTACTTTGAGATAAGCAAATGGTAGTTTGTCTTGCAAATAGTTAGAGCAAGTTAAGTCAGTTAAAGCCTTACGATAGTGACTAACTGTAATATCTGGTATTTGAAACCTTGATTGAGTATTAGCATTGTAGGCATTGATTGCTTGGGGCATAAATGGCTCTGCTCCATATTCTATAAGATGATAAATATCGGCATACATACCCGTGATACAAGCAATGGAATGAGAATATTCACGGGAAAATTTGGTAATAACCTCATTTTGTATCTCTTTTGGAAGTTTATATTGTGATTGTAAATACTCTATTATATCATCACCCTTGCCCATTGCACGTAAATTTTCTTCTTGTTTGAGAAGTTCCATATTATGTTTCATTTCCGGTGATGATATTGGCAGGTCATTATTTCGCCACCGCATCGTTTCTTCTCTTTCTATCCTGCCAATTGCAGAACCAAAAGGACCTGTTATGACTGTTTGCGTAAGAGGTGTATAACCTGTAGATGCTAATCCCCATAGGCTAACATTTAAATCAAGTTGTTCTCCGAACTCTGACTGTATTGGATTAATGACAATACACGGTTGTCCTTGCAATCCATACCAAAGTGCATTGATAAATGCAGCATCTTGAAATCCGTCTTTCCAATCCCCGATTCGACACACACAAGGATGATCTATACTGTTAGAATAGGTGGTCTGTAAGAAATTACTTAATCGGTTCTTCACATCTGCTTGTAGTAACTGTCCAAACGCAGAACGTGGGTCTGTTTTTGCCAAAAAAACATTGATGGGTATTTGTTGTCCATTGGTATATTGGGGTTTCAAAGAAGGATGATCAAACGGAGTCAACAATGGCCACATTTTCTCATTGAACTGTCCCATTTGCCACATCTTTAGTTGATTTGCAAACTGGCTTTGCGCTTCATCTATACGACATTGATGACAAAATCGCTGAATGTTCAAATTATTTTCCAACTCTATTTCTTTGTTCAGTCGTACAGATTCCAAGTCAAGTTTATGCTTTGCTTCCATTTGCATTATCATATCCTCTCGTCTCCCGTTCTGCGAGAGCTTGTCTGCTATCGGTCTTACTACTAATTGAGCCATAGAGTTCACTAGGCCATAGCCCAACATCATCATAAATGGTTCCATATCGTTTGCTAATAAATTAATGCGTCCATATTATCCAAGTCATGCAATGAGTCATTGTCATCTAATTGTACAGACTCGTTATCTGTAATTGCTCTATCTCCATCTATTATTGCTTCAGAGGCTGCAAATTCAAATACAAAATCTTCGTTTCCTGCGACTCCATTTTCAAAAACACAATCATTTTCAGATGAGAAAAATCCCAACTTAGCGATTGGCAATGAATCAAAGTAGAAAGTAGCAGAGCTTCCGTCTGAAATATTCCAATCGTCATTACCAAAAGGGATGTCATGAACTATTTCTATTGCCTCAGCAAGTATATCGTCACTTCTAATTGTATTCTGAATAATTGCACTCTCTTCAGGTGTGGAATTACCATCTATATAGGCTGCCAACATTTCATCAGAAATATTGTCCACTTTATTCAAAAAGTCAATCATACATATTCCTCCTTTCTGCCCATTAGCATACGTAATTGTACAAGGGCGCGACGATGGATGTTATACAAATTGTCTACTGTTATATTCATATCTTCTGCTAATTGTTCTGGACGGACATCTTGCAGATCCAATTTTTCAATTACCATTCTATATCGGGCATTTGCCATCTTCCGCAAAGCCGATTGAACGTCCAATCGTTGGTCTATGGAATTTCCTGTTATATGTCCTTTCCAAGTTTTCTCGTTTAGGTCTGTTGTAAATGGCGAATCTATCAATTGAGTGCGTTTTTTTAGAAAAAATCTCACAGCAACTACTGTGACGTAGGTCATAAGCGTACTGCGGAACTGGAATTTGCGGAACACTTGCCATTCGTTATGAGCCATAAATAGATAGAGTTCACTAACAAGCTCTCGCTTGTCAATATTCCCATCAAATACATTCATCAATATATAGGCAAGAAGTCCAGAGCATTTCTTTGTGAAGAAATACTTTATCAATGGCTGATTATTATTCAGTATGCCATCTATAAGCTCGTGGTCATCTAAAAGGTCGTAGTCCATTTATCCTATTTATGTCATGTTGTTACTTGAAAGCACTCCGAATCCTATGTTTCTGGTGTTAGGTTTAGCTTACGTCCATATACAAAAGAAGCGTGAGAGTCAGTCTTGCTGCTCATCTCACTCTTCGAAGCTCTGGCATTGCTTTTGTAGTCGAAACGAGCAACGCCGAAGCCCACGCCTGTATATAATATACATACATATATTACATACCCATGGACGTCATTGTTGCTTTGTTGTTTGACTACAAGTTTTGGAACTGCCAGATTCCGAAGAGTCAAGAACAAAGCGTCAAGTAACGCCTTTTCATATATAGGGACTCTTTTACCCACCTCAACATTCGAGCTTATTTGCCCTTAGGTCGTTCCCGCCTTATAAGCTCTCCATTACTGGTTTCACTCACTTTGGCCAGGCGTAGGCAGTCTATGAATATGACTGTACGGAACACGTCCGTGTTGCCAAATTCTTTATAGACTTCAAGAGTCAGATACAAAGTAAGTAAAAAAAAGTCAAACAAGCATCATACTAATGAAAATTTTGTGCTTTTTTCACAATACTGCGGCTGAATATTTATAAATCTTATCTTAAGAAGATATTACACATCTTATAAAATAGCAAATACTATAAGTCTCTAATATCTTATGGCAGACATTAAGATTGTCGAAAAACAAGGCCAACTGCCAAGGAAGTGGCGAAATGCCCACAGATCTTGTTTAAGGCTCAATGAAACTTCATGATAGGATAAAGTAAACTGAAACAGTTTGTTTACGCATTGTTTACGCGAACACGAAAAAAGCACTTACGATTTGCGCGCAAGTGCTTGATTTTCAGTGTGGACCAGATAGGGCTTGAACCTATGACCTCCAGAT
>JAFLUT010000086.1 GCA_022508665.1 Prevotellaceae bacterium | reverse complement strand
CACGGCTGACTATTGTAATCGTGAACGGCAGGGAGTTTCAGAGGTCTGCCGTTGTTAAAAATGACAGGAAATAGGCTGTTTCGGAAGCGAGCAACGGGTAATAATTTTGCAAAGCGTTCCTGATGTCTTTTGCAACAAATTTAGTCTGTCCACCAGCGAATTACTGCACTAAAACTTTTTTGCCCTTTATTACATAGATGCCTTTCTGAAGGCGATTGACCTCGGAGGCATTGAGTTTGGTTGCAACCTTAACTCCGGACATGTTATAAACATCCACTTTCTCTCCACTATTTACCACCGATGATATGTTTGTCACATCGCCACTGATGTGGTTGGTTGTCAGCACAGTAGAGCCGCCATTGGACAGGCGAATATAGCAGCGAGTGGCATAAAAACCATTTGATGCGCCGTCGGCATTTACGAATGCCGCTTCAGTGTTGTCTTTCACCCAAATGCCATACAGACCTGTGTCCTGAATTTGCTGCTTCGCACACGCCATAGTGACCGTTTCGCCTGTACCCTCAACAGTGAAAGTCCGTGTTGCATTGGCGTCAGTAACAAGGACATTATCCACCTTGATTTTCTTTGTACCGGCATTGCCAGTATAATACAATATATAGGGCGTATTTGCCCTGATGCCTTCCGACTTGCAGGCTTGGAAATTCAGTTTTATTTCCTGTCCGTCCTTTTCCACGCCTACGAGTTTTTCAAGTTTGCAGTCGTTGCCGAAAACCTCATTGATTTGTGCTTCTGTCAGAGAAAAAGGCAGAGAGATTGTGTTCCACCCACCAAAAACATAGCGGTTAACAGTCACGTTGAGTGTCTTTCCTGCATACTTTGAAATGTCTGTACCCTTGTAGGTGCTTAGTGTAAGGTTTTCCTGTGCGTTCATGCCGATGCAAGCCACTGCAAAAACGGCTGTGAGCAATAGTTTTTTCATACGATTTAGGTTTTTATTTATGCGTAATCAATGTTTCAGTTTCTGTGTCAGAAGTATTTGGAATATATGCCCAGAGGCTATTTCACCTCTTTGATAAATCCGTTTCTATATGCGAACAAAAGGCGTTTCAGGTTCTCCACTTTGGCTTTCAGCACCTTGCCCTTATCCGTATCTTTCACATACATACGCTGCGAACTCAGTTCTACAATCTGCGTTGAACTCTTGATGTCGTCACCGTTCTGTATAGCGTCCTCAGCCGACTTGAAAGGCTGATGCTGCACGAGGTCGAGACCACGGCTGTGGAAAGTGAGGGTGTAACCTGCTATGCCTGTCTCTGGCTGATAAGCACGGGAGAAGCCGCCGTCAATCACAAGGAGTTTACCATTTGCCTTGATTGGCGTCTCTCCTTTCAGCACTTTTACAGGCGTGTGTCCGTTGATGATATGGCGGTGCTGACCCTCCACTCCGAAGTTGTCGAGAATCATATCTACCACCTTCTCGTCATTATTGTACTTATAGTAATAACCCTTTGTCTCTGTGTGAGTTGACTTGTCTTTGATAAAATATCGCTCAAAGGTAGTCATCTTGTCCTTATCAAACAAAGGTGAGTTCTTTCCGCACCACAGATACCAGATGTAATCCCTTGCATATTCCTTCCTCTCTTTCGGAGTGTCGTCGTTGAAAGCCGAGCGCACGATGTGTCCTGTCTTCTTCATAAGGCTTATGCCTTTATACTTCTTCCCTTCAATCTCCACCTCTTTCAGCGTGCCGTCGGCATTGAGCGGAACGGTGGCGTGATACATCAGGTTGCTGTTCGATATGTGGTACATCCCTCCATGGGCAAGCAGACGATGTATGTGCCTCTGCAACTTGTCGCTGGTGCGGAACGAATGTTCCAGTTTCGACATCAGCAGTTCCTCCTCCTCTGTCAGCGCATTAGGATTGTCCTTGCTGACGGTAGGCAGAAATGTGTCAATCATTTCATATTCCTCGCCGTCGATGAAGCATGTGCCATTACCGAAATAGATGTGTTCCAGCATCTTGCGACCTTCCATGTCAAACTCCGGGTGGCGGTCAATCAGTTTCGCCTCCTCCTTGAACTGTATGACCGTGATTGCCTTGTGCATCTGCGCTATGAGGCGGTTGGTCTTCTTGTCGTGCTGACTTTCCTTGCTCAGTTCCGTCGCTCCAAACTGCTTGCATGGGTCATCTTTGTAGGTCTCCATTGCGAATGTGGCAAGCGGAAGAAGGTTGATGCCATATCCGTCTTCCAACGTGGCGAGGTTGCCATAACGCAGCGACAAACGCAGCACATTGGCGATGCAGGCTCTGTTGCCAGCCGCCGCCCCAAACCACTCTATGTCATGATTGCCCCACACTATGTCGAAATTGTGGTAATTCATCAATGTCTCCATGATGAGATGCGAACCCGGTCCACGGTCGAAGATGTCGCCGAGAAGATGCAAGCGGTCAATAGCAAGACGCTGTATGAGGTTGCATATCGACACAATGAAATGGTCTGCACGCTGCGTGTCGATAATGGTCTGCACAATCACATTGTAGTACTGATGCCTCTTTTCTCCCACTCCGCTGTGGCTCTCATGCAGCAGCTCCTCTATGATATATCCAAACTCCTCCGGCAACTCTTTCCTTATCTTGCTGCGAGTATATTTTGAACTGACCTCTCGCAACACCTTGATAAGTTGATTGAGCGTAATGACATAGAAGTCCTCCATGTTAGGCTCTGCAGCCTTTATTCTCTGTAACTTAGCCTCGGGGTAGTAGATGAGCGTACACAATTCCTCTTTCTCCGTCATCCTCAACGTCGGACCGAATATCTCCTCCACCTTCCTTTTCACATATCCCGAAGCGTTCCTCAACACATGGTTGAACGCCTCGCTCTCCCCGTGCGGGTCGCTGATGAAATGCTCCGTCGGCTTCGGGAGGTTCAGAATAGCCTCCAAATTGATAATCTCGCAACTCGCTTCCGCCACATTGGGATAACTCTGCGCCAGCAGTTGCAAATACCTCAAATCCTCTTTTATTTCTTCTTCCGTCAATATCTTATCAGTCTGATTTTCCATGGAATACTCCTTTTAGTAAGGCAAAGATACATCTTTTTGCTTAAAATGTCAAAATAATTACGCTGAAAAGATTATTTGACTATTTGTCTATCTTTTCGGCAGATTGTTTTTTCTTGATGTTCTGATTTTTCTTTATGATGTTGTACGATTGATAAATGCCGAGTTCTCCAGCCTTTGAAAGGTCGTGGATAGCGACAAATGTGTCGTCGATGAGCAAACGGAGAATACCACGGTTGTAGTATGCTTCGGCGAAACGGTCGTTTATCTCGATGACTTTTGTGAAGCCTTCGATAGCATCGCTGACATTACCTGCTTGTGCGTCGGCGTATGCTTTCTCGAAATAAACCAAGGCTTTGTCGGGAGAAAGTTCCTTATATATATTATATATGTGTTCGCTCGGCATGATGAGGGTCGCTTCCTGCTCACGGTTCTGTACCCTGCCTCTGTATTCGCTTTCATATACTTTCTCCTGTATGCCGTCATCCTCTTCCACAAGTTTTTGGTAGTCGTTGAGGTCTATTTCTGACTTCTTTCTCGTCTTGTTCTTTTGTCGTGAGGTTGGGGTTGAATAGCCATAACGGTGGGCTATCTGCTCTTTCAGCACGTGTTCTTCGTCTCGTGTCGCCCCTGCTATGTCGCCAATTTTTCTGCGAGCGGCGGCACGGCGTTCATAGCCATAAAGGAACTTGGGATATTCCTTTATGACAGTGGTGTAGTCGCGTATCGCTCCACGATAGTCGCCAATGTTGTCAAGCAATGTGGCACGATTGAAGGTCGCCATCATGTCGTCAGGGTCGATAGAAAGGATGAAATTGAAATCCTCTATTGCGAGGTTGTCCTCACCAACATTCGCACGGAGCAGTCCTCGATTGTAGTGACCAACGAAGTTGCGTGGTTCGATGTCGAGCGCAAGGTCATAGTCCTTCATCGCATCCCGATATTTGTCAAGATGATAGTTGCATAGCGCCCTGTTTATAAGGTTACCTGCACTCTTGGGTTGCAGTCGCAAGGATTCAGTAAAATACTTTATAGCATCCTCATACTGCTCGTGGCTCATCAGTATGCCAGCCTTTGCCGACAGGGCATTCACGTTGTTGGGGTCGGCGGCAAGCGCTTGGTCAACGCATGTTTCAGCGGCGGTCGTGTCTTTCTGTTGCAGAAGGATTTGGGCTTTCAGGTTGTAGCCGTCGGCGTAATGAGGCCATTTCTGTATTATTGTATTCACGACACTGTCGGCTCTTGCGAGGCTGTCGAGTTCGATGTTGCACAACACAAGGTTGTGCCAAAGAGAACGGTTTTCGGGCGACATCTCCGTTGCCTTCTCATAGTCGGTAATGGCGTCGGCGTATTGCCGCAGATTGATGTGTGCAAGTCCACGCAACTCATAACTGTTTGGGAAATAGGGGTTGCGTTTGATTGCCTCTGAGCAGTCGATAATTGCTCCCGAATAGTCGTCAAGATAGAACTTCGCCACTCCACGATAGAAGTACGGTTCGTAAAGGTGTGGCTTGTAGTTTATGACGATATTAAAATAACTGATAGACAGCACGTAATCGTCGTAATACAGCGCATTTCGGGCAATGTTCATCATGCGGTCGGTGTTGATTTGGGCATGACACACGACGATAGCGAACAGACTGAAAACGAGCGATATGAAACGACGGCGTAACTGCATTTGCTATTTCCGCAAAGGTTTGTTTATGAGTCAATAGTTGTTTAGCGATTTGCCTTGCACTTGTAATGTGCTGAGAATTTGCCTTTTGCCATAGCCGCTAACTTAGACTTTATCAGTTGCTTGCGGAATGGAGTGAGGCGGTCAACAAACATCTTGCCGTCCAAATGGTCGTATTCGTGCTGGAACACTCTTGCTTCAAAGCCTTCGAGCCACCTTTCCTGTTCCTCTCCGTTCTCGTCGAGGTAGTTGACAAGCACTTTGTCTGGTCGTTTCACGCTCTCGTTGATGCCGGGTATAGAAAGGCATCCCTCTGACATCGATGATGTTTCGTCACTTTCTTCGATAATTTCGGGATTGATGAATGTACGCAAATAACCTTTGTATTGAGGCTCATCGTCAGAGATTACGTCAAGGTCGATGATGAACAGACGGATAGGGAGACCTACCTGTGGAGCGGCAAGTCCTACACCTTCCGATTTTTTCAGTGTCTCAAACATGTTGGCTATGAGTTCTTTGAGGTTAGGATACGTCTCTACGTCTATTTCTTCGGCTACTTTGCGAAGGACTGGCTGACCGAAAATGTACATTGGTAATATCATAGTTGTCTGTTTTTTATGCGATTTATTATTTGTGGTTTTGTCTCTACTTTTGTGTATCTTGCCTGTTATTGGAGAAGTTTGTTTGTCGAGTTAGAAACTTTTGCTTTGCAGATAGTCTTCAAGGATGATAGTAGCGCTGATTTTGTCAACAAGAGACTTGTTTTGCCGTGCTTTCCGTCCTATTCCGCTGTCTATCATCGCCTTGTGGGCAAGCACCGAAGTGAAGCGCTCGTCATAGTAGGTTATTTCTGTGTTTGGGAGTAGTTTTTTGAGGCGGTTGTAGAAAGGCTCTATACGCTTCATGTTTTCGCTGTCCTCGCCATCCATCTGTGTCGGTTTGCCTATAACGATAGTCGATACATCCTCTTTTGCCATGTAGTCGAGGATGAATTGCTCCAAATGTTTCGTCTCAACGGTTGTCAGTCCGTTGGCTATTATTTGAAGGCTATCCGTTACGGCTATGCCCGTGCGTTTCTGCCCGTAATCTATAGCGAGTATTCTTGACATATCAGTACCATTGAATTGAACTTGAATAACTTGATTTCTTATCGTATTTGAGTGCGTCAGTTAGGGTGCTTGCATTGGCACGGAGAGAGATGTGGTAACTCGTGTACACGCCAAATACCAAGCCACAGGAGATATTGAAACAGTGCATATCACGTGAGATATTCACAGTCGTCATCGATATGGCATTGTTTGTAAAGTCCCAACCAGAAGCAAAGTTGCAGTTCCAATTGCTTGCCAACTTTATGTTGCCCGAAAAGTTCAGGTTCTGCGTGAACTTGTAGGGGTAACGCATATTTTTGATGTTAATTTTCTTGCTGCGGTCTTCTGCCATTGTTATACCATAGGAAATGGAGAACGACCACGGAAGATTGAACTTCATATATCCGTCAGCATCAAGACCGTCACTTGACGATGATTCGTTTGTATTCTTGCGGTTGCGCTTGTGCGGGTCTTCAATGTTTGTTTCCAAATCGCCGTCTTCATAACCTTCATCATCGCCTACGTCATAATTTGCGCTGCTGTCTTCGTCGCCTCCACGCCCAAACAGTCGTTTGACTTTCTCCTTTATGGTCTTGAAAGTCTGATTATTGAAAGTATAAGAGAGGTTCTTCGACATACCTTGGAAACGTCCCCACCTGCCGTATGACCACTCGGTGCGGTCGCCTGTTACGACATTGCCGTTTGCATCAAATTCATACGCATAAGTTTGGAACACAGCATTCATATTGAACGTTGTTTTTCCCCATTTCAAACGGACACGGGTGGAGAGGTTCGACCACGGCTGCCTTTTTGCCGCCATGTTGTATGACAGCGACGCCCCCAGTTCATCTATGAGACTAACTTTTCTGACGCTGTCATTCTTGTCCTTGATTTTAGCCTCAACATTGTTAGATATGTCGAAACTGATAGACCCTGTCTTTCCTTGCGACGGAGTGCCATAAAGAGAGCCTGCGTATGGAGAATATGACACAAGAGACACATTACCATCGGCATCTGTCCTCGTGTATGTACTCCAATATCCCCATTTGCTGTCGCCAAAATCGGGTGCATAACTGAAACTAACAGAAGGAGTGAACACATGGCGCACCATTTCCAATTTCTCGCCAAACACCTTAGGATGAGGCTTGTAAAAACCATACAGTTTGGTGTTGGCACTAAGCGACATATTGTAGTCGAACACACGGTTGAAACCATAGATAGTGTCACGCACCACCTGCTGAGTGCCATCGTCCCAACTCTGTATAACTTTGTTTGTGTACCAACGTTCTGTGTAGTTGAATGATGGGGTTACGTTAATGTATTTCAACACGTTGAACGATGCCGATATAGGTATGCTGTGCTTCATTCCGTTTCGCCAATCCTTGATAAGCGACGATTTCATCAGCCTGTCTTCCTTTGTGGTGATAGAGTTGGATAATGTTCCCGAATAGTTCATGCTGATTTTCTCATACCACCTTTCTTTGCCTGCTGCATGCTTACGTTTGAATGGGTAGAAGCGTGACAAAGAGATAGAGAGCGACGGCATTGTCAGTGCGATTGTCGAGTCACGCATATTCTGCGAGATGTTGAATGAACTGGATAATGAAAGCCCTATCTTCTGGAACGTGCGCGAATAACTGACAGACGATGTGCGTGTGCTTTGCGAGTATGCCGTCGGATTGTAAAGCGAAGAAAGGTTGTTCTGCTCGTATGACTGCGTTGCGAAGTTCACGCTTGCCGAAAAAGAACTGTTGGGCGACGCTTTCGGGTCGGTACGGTGGCTCCATTGCACCTTGAAGTTCTTTGCCACTGAATAGTCGGGCAAGTTCTCCTCTCCCGTCTTTGTCACCTCGTAGTTGAAATAGAAATTGCCACTGTACTTGTATCTGCGCTTGTAAGTGGTCTGTGCGCCTACACCCCAAGACCCTTTTGTAAAGATTTCGCCCGTCAGTTTCAAGTCCATTTTATCACTGATAGCGAAGTAGTAACCTCCGTCACGCAGATAAAAACCTCGGGTAGACTCGTCACCGTATGTGGGCATGATAAAACCGCTTGAATAGGTGCTTGTGAAAGGGAAATAAGCGAATGGAATGACTAACGGCAACGGCACATCCTCCACCACAAGCCACGCTGGGCCAGAAAACACGCTTTTTCCTGTACGCACTTTACCTCTCGAAATGGCTATGTAGAAGTGCGGGTGGTCTTCGTCGCATGTTGTGTATCGTCCGTGGCGCATGTAAAACTCATTTTCGCTGCCTTTCTTAGCCTCTTCCGAGGTTAGGAAACCATCCTGCTGCGCCGTGTAAACATTGGTTATATAACCTTTCCTCGTTTTGAAATTATAGGACATTGTTTCCGACTCATATTCATCGCCTCCGTCCTTGAACACAGGCTCTCCAAACTTCTTGCCGAGCGAGTCTGTCGCACCTATTGCATGCACAATCGAACTATCCATGTTCATCGTGATGTTCTCCGCCATCAGTTCGATGTTCTGATACTTCACGTCTGCATCGCCATACAGAAACGCATTTTTCGTGTTCATGAAGAATGTCATAGAATCCTTTGCCTCATACACCACAGGGGATTCAAGCGCTCCTCTCGAAGTCTGCGCTTTGCGTATAGAGTCTTCTGCGGCAGCGACAGAATCATTCCATTGGATTGCCGTCGATTTATTTTCAGGCTCAATGCCATGTTCGAGGTCAAACGCTCTTTTTAGCGAATCAAGAGCCGTCAGCAGTGAATCTGACGGGGAAAGATTAAGAGTGTCAGAAAGTGAAACGAAATCAGAATCCGATATGGCTGACACATCAGGAAGATGGTCAACATCAATGGTTTGCGGAGATTGAGAAGAGGCAGGAATGGCGGTGTCTATTGCAACGGTATCAACCGTATTATGACCGACAAACTGTGGAAATCTGCCGACCATAGGACTGTTGAGAGCCATTATATACAGCACCGTAACCAGTACCAGCAATGACGCAAATAACCTTTGTCTTCTCATAAAACGAGTACAAAGGTACGAATTTTTCGGGAAATAACTGCTTGTTAATTTATAATTAACACTAATTAGGCAAATAATTCAGACCATTTAACGAAACGTGCCACTCCCTCGTCGCCAAATTTAGAGAGTGAGCGTATCGCCTGCTCCAATGTTTTCTCTTGGTTCAGCCTTGTCTTTGAGAAGAATTTATCGGCATAACAAATTATCTGTTCTTCAATGCTTTCGGGCTTCAAATCACGGTGTGGAACAGGCAGATTTTGGGCTATGATTTCATCGAGCGATAATCCTGCCCCCGTGTGGCGTTCACACACCCTTGCATGAAGCGGGAAACCCTCTGCACGAAGCATTTCTGCCCCGATTGTTCCGTGGCAAATGTATGGCT
The DNA here is from genome assembly GCA_022508665.1 of Prevotellaceae bacterium. Taxonomy (GTDB): domain Bacteria; phylum Bacteroidota; class Bacteroidia; order Bacteroidales; family Bacteroidaceae; genus Minthosoma. The sequence continues at coordinate 2,738 of JAFLUT010000086.1, read as the reverse complement.
CTGTACCAAAGCACTGTATGCCGGGCGCGTTGCAGCGTATTATACCTATGTCGTGAAGCATCGCAGCCTCCTCCACAAACAGCCTGTCTGCGCTCAGTTCTGGGTGTCTGTCTACTATCTCAATCGCCCTTATCGCCACTTGTCTGCTATGGGTCAGCAGGATGCGTTTCAGTTCGTTATCTGGATAGTACTTATCGATTATTTCTTGATAGTTCATAGGCATAGTTTATTGACTACAAATAAAAATCTTTCGTCAATGAGGAATACTCCTCTGTACGATGATTATCAGCATCATAAAGTGTCAAAAGTTGAGGTTGAAACTCAATATTCACAGCCATTTCTTTGCAAGGAGAAAACGCAAGCAAAGTGCGGTTCGGAGGCTTTTGTGGAGTAGGCTTGATGTCCATTCTGCGTATGAGAGACAGTTTCTCCTGCACGCAGATAGAGATAAAATCCGATGCATCTTGATAGGGAATTATGACGCAGAACACGCCATTCGGCAACAACAACTTTACCGTGTTTGAAATGAGGGTCTCAAACGAAAGAAATGAGGTGTGGCGCGCCATGTCTCTTGCCACATTGCCACTTAAAGTATCTTCTTTGTAAAACGGTGGATTTGAGACGATTAAATCATATTTATTGCAGAACTGCTCAACGTCTCCGTAATCCATCTGGCTTATGGTTATTTGACCACGGAAAACAGAGGCCTTCACATTCTCCGTTGCCTGCAAAACAGACGCCTCATCTATGTCTATTCCTTCAATGTGTGAGTGGGGAAAACGTTGTGCCAACATCAGAGCGATAAGTCCGCTTCCTGTTCCCACATCGAGAATGTTAAGTGTGGTCGCCGATGTCACCTTGCCCTTTCCTTCACACACAGGCAATGCCCATGCTCCAAGCAGTACGCCATCCGTACCGACTTTCATTGCGCATCGGTCATGGCGAATGGCGAACTGCTTGAAGCGAAAAAAAGGGTTGGGCATCAGAATTTGAAGTAGTTCTTTGCGTTGTTATAAGCGATGTCCTCTATCATCTGATTTACACGCTCTGCCTCATATCCAGTGTATGGCACTTCGCCATTTTCTATGTCGGCAGCCACAAGGTTGCAGAGGATGCGACGGAAGTATTCATGGCGAGGGTAGGAAAGGAACGAGCGAGAGTCGGTGAGCATGCCTACGAAGCGGCTCAACAGGCCGAGGAGCGAGAGAGCATTCATCTGCTTCGTCATGCCGTCCTTTTGGTCAAGGAACCACCAGCCCGAACCCCACTGTATCTTCCCGGGGCAAGAACCGTCCTGAAAGTTGCCGAGCATAGTGGCAAGCACCTCGTTAGCGCACGGGTTGAGGTTGTACAGAATTGTCTTTGCAAGTTTACCCTCAGCGTTGAGGCGGTCAAGGAATTTTGAACACTTCTTAGCCGTGTTAAATTCGCCTATAGAGTCAAATCCAGTGTCAGGACCTAAAAGTTTGAACATCTTAGAATTATTGTCACGTATTGCACCGTAATGGAACTGCTGCGCCCATCCTGCTTCGGCATCCTGCACGGCGAAGATATACATCATTGCCGACTTAAACTTCAGCACTTCCTCCGCTGTGAGAACATTGCCAGCATACACTTTGTCGAAGATGCTCTTGATTTCCGCATCCGTGTAGTCCTCAGCATAGAACTCCTCAATTCCGTGGTCAGAAAGACTGCATCCCATAGAGGCGAAAAAGTCGTGGCGAGCCTGTATAGCGTCTATGTAGTCGTTGAAGCCATTGATTGCCTTTCCGCTCACCTCCGACAGTTTGTCAACGTATGCTTTGAAGTTTTCAGGCACTTCCACAGCCATAGCCTTGTCTGGTCGCCATGCAGGCAACATCTTCGTCTCCATTGTTGGGTCGTCTGCCACCTGCTTGTGGTATTCCAATGTGTCGACAGGGTCATCGGTTGTACATACCGTTTCCACATTGTAGTGCTTCATCAACCCTCGCGGCGTGAACTTCGGGTCGTTCTTTATCTGCTCGTTGCACTCTTCATAAATTTCACGTGCTGTCTGTGGATTTAACGTCTTGTCAATGCCGAAGGCAGTCTTCAACTCGAGGTGCGTCCAGTGATAGAGAGGGTTGCGGAAAGTGTAAGGCACAGTCTCCGCCCATTTCTCGAACTTCTCCCAGTCGCTCGTGTCCTTGCCCGTGCAGAAACGCTCGTCCACACCATTGCTTCTCATGGCACGCCACTTGTAGTGGTCGCCGCCAAGCCAAATCTGAGTGATAGACTCAAACCGCTTGTTTTCAGCCACTTGCTGAGGCACAAGGTGGCAATGGTAGTCAATAATCGGCATCTTTGCCGCATGCTCGTGATACAACTTCTGCGCCGTCTCCGACTGCAACAGGAAGTTATCGTCCATAAAAGGTTTCATAGGTTATCAGTAGGTATTAAGGATTATTACATTTTATAATTCATCATACAAAGATAGCATATTATTTCTTATGCCACAAATAAAACAAGAAAAAATAAAATAACGTCTGTTCGCCGAAAAGATGTTTATGGTCATCTGAAATTCATCAAACTCACGTTAAAGGCTACTACAAAAAGGCGGGGACTATTGCCTCCGAAAGGCGGTTGCCGTTGTGGTCAAAAGTAGACAGCCGTTGCCCACAAAAGTGAACAACGGCTGAGCGAACTAGTAGGCAACCGCCGACATAGATAATCTGCATTCGCCGACTATTATAATTTGTCACGGCTGACTATTGTAA
>JAFLUT010000085.1 GCA_022508665.1 Prevotellaceae bacterium | reverse complement strand
ATAATTTGTCACGGCTGACTATTGTAATCGTGAACGGCAGGGCGTTTCAGCGCCCTGCCGTTGTCATTCTGAACAGTAAAAGGGAAGTTTGGGCAGAGCATTGCGAATGCCACTCACAGAGCCGCACCTATGCCCCGAAAAGTTGATAGGCTCGGCAGCGGCGACTACTCCTTCACCATGCAGGGAAGCACCCTCACCGAGCAATAGCCCTTCTCACTCTACAAAGTTGCCCTTCATGCTCGCCACGGTGGCTTTCGCCCCGTCGGTGATGACGAACACCATAGAGTTTGGGTCAGTCTTCGACCGCAGTATCTGCACCCGAGCGCTGCCCTGCTGCGTGGTGGTCACCTCGGCATAGCCGCTGGACATCAGTTGCTTGGGCAGTTTCTGGCTCAGTTGCTTGGCTGCCTTCAACTTATCGGAAGAAAGGATTTTGATGCTCTGGATTTTGTCGGCGAAGTCTTTCATCGCACCGCCGGCAAACATGGCGAGTTGCTCGTCGGAGAGTTTGTCGAGCATGCCACGGGTGACTGACGTCGTGCTTACGTCGCCCATGGCGCTATACTTGTTGAGGATTTTGTCTTGTGCGCCCACCGTCAGAGTCACGAGGAGCAGGGCGAGGGTGAATAGTTGCTTTTTCATTGCTAAACGATTTCTTTTTTATCAGTTTTCGGGTTTGTTGTCTGTTTCATCATCTTGGTCTGCAGGATGACGTCCTGCCCCTTCGGGGTAGCGATACCAGTCGGGATATTCTTTACCATTTGTTGTTGCCCACTTGTCAAAGTAGGGGTATGCTAAGCCTATTCCACGACCTTCTCCGTCCTCGCTCACATAGTGCTGTCCCCAATGATAGTTGAAGGCACTCTTTGGCAGACTAACAGCGAATGGGTGCTGCCCATCTTTGTACTGTCCGACGTAATAATCAGCCCCATCTACGCCTTCGCCTTTCGCATCAACACCCTTTGATGTTCGTGGATGCTTTGGCAGGTGGATTTCATGACGTCCCTCACCGCTCTTTATGTCATACTGCGAAATGATGAAAGGGTTAAGCACGTTTATCATATTACCTTTCTCGTCTTGCTCCAGTTTGGTGTTGTCTATGTGAAGGTGCAAATCGTAGAGGTTGTCACGGATGACGGTGTATTTATGGTATCTGGCAGTTTTTGCATTGGTGAAAAGGATGATGGTTAGTTTGCCAACGTCGTTTCCATTCTCATCCACTTCATCATTTTCATCCACTTCATCATTTTCATCATCTTCATCATCTTCATCATCTTCTATAATATAGTCCGTACCCTCAGCCAAAATTTGATCATCCTTTTTCACCGTTAGATTCCAGTTGCCCTTTTTACCAGCAATGCGGCTTTTCGGAATTTGTATGCCAAAAGCGTCAATGTAGTCGGCAGCATTTGTTGGCTGTATGGCGGTGAAATCGTCTTCTATTTTTGTTATATAGTCGTTAGATGTGTCACCGTCTCCGTCTCGCTTGAAAGTCATTCGGTGGTGATGGTCAATAACCACATCGTTCATATCGTAGTCTCCACCACTGGGCCAAATGTCCTCGAAGCAGTAGGTGCGGTGGTTGGTGGTTGTGGCTACCATCTCTTCGTCGATGGTGAAACGGTCATCGTTGACAACAAGCCCTATCGGGTCGGTCTCAACGGTGAAAAGTATGTCTTCCATACTGCTGTCGACACCATCCTCCACGCCATACACTACGAAATTTTTGTAGTTCAGTGCTATGTAATGTCTTCTACTTCGTCCTAAAACCTTATTGTTAGAATCTTTATAATCTGCTTCCTCATTCAGCAACATGTCGCTATACTGAAAAACATTTCTGTTATCAATATCATAGGTTACATTGTCATTGAGTTGCTGCCAGTACCCCGCTTCGTCTGCCTTGTTGTAGAACAGGAAAAAGCCGATGGTTATGCCTGGGGGAAAGTATTTAGTCACCCTTCCGCCTTCGCCATTTTCGTCATCGCCCTCCTCATAATATAACAGTTGAATGCGTTGGTTTATATCGAAAGGAACATATTTGGGATGCCATGTCCAGAAAGATCCTCCAGGCAGGTTTACTTTAGCAGCATCTGCATCCATTTCATATGTATCTATTGGTGTATCTTGAGGTTGAGGGATTAGTTTATTATCTTGATATATACTTCCTGTAAACTTACCTGTTATAAAAGGTATTGTTCTTCCTAAAACCGTTTCCTCATCTACATACTTGGCTGTAGAGGATGTATTTGGGATAGCCACAAAATACCTCTTAATATCTTGGGGTTTTTGAGGTGCTTCTCCTGTTTTGTAATAGTAGTAGCCTATGCCGTCGCAGTAGTATGCACCTTCGCCGAGAAACCTTAACCACACTTGTGCGGAGTCGACATCAATAGATTTTCCGTCTGATATATATTTGTAAGGAATAATAGTGTTAACGTCCTCTGTCTCCAAATTCTCATAGTATTTTCTGTTGTCGAGGTCTTGTTGTTTGGTCTCATGACCATTCCACAAGAAGTGCTGTATTACCTCTATGTCTTTTGTGCCAATAATGGTGTCGACTCCCTCCTCGTTGGTAACATCTGCATAATTCGTTATCAACCCCTGCGTGTCATAGGTTTTTTCGGAGTCTATTACGTTATAGCGTGTTCCATTAGTATCATAATAATGTGTTGGGATGATGCGTCCAAAAAGTTGTCCTGCCCATTTAACGATAGAGAACATCCTCTCCTTTCCATCTACTGGTCCACCTCTGTCAGTATATTGTTTATCCCGATAAGGGGCTTTCCATATAGTTAATGGCTTAGTGTTGTTTTTACCATAATATGTTGTCGCAAGAGGCTCAAATTTGTTTATTTCTTTATCTCCGGGTTTAGTATAGCCAGGCATACTGGTATCAGTTTTAGTAGAGGGTGTTTTTTCTTCAGACTCCACGTCAATATTATTGTCCCCGTCCACATCTGCCAACAGCATCTGTGGCACTCCCATTCGCATGGTGTACACCCACACTTTCTTCGTGTCCGCTGGCAGTACGACCTTGCCCTTGTATCGTCCGTTGTTGTCGAGGAAAACCTTAAACTCGGCATCGTTGTTGATGTAGACTTTGCCGTCTGTACCTAAATATGTGGGGTCTTCCGTAAAAACATCTATCAATGCTCGGCTACCCTTCTTCCCGTAGTCAATATTGATAGTGAACTCCTTAGTCGTGTTAAAACTGAAGTATTTCGATGGGTCACCAGAACCCGAAGCACCTCCACCTTCATCTCCCCAGAAAGGAGTATAATCTTGGCATGCAGTGATAGAAAATAAGGCAAAAAAAGCGGTTAGTGTTTGCCTGAGTTGTGTTTTCATAATGAATTGTTTTTTGTGTCTGCTCTCATACATTGAGGGAAAGCGTGGCAATGATGCCTTCCCCCGTGGGAGTTTTTCGTATGCAAAGTTACTCAAAATGGCGCTGACATCCAAGGGGAAAGGGCAAAAAATGCTGTGCAGCAAGGCTTTTTATGCCGATTTATTGCTACCTTTGCACACAGAACGAGAAAATACATAAGGCAAAAAAGACTGAAGACTATGGCACAGGACATTTCCACGCCCGTACTCCTCCTGACGGGCTATCTCGGCAGCGGCAAGACCACGCTGCTGAACCGCATACTGAAGAATGAGCAGGGCATACGCTTTGCGGTCATCGTGAACGACATAGGCGAGGTGAACATCGACGCCGACCTTGTGGCGCAAGGAGGCGTGGTGGCAGAGAAGGACGAAAGCCTCGTGGCGCTGCAGAACGGCTGCATCTGCTGCACCCTGCAAATGGATCTCGTTGAGCAGTTGCGTGGCATCACCGCACAGCACCGCTTCGACTACATCGTCATCGAGGCGAGCGGCATCTGCGAGCCGGCACCAATAGCGCAGACTATATGCTCCATTCCGCAAATGGAGCCTAAGTACTGGGCTGACGGACTGGCACGCCTCGACTGCATAGCCACCGTGGTGGATGCGCTGCGCATGAAGGATGAGTTTGGCAGCGGCGAGCGGCTGACGCGAAACGACATAGCCGAGGAGGACATCGAGAACCTCGTCATTCAGCAGATTGAGTTCTGCAACATCGTGCTGCTCAACAAGGCGGCAGAGGTTGAGCCGCACGAACTGCGACGCATCAAGGACATTGTGCGCGCCCTTCAGCCTAAGGCGGAAATCATCGAGTGCAACTACGGCGATGTGCCGCTCGACCGACTGCTCAACACTGGTCTGTTCGACTTCGAGAAGGTTGCCACATCGGCAGCATGGATAGATGCGATAGAGGGCGAGCATGAGGAGGAGGAACACTGCGAGCATGAGGATGAAGAGCATGAGCATCACCACCACTGCGAGCATTGCGGACACGACCACGACGAGAATGAGCCGTGCCACCACGGGGAGGAACACTGCGAGCATGGGCATCACCACCATTGCCACCACCATCACCACCACGACCACGGGGAGGCAGAGGAGTACGGCATCGGCACATACGTATATTACGCACGTCGCCCAATGAACCTCGGCATGTTCGACGACTTCGTGGCTCGCCTATGGCCGAAGAACATCATCCGCGCCAAAGGCATCTGCTGGTTCAAGGGCGAGGAGGATATCTGCTACCTCTTCGAACAAGCGGGCAAGCAGTTCTCGCTGAAGAACTGCGGACAGTGGTACGCCACTATGCCTCGGGAGCAACTCGACCGACTGCTCGCCGCCGAGCCGAAACTGCGCAAGGACTGGGATGAGCAGTACGGCGACCGCATGCAGAAACTCGTGTTCATCGGGCAGAAAATGGACGCTACGATGAAGGAATATCTGAAAGAAATTCTTGACGGATGCCTGACGGAGGGATAAAGGAAGTGCGGCGGAAGAGGGTCGCACTCGCATAAAGAGGATGTCTCGTATACAGAGGGGAAGTCATATAAGGAGGGGAGGAATGAACTCACGTTCATTCCTCCCCTCGCCTTTCATATAAAACAATTACTTTCTTTTGCTTTCGTTGTTGCCGACGCTTAGTCAATCTCCTCGTCAGCCTCGTATCCGCCCATTTCACGGATAGCGTTCTTCAGCATCGTGTACTGCTGGAAGAGGTGGTTAACAGGCTCTTCGCCCACAGTGTAGTCGTGCATCGGGGCTTTGAGGAAGAACGAGAGGAAGCGCTGTGTGCCGCTTCGTCCGGCGCGAGCCGCAAGGTCGGAGAGCAGACAGAGGTCGAGCAGCAGTGGCGCTGCGAGGATAGAGTCGCGGCAGAGGAAGTTAATCTTTATCTGCATCGGATAGCCCATCCAGCCGAAGATGTCGATGTTGTCCCATCCCTCCTTGTTGTCGTTGCGTGGAGGATAGTAGTTGATGCGCACTTTGTGGTAGTACTGCGTGTCCTCGTCGTTGCCGTGTCCGTAGAGGTCTGGCTGGTCCTCGGGCTTGAGGATTGTCTCGAGCGTAGACAGTTTGCTTACCTCCTTCGTGCGGAAGTTGGCTGGCTCGTCAAGCACCAGACCGTCGCGGTTGCCGAGGATGTTGGTAGAGAACCATCCGTTCAGACCGAGGCAGCGAGTGCCGATGATTGGTGCAAAGCCCGACTTAACGAGTGTCTGCCCCGTCTTGAAGTCTTTGCCAGCGATTGGCACGTTATACTTCTCCGCCATTTCCCACATCGCAGGGATGTCCACCGTCGTGTTAGGCGCGCCCATGATGAACGGAGCGCCCTCGGCAATAGCGGCGTAGGCGTAGCACATCGACGGCGCAATGTTCACCGTGTCGTTAGCCTTCATCGCAGCCTCCAAGTGAGCCAGCGTGTCGTGTACCTCCATATTGGGGGCAACGTAGATTTCGGTCGATGCAGCCCATGCCACAACCACACGGTCGCAGCCCTTCTCAGCCTTGAACTTGCGGATGTCCTCACGCAACTGCTCCACCATGTCCCAGCGTGTGGCGCACTGCTTCACGTTGTCGCCGTCCAGACGCTTGGCGAAATTCTTGTCGAAGGCAGCAGTCAAGGGAACGATTTTTTCCAGTTCGTCCTTCACTGGCAGGATATCCTTCTCCGTCAGCACATCGGCATACATTGCGCTCTGGAAAGCGTTGGCAGGGTACACGTCCCACGCTGCGAACTCGATGTCGTCGAGTTTCGCCATCGGAACAATTTCTGAATAAGAGAGATACTTTTTCTCTGCACCCTTGCCGACACGGATTTTGTCATACTGTGTCATTGAGCCTACGGGCTTCGCAAGCCCCTTACGTGCCATCAGCACACCTGTGATGAATGTAGATGATACCGCACCCAGTCCAACGACCATAATGCCCAACTTTCCGTCAGCAGGTTTCACATTTTCGTTTGCCATTTTTCTTTATTTCTTATTATTGTTGTTGCGTTGTTCACTCTTCTCCTCCGCTTTCATTTCTGCCTTTGGGAGAAAATACGATACAAAGTTACGGAAAGTCCTTTAATTATTATTAACACTTTGGCAGTTTTTTGTGTCTTATAAGCATTTTTAACGCTAATTAACCCGTCTTTTGTTCCCTTAAAGTCAAACAAACAACTTTCGAGGTAGGTTTCGGCATTGCCTTTGCCTCACCCTCCTCACCCCAAAACGGAGTATAATCTTGGCAACTAACAGCCGCTATTATAGCAGTAAAGCCAATTATAGATGATTTGAGCAATCTCATATTATATTATATACATATTCTTATATATATAGCAACGTGCGGCGTCACAACTGCTGCATGTCATACAGCCGCTTATAGTAGCCGTTTCGGGCTATGAGTTCATCGTGCTGCCCCTGCTCCACAATCTCGCCATCATGCAGCACATATATCTCGTCAGCATTCTTGATGGTAGAGAGGCGGTGAGCAATGGCGATAGTAGTGCGCGAGCGCATGAGGCGCTCAAGCGCTTCCTGCACAAGACGCTCCGACTCAGTGTCGAGAGCAGATGTAGCCTCGTCAAGGATGAGTATCGGAGGGTTCTTCAGCACGGCACGGGCTATGCTGACACGCTGGCGCTGACCGCCCGAGAGACGGCCGCCACGGTCGCCAATCATCGTGTCGTAGCCATGCTCACTCTCCATGATGAAGTCATGAGCATTGGCAATCTTAGCTGCCTCGACAACCTGCTCCATAGTGGCGCCCTCCACGCCAAAAGTTATGTTGTTGAAAAATGTGTCGTTGAAAAGTATCGCCTCCTGATTCACATTGCCGATGAGGGAGCGCAGTTCAGATATCCTTACGCCCTTTATGTTCTTGCCGTCAATGAGAACCTCGCCCTGCTGCACATCGTGATAGCGCGGCACAAGGTCGACCAGCGTGCTTTTGCCCGAGCCAGACTGACCCACCAGCGCCACGGTCTTGCCCTTAGGCACACGCAGGCTGATGTGCTTCAGCACGTTGCGCCCCTCGGCATAGCCGAAAGTCACGTCGCGGAACTCTATCGCGCTCTCGAAAGATGCCAGCGGCTCAGGGTCGGCAGGCTCCTTGATAGGGTTCTCCGCTTTCAGAATGAAATCTATGCGATCCATCGACGCCAGTCCGACAGGTATCTGGTACGACGCCTTGGAAAACTCCTTCAGAGGGTTGATGACGCTGTACAGTATGACCATGTAGAAGATGAAAGTCGAAGCGTCAATCAAGTTCGACTGGTTCAGTATGAGCAGACCGCCAAACCACAGCACGACGGTGATGATTGTCGTGCCGAGAAACTCCGACATGGGGTGTGCAGCGTTCTGCCGTATTACCATTTCGTTCATTTCCTTGCGGTAGTGTCCGTTCACAGCGTCAAATCGCCTCAGCATCTTCTGCTCGGCAATGAACGCCTTGATGATGCGCAGCCCGCCCAGCGTCTCGTCCAGTTGAGCAATGATGCTTCCCCACAGTTCCTGCACCGTCGCCGACTTCCGTTTCAGTTTGCGGCTCACGGCTCCCATGAGCCACCCCGCCAGCGGCGCCACAATCAGCACAAACACGGTGAGTTGCCAACTCACGGCGAAGAGGGTGACGAAGCACACTAAGATAGCGATAGGCTGCCGGATGAGCATGTCGATAGAGTTAGTGATAGAGTTCTCCACCGCCTGCACGTCTGCCGACATGCGCGCTATGATGTCGCCCTTCCTCTCCTCAGAGAAGAAGCCCAGAGGCAGCCGCAGCACCTTCTCATACACCTGCACCCTGATGTCCTTCACCACTCCCGTGCGCAGCGGCACCATCACCGCCGCCGACCCGAAGTAGCCCGCCGTCTTTATGGCAGTCATGACGATGAGCGCGCAGCCCATCATCACCAGCGTGGCGAAAGGGCCATGCACGGCAATGAGTTCCTGCACCCACGCATAGGCATTGTTCGTCAGCGTCTCCTTGTCCAGATGCTGCCAGTCCATGGGGCGATACTCATACACCGCCGAGTCAATCTTGAAGAGTATGTTCAGTATCGGAATCAGCACGACAAACGAGAACACGTTCATCCACTGCGAGAAGAAGTTCAGCACCACCGCCCATGCCAGATACTTCCGGTAGGGCTTCAGATAGCGTGACATCACAGAAAGAAATTGCTTCAGCATATACACAATACATCTAACGACCCACAAAGTTACAACAAATTTCTTAATCCCATATTGCAGGGGCTGCCTTTTCGCAAAAATTCATGCTTTTACTGCCCGCAAATCGCAAATTTTCCCTAACTTTGCCGAGAAATCAATGAAAATGAAAGTATGGAAGCAATGGGGCGAAGACTAATGATGCCCATGGAGAAGGGCGGCGTGGAAGGGAGTGTGGCTGACCACAAGGCTACGGAAGAGCAGCACAGGACGATGATGGAGGCAATGATACCTTTCCTCGACAACGGGAAGCCAAAAGTGGGCATATTCTGGTACGACATCGCCAACAGGGTGCTGTTCGGGGTGGAGAAGGACGATGCCGAGAAGTATGTGCATGAGAGGGGCGACGGCACGCTGAACAAACTGCACAAGACATACTGGGCTAAGCAGTATCACAGGGCTGTGGCAAAAGGACTGGAGGATTCCATTTTCTACAACGAGTCGAACTACACGAAGATACCTCGAGGGAGGGTCTTCGTGCGTCCTGACGGCACGTGCTACGTGGCGGTGGGCAAGTGGATTGACGGCGTCATAGATGGGCAGAAGGTGCTTGACACCGAGCAGGTGCGCGAACTCATTGCCGACGAGTTCAACCTGCCCGACGAGTTCGAAATGGTATATGACCCACACTGGGATTTGGGTCACGGATGGTCGGGCGATGTGCTGCGCTGACGGCTGAAATACAAAAAACAACAACCATGAAACTGTCGGAACTGAAAACGGGAGAGAGGGGCGTCATAGTGAAGGTGACGGGACACGGCGGCTTCCGCAAGAGAATAATCGAAATGGGCTTCATCGGCGGAAAAGAGGTGGAGGTGCTGCTCAACGCCCCGCTGCAAGACCCCGTGAAGTACAAACTGATGGGCTACGAAGTGTCGCTCCGACGGCAAGAAGCAGAAATGATTGAGGTCGTCACGGAAGAGAAGACAATGCGAGGACAGGCGGACGACGAAAGAGCGGAGACAAGGGAAACGCTGACAGAAGAGTGCGAATGCACGGCAGAGCAGCGCTCAGTGTACGGAGCAAGAAGCGAGGCAAAAGCAGGAGAAAGCGAGAAAGAAGAAGAGAGCGGCGACGACGACTGCCGACTGCTGCACGAAATGGCGAAGAAGAAAGAGAGAGTCATCAACGTAGCCATCATCGGCAACCCCAACTGCGGCAAGACATCGCTCTTCAACTTCGCCAGCGGAGCGCACGGACATGTGGGCAACTACTCGGGCGTGACGGTAGACGCCAGCGAAGCGCACGCCTCATACTTCGGCTACGAATTCCGACTCACCGACCTGCCGGGAACCTACTCGCTCTCATGCTACAGCCCCGAAGAACTCTACGTGAGGAAACACCTCGCAGAGCAGACGCCCGACGTGGTCATCAACGTGATTGACGCATCAAACATCGAGCGCAACCTTTACCTGACCACGCAACTCGTCGACATGGACCTCAAGATTGTAGGAGCGCTGAACATGTACGACGAGTTCGAGCGCAGAGGCGACCACCTCGACACACAGACGCTCGGCACCCTGCTGGGCATGCCCATGGTGCCGACATCCTTCAAGAGCGGACGAGGAGTAGAAGAACTCTTCCGAACCGTCATACAAGTGTATGAAGACACGAACCACACGGCACGACACATACACATCAACTACGGACACGAGATTGAAGACGGCATAGCGCACATACAGCGATACATCAAGCACGACCCATCCATACACCGCCACTACTCCACCCGATACGTGGCACTGAAACTCCTCGAGCATGACACCGACATCGAGCAGTTCCTACGCACCAGCGCCGGCGAGACAGCGCGACACATACTCGCCGCACGCGACACCGCAGCGGCACGAGTGACGGAGGAGACAACAAGCGACTCCGAGACAGCCATAATGGACGCCAAATACGGATTCATCAACGGAGCGCTCACCGAGGCGCACTTCCGCACAGGCTCGGAGAAAGACACCTACCGCACAACACACCTCATCGACGCCGTACTCTCCCACCGCTACCTCGGCTTCCCAATCTTCTTCCTCATCCTCTTCCTCATGTTCGAAGCCACCTTCACACTCGGCCAGTACCCCATGGACTGGATAGAGACCCTCGTCGAATGGCTGGGCGACACGCTCACAGCCACCATGCCCGACGGCTCGCTCAAAGCGCTCCTCGTCGACGGCGTCATAGGCGGCGTAGGCTCAGTCATCGTCTTCCTCCCCCAGATACTCATACTCTACCTCTTCATCTCCCTCATGGAAGACTCGGGCTACATGGCACGCGCAGCCTTCATCATGGACAGCCTAATGCACAAAATGGGACTGCACGGCAAATCCTTCATACCACTCATCATGGGCTTCGGATGCAACGTCCCAGCAGTCATGGCAACACGCACCATAGAAAGCCGACGCTCCCGACTCATCACCATGATGATACTCCCCTTCATGTCATGCTCCGCCCGACTGCCCATATACATAATGGTAGCAGGCACCTTCTTCATCCCCCAGCACCGCACATGGGTGCTGATGTCACTCTACCTCATAGGCATCGCCGCCGCCGTCATCATCAGCAAACTCTTCTCATCACTGCTCATCAAAGGCGAAGACACCCCCTTCGTCATGGAACTGCCACCCTACCGCTGGCCAACCACCAAAGCGATATGCCGCCACACGTGGGACAAAGGCAAAGAATACCTAAAGAAAATGGGAGGCATCATACTCGTAGCCTCCATACTCGTGTGGGCAATGGAATACTTCCCCCACGACCCCACCCTCTCCCCCCAGCAACAGCAGGAACACTCCTACATCGGCCGCATAGGCAAGACCATCGAACCCCTCTTCCGCCCCCAAGGCTTCAACTGGAAACTCGACGTCAGCCTCCTCGCCGGCGTAGGAGCAAAAGAAATCGTAGCATCCACCATCGGCGTGCTGTACAGCGGAGAAGAAACAGCAAGCGCCGCAGCAAACATCAACACCGAAGCAAGCGCCGCAGCCGCCCCGCCACACAAGCCCTCCCTGCACCAGCAAATGCTCGCCGACGGCATCACCCCCCTCACCGCCTACTGCTACCTCCTCTTCGTCCTCCTCTACTTCCCCTGCCTCGCCACCATCATAGCCATAAAGAACGAGACCGGCTCATGGCGCTGGGCAGCCCTCACCGCCCTCTACACCACCGCCGTAGCATGGATAGTCTCCGCCGCCGTCTATCAGATAGGCAGCCTGTTTGCGTGACGCAGGCATCCAACCAGACAGAGTTCGATGCCAACCAAACCGCCCATTTTCTGTCAAGAACGACAACGGCGCACCTCTCAAACGCCCTGCCGTTCACGATTACAATAGTCAGCCGTGACAAATTATAATCGTCA
>JAFLUT010000084.1:6116-12239 GCA_022508665.1 Prevotellaceae bacterium | reverse complement strand
CAAATTGCAGAATGTCTGGAGGTGGATGTAAAAGAACTCATCAATTCCAGCAAGAATGATGTGATGTATATTCAAGTAACAAAATAGCGTGATATGCCAACTAATAAGAATGCAGCCATACGATATCAAGCATTAGACAAATGCTTTAGAGACCGCCGTCATCGATATTATATTGATGATCTCATTGGAGCTTGTGAGGATGCACTATATTATTATAATGGTGTAGGCGGTGTCAGTCGTCGTCAGATTTTCGAGGATATTAAGTTTATGGAAAGTGATACAGGGTGGAGCATCCCTCTTGAACGCAAAAAAGATGGGAAGAAAGTTTATTATCGCTATGCGTATTCTGACTTTTCCATCAATAAGCAGCCTTTAACTGACGAGGAAGCGCAGCAACTTCAAACAGTCATACTTACCCTTAGCCGTTTTCGAGGATTACCTTCCAATGAATGGGTTGAAGAGGTAATATCAAATCTTGAATGGCGGTTTAACCTCAAAGGCAGAAATGAGAATGTTATTGGTTTTGAGCAGAACCCGAATTTGAAAGGGCTTGAATATTTGTCTGAAATTATTGATGCAACATCAAACCACCAAACATTGAAGATTGACTACCATAATTATAAGAATGGTGGGAAAGATATATTGTTTGTTATTCATCCTTACTACGTCAAGCAATACAATAATCGCTGGTTTTTGTTTGGACTTGATGATAAACGTAAAGAAATCTCCAACATAGCATTAGACAGAATTGTTTTAATACAAGTTGCACCAGATGTGGCATTCATTCCAAACGAAACGATTGATTTTGAACACTTCTTTGATGACATTGTAGGCGTTTCCATTCCAAAAGAAGATATCAAGAAAGAGACTATTGTACTTCGTTTTACAGATTCTCGCTTTCCATACGTAACGTCAAAGCCCATTCATAAATCTCAAATCATATTGAGTGAAGACGAGCATACGATTAGTCTTGAAGTTAAACCAACGCGTGAGTTAGAACAGCAGATTTTATCCTTTGGTTCTGACGTGGAAATACTCTCGCCAGAGTCTTTTAGAACTCAAATTGGAGAAAAAATAAAGGACTCTTTCAAAAAATATTTTCCTGTGCAGAATAGCTGCACCAATAGTGTATAATTTTGCATCGTAATTAAATGAAGACAATAAAACATAACAGATATGAAACAGATTGGTTTTAAAAATTTTAGAAGATTTGCAAGTAATCTCACAATTGATTTCGGTAACATCAATTTACTTGTAGGGGGTAATAATTCTGGCAAGTCAACTGTAGTCAAAGCACTACTCCTAATTACAGAAAACCTTCGTATGCTGACAGAGAATTCAGTCCATTTCTTAACCATAAGAGATGAAGAAGGGAGAATAAATAGGCGTGAATATCACCCAGAATTTAATTTTGCGCCCAACATTCTGCATGATGCACTGCATATAGGTACATTCGAAAGGGCAATTAATAACGAGACAGACTCAAACGAGATACAATTATCTATTGTGTATGATAATATATACAAAGTGTCAATAACCATTATTCGCAATGAGTCTCCAGAGTTACCTACAGCACCAATTAAGCAGATTTTAATTGAAGATCTTCGTGCCGAACTTTTAATAACTCTTAATTATGTTGAGCAAGTTGCCGAGATACACATCACTCATGATTTTCATAATTTAGACAAACTGAGAGTTATGTTCCGTCATTCTAATGTCAAGTTAAAGGATTATGAGGAGTTAATAACATATCCACTCTCTTTAGAAAAAATCGACAACCTTCTTGAAAAGTTTAGAAAAAATAAATTGAGTAAGCAACTAGAAAAAGAGTCGGAAGAACCTACTTTTCTTGGTTTTGGTCGGGAAGAGATAATTCAGCAAATTCAGCAAGTTAGAGAAGAGCTCATTTTAGCTTCTAAATTGGATTTTAGCACAGGTATAACCATTAGAGAAGATTTTGACAAAATGAGAATTCCGCTTCCATTCTTAAACTCTGTTTTTATGAGAATAGGGCAGTACTACCGTGAGCTTGATATGTCTGAAGAGGATGAGCAGCAAACTTTTGACGATATTCACAATTATCTGTATTCTAAACGTGACTATTTCCGTAAGCTAACTATGGTGCTTACTCGCTGCATACAAGAGCCAAATACTGAATATTTGTATGCTCATGCTGTAAATCAGAATACTTTATATCGTATAAACAGCCAAAATGACTATATGTCAAATACGATTCAGGAGTATTTCTGTTCAAACATCAAAAAAAGTGAAGAAGAATACAAATTCATTCAGAAATGGATGGAAGCATTCAATATAGCTTCTGACTTTATTGTCTCACCTGTTGCTGGTTGTGAGGCCTATACTATAAAAATTGGTAAAGCTGGTACAAGCCAAAAGAAATGGATGAACCTTGCAGAAAAAGGCATGGGTTCTATCCAAATGATGATTCTTCTTTTTAAAATAGCAACATTGATTAGAAAATATAAGGGCATTGGTCATGCCCGTCGAGATCTTATGCCTGTAATCCTTATTGAGGAACCTGAGCAGAACCTTCATCCAAGCCTTCAAAGTAAGTTAGCGGAGTTGTTTTTTGAGATCAACGAGAAGTATAAAATCCGTTTCATTGTGGAAACTCATTCTGAGTATCTTGTCCGTAAAGCTCAAGTACTTGTTGGTAATCTGGAATGCAATACACAAGAAGAGGTTGACAAAAAGAATCCATTCAAGGTATTCTATTTTCCATCAAACGGAATGCCTTTTGATATGGGAATGGCTCCAACAGGCAAATTCTTACGCAACTTTGATGAAGGTTTCTTCGACGTTGCTGCAAAACTAAACATGGAGGTTATACGTAGAGAGAGGAAGAAGTAATATGTTTAAGGTTTTTGCAAATAGAAACTTTTTAGAAGGAGTTCTACTTGATAAAACTCCTAAGAACTGGTACAACATTTTTATGAGTGGAAATGTTGCAGAAGTCTATGTGCCAGAAGATTTAATCGATGAGAATATTGACTCAATGGGGGCTACTGATATTATTGACAATCTCCAACTGTTGGGCACAACTGTTACGACTGCAGCAGAATACATTAACGAAATTCCACAAAATCCTCGTCACATATTGGAGAATCCTAATGCGGTATTTTTACTCGATATTGAGGCTAATGATGCTAAAAATATTCAGAATAAATATGGAGTAATTTGCCAATCATTTGACGCAATAGATGACGAAGTTTTGACAAAAACTTATGAATATAATCTGTTTGAAGGGCAGAAGGATATAGATTGGTCTATTTATTTTGACAAGAGCAATCATACACTACCAAGCAACGCTTTGATTATATGTGACCGTTATATTTTTAGCGCAGATGCAAAATCTTGTGCTAAGGTTGCACAAAACGCTATTGAATTGGGATTGTCAAACATTCGAGGCATACTCAATTCCGTGCTGCCCAAAAGGTATAATGACGAGTACAATGTACTCATTGTTTTTGACTCAAGTACGTTTGGCAAAAATGAAGAAGAACTGGAAATGTTCGAATCTATTGTAGCTAACCTTAAGGATTATGCCGATAGCAATAAAAAAACACGCTATTATAAAATACGTTTTGATCTTATTTCTATAGATCATAATTGTATAAACTACAAAAAATTACATAATCGCAGAATAATCAGCAATTATTTTGTGGTAAGAGCTGACTACAAATTACAAGCATTTAAGGATAATTTATCTACATCAACACAGACTATTTTTTATGATGCATTGTTCTCTAAAATAGTACCAATGAAACCAAGTGGGCCAGATAGTCCGATTAAGTCGCAGATACAAACAATTAACTCTATTCGAGAGCTTATTCAAAATGGAAATTGCAGAAAATATGCTTCTATTGTGGATAAACAGAACAACATTGATGTGATAACTGTATGCAAAGCTTGTACTAACCGTTTAATTTTATAGTTGTATGACCGAACAAGAACTTGCCAATGTGATATGGGACATCAAGGAGATTATACGGAATCTCTATGATGATGCAGAGGTGGAAGATGTGATTTTGCCGTTCACGCTGCTGCGTCGTCTTGACTGTGTGCTTGACAACAAGCGCGAGGAAATCATGGATGAGATAAGGGATTTGCCTGATGCGCAGAAAAAATTCAAGTTGAAGGCATTGATGAAACGTAATAAACTGGCGTTTTTCAATACCTCTGGATTGTCGTTGGAACGTCTGTTGGGTGCTCCTACTCAGATTGGACAATCGTTCCAGACCTACCTTGACGGATTCACAGATAATGTGAAAGATATTTTGGCAAACTTCGTGCATTCCGATACTGATTCTGAGGATGTTGATTTGTCGCCTATCTACAGCCGGTTGGAAAGGTCTGACAAGCTTTTTGCTGTCATACAATTGTTCGTCCAACGTGCTGACTTGCATCCCGATAAAGTGAGCAATGCTATGATGGGTACTATCTTTGAGATTGTCATTCGTCGTTCTAAGGAAGCAAGCAATACAAAGGCAGGACAGTTCTATACGCCTCGTGAGATAGTTCGTTTATTGGTATCACTCACCATGTGTGGACGTGAGCAGCAGCTATATGAACCAGGGCGCCATTTCTCAATCTACGACCCATGCTGTGGCACTGGTGGCATGCTTACTGTTGGCAAAGAATATCTACAAGAGATTTCCGGGCGACCAGATATGAAAGTTTATCTTTATGGGCAGGAACTCAACGAAAAGACATACGCCATCTGCAAGAGCGACCTGCTGATGAAAGGTGATGACCAAAATCTGGATGACCAACTCTTTCAAGGCGATACGCTGGGCGATGACAAACTTATTGGCAAGACCTTTAACTTCATGCTCGCCAATCCGCCATTTGGTATGGATTGGGGTAAAGACTCGAAAGTGAAGAAGAAGATTGAGGATGACTGTTGTCCGGGCGGACGTTTCGAGGCAGGCTTGCCCAGTTCCAACGATGGCTCTTTGCTGTTCCTGCAACACATGGTGGCAAAGATGGATCAGCAGCAAGGTTCACGCATAGGCATTGTGCTCAATGGGTCACCACTTTTTAATGGCGATGCAGGAAGCGGATGGAGCAATATACGCAAAATGCTGCTCGACCGCAATTTGCTTGACTGCATCGTGGCTTTGCCAAAGAATTTGTTCTATGGCACTGACATTACGACCTATCTGTGGGTGCTTGACAACAAGCGACCAGAGGAGCGATACGGCAAAGTGCTTTTCATTGATGCTGCACACACGGAATATACACACTTGCTTCAGAAGAATCTTGGCAAGAAGCGTTTCGAGATAAGCCAAGATGGCGCAAAAGACATTCTTGACATTTATCGGGCTTACTTGCCTGCTTGCCGTGATATAATGTATGAGAAGACAGGCAAGGTGGAGCATATAGAAATTGCAAAATTGCTCGACTATGATGACTTCCGTTATACTACTGTTGCTACACGCCGTCCATTGCGCCTATGGTTTGAAAACATCAAAGAAAAGTATCAATCCCTTTGTGCTGATGAGGATTTCAAAGCAGACGACAAGAAGAACTTGATTTTGAAAAAGATCTGCGAAGTGGAAGATATTGACGCCAAGCGTAGTGACCGTGAGTTTTTCCAACACCTGAAAGACAAAAAGGTAAAATACACTGTTGCCAAAGTCACTCAACTCCGCAATGTATTTGGTACTATCAGTGAGGATGCACCTGAGGTAACAAAAAATCCGTTAAAATCGGATTCTGGACTAATGGCGGACAGCAATCTGAATGATACGGAGAAGATTCCGCAGAAAGTGGATATTGAAGAGTATTTTAAGAGTGAGGTATTGCCATACGCCCCTGATGCGTGGATGGATAGGAATAAAGATAAAGAAGGTGTAGAGTTCCCATTTACACGCCTGTTTTATATCTATCGTCCGCTACGCTCTACAGAAGAGATACTTGCTGAATTGGCATCGTTTGATAGTGAAATGAATGACGAAATTAAAGCTTTAAAAGCGGAATAGTGTATGAAACGGTACGATTCATATAAAGATAGTGGGGTGCAGTGGGTTGGAGAAATTCCAAACCATTGGGAGATTATTAAAGGAAAGTATTGTACTAAGGTAATATGTGGTCTTCCAT
>JAFLUT010000084.1:0-6016 GCA_022508665.1 Prevotellaceae bacterium | reverse complement strand
GTGAACAACAAGCTATAGCATCTTATTTAGACAAACGATGTGGTGAGATAGACAAAGCTATTGCAAAACAGCAGAAACGGATAGAACTTTTGCAAGAACTGAAGCAGAGCATCATCACAGAAGTTGTGACTGGGAAAAGAAAAGTTTGTTGAACGGTAAAAACAGAAAGACAATATGCTGAACCCATTGAATGAAACCAAGTTTGAGGAACATATCGCAGAGTGTTTAGCACAGAGCGACCTCTACAATAAACGCAAAAGCGTTGACTTCGACATCGAAAAGCTGTGTGACATGGAAATGCTGGAACGTTTTCTACGTGCCCAACCGCAGACGTGGTACAAACTGTCACAAGCATACCCTGGACAGGAGGTGGAAGCTGTGGTAACGGAATACAACAAAAAACTGAACCGTGGCGAAAGTATTCTTTCTATTCTGCAAAAGGGGTTCAAGATAAAGGGTATTCACATAAAGTTCGTGCAGTTCAAACCTATCCTTGATGGAGCAGACAGCCCTGCATACGAACTGTATCGACAGAATCGCTTTTCCGTGGTTCGGCAAATGCGCTACAGTACCTCGACACATTCATACGGCAGCAGGTCGAATGAAAGTTTGAATGAACTTGACTTGTGCATCCTTGTCAATGGTATTCCTTTGCTGACCTGCGAACTGAAGAACGAGGGAAGCGGTCAGAACTATGGACATGGCATCTACCAGTATCAGTATGAGCGTAACCCAGAAAACCGTATGCTCCGTAACTGTCTTGTCCATTTCGTGATGGACAACAACTATGTTTTTATGGCCACACAGCTGAGAGGGGCAGAAACAAAATTCCTACCTTTCAACCGCCAGAGCAGTAATCCGCCTATTGAGGGAGAATATCCTACGGCATATATGTGGCGACAGATTGAGGGGAATGATGAAAGTAATATATGGGGTGCAGACTCTCTGCTCGACATTATAGAGAACTTTTTCAAGCGTTGCAATGATGAGAAAGGCACTCCTGTGGTTTACTTCCCACGCTATCACCAGTTGCGAGCCGTCAGAAAGTTACGTCGTTTGGTAAGTGAGGAAGGGCCAGGACACAACTATTTGATAGAACATTCCGCAGGTTCGGGCAAGACAAAATCAATGGCATGGTTGGCTCATCAGTTGGCAAATATGGCAAATGATGACAAGACTCCAGTCTTTGACAGTATAATTATGGTGACAGACCGTATCGTGCTAAACCGAAATATGGCAGACGACGTGATTGCTTTTGAGACGGTTGCTGGAACTGTGAAAGACATCCGCAAGGGATCAAAAAATCTCGCCACAGCATTGAATGAAGGACACCGTATTATCATTTCAACCGTTCAGAAGTTTGCTTTTGCCATCAAAGACCTAAAACGAGAGAAGCATCGCAAGTATGCCATCATCGTAGACGAAGCACATACAGCCATTGGCAACGAGAGTGCAAAGGATTTGGTAAATGCCCTTTCGACGGATGAAGACTTGGAGAATGTGGAGGGATTCAACCGAGAGGATTATGACAGCGACATGGAGGCACTGATGGCATATATGCAAGTGATGCGCCGACAGATGGGACATTTGTCATACTTTGCCTTTACTGCAACACCGAAAGATAAGACCTTTGCGCTTTTTGGAAAGGACGGCAAGAAGTCGCACGACCTATATTCCATGAAGCAGGCTATTGACGAGAAGTTTATCCTTGATGTGCTGCAAAACTACAAGAGTTATCAGACGATGTTTGAATACATCGAGAAAAATCCTGAGGATGATCAAAACGAAGTGTTTGAAGAGAAAAAATCATTGCGTGTCATCTATCAGGAGTTGAACAAAAATGCATATATCAAGCTGCGCAAAGCCAACATGATGCTGGAACACTTCATGAAGCATACCATCAATAAGATTGGACATCGGGCAAAAGCAATGGTTGTGACAGACTCCCGACAGGCAGCTGCCGACTACAAACGAATATTTGACCGTCTGATAGCAGACCAATATGATGGCAAAATAAAGACATTGGTGGCTTTCTCTGGCGAAGTAACTGACAGCCATGGGCATAAATGTACGGAAGCCAGCATGAATGATGATCATGTGAAAGACGATGATATTCGTATCAAATTCATGAATGATGACTATAAGATTCTCATCGTAGCGGAAAAGTTCCAAACGGGATTCGACCAAAAGTTGTTGCATACGATGTATGTAGACCGGGTGCTGGGAGGCATACAGTGCATACAGACCCTTTCTCGCCTGAATCGCTGCTGTGAAGGCAAGGAGGACACGATGGTTATAGACTTCCGTAATGATGTGGATAAAGTGCAAAAGGCTTTTCAGGAGTATTACACCGAAATCACTTTGGAAGGCGAAGTCGACACGCAACGTCTTTATTCATTGAAAGATGATGTGGAGGTTTATAAGGTGTTCAACCAGACAGAGGTTGACAATGTAGTGACAGCCCTGTCCGAACCGTCAAAAGTACAGGGCGTTCCGTCGATGCTGAAGACTATTATAGAGGAACGTGTAGTGCCGATGAAAGATGAAACCAAGGACAAATACCGCAAGTTGGTTAATCGCTATGTTCGACAGTATGGTTTCATGGCGCAGCTGCTCGACTTCATCGACCCTGATTTAGAGAAATTCTATATTTTCTGTAAAGTATTCTACAAATATTTGCCTTATACCAAAGAAACATTGCCTATGGAGATTCTGGAGCGTATAGATTTGAACAAACTGCGCATACAGATGAATTTCGAGGGGCAGTTAAAGTTGCAAGACGAAGAGCAAACGATGAAGAGCAGCCGTATTGGCGATGTTGGGCAGAAAAAAGACGAAGACAAACTGAGTATTAAAGAAATCTTGCATATCGTCAATAGTCCATGGGAACAATTCTTGGACGAGAACGACAAGATTCTTAAACAAATATGGGATGAAATCCTGGTTGACCCAGAAGTGAATGATGCCTTTAATGCCAACAACACATGGGACATTCTGCTGAAGATAGTTCAAGATAAGTTCGACGAAAAGATTGCAGAACAGATAGAAAAATACTACAACTTTGCCGAAGTGCTGGAACGTGAGAAGAGTCTGTCACTAACACTCATGAGTAAGTTTGTGGAGGCTTTAGCAGAACGCACAGGAAAGGCTGCACAGTTGGTTTACGATGAGGAAGTGCTGAAAGAATGTATAATACAAGCTATGAGCGATGTATTATCTGATGTATGTAGCCATGTTCGTTCTTTAGAGGAGTTTGTCGATGAACTATTCTTTGTATTGAACCAGGTCAGCCTTCCTACGCTTGACGGTGTAAATGAGTTGATAAAGAGTAACTTGAACAACATCTATACCAACAAACAGATACGTTTAGTGGACAAAATTCAGTGTTTCAATTCGTTGGTTACAAAATATGAGGCTTATTTGAAGAAACTGTATTTCTTGATACATAATGAGGAAATAGAAGGACAAGATGGGAAATCGCC
This sequence comes from Prevotellaceae bacterium, assembly GCA_022508665.1. GTDB lineage: Bacteria > Bacteroidota > Bacteroidia > Bacteroidales > Bacteroidaceae > Minthosoma. The sequence goes on along the minus strand of JAFLUT010000084.1, from coordinate 2,534 downwards.
AAGTCTTGCCGATGCTATTCATGCTTTCAAATGCCTTTGGAACTTGAAATACGGAACTTCGGATGAGGCAAAGAAATATAGTAGTTTCTTGCAGAATCTCCGTGATTGGCGAAATAATATATCTCATAATGCCCCTACTACATCTGAACAGGAAATAGATGCAGCACTCAAAATCGTGGTAGCCATGTATCTATATGTGACGGGCAACTCCATTACAGATTTGGAGATGGCTGGGTATGATGCAGAACCGCAAGATACATCAGCTTTGCTGTCTTCTTATCGGTATAAGGATGTGGAATTTGAACCTATGATGGCTGCGGAAGATAGGAATATACCTATTGATGAAGACTCTGAGAAGAAATGATATAAGATACCTTCCATTTGTTACAACGTTAGAAACATATAATAATAGATGAATAGAATTGTTCTCATAGGTAATGGCTTTGATTTGGCTCATGGGCTTCCCACAAGATATGAAGATTTCATTAATTGGTATTGGGAACAATGTGGCAGTAGTTTATTGCATGGCTCTGGAAAGGAAATCTCTGATGGATTATGTTCGTTTAAGATTAATGATGACATAGATGTTCCTAATTGGGCTTCCGTTTTTCGCGGATGGTATTACAAGAGAGAGAATCCATCAATTCCATGGGACTTAAAAGATGTTATATGTCTGGCTAAAGAGAACAAAGAATTATGTGACTTTAGAATAAGTCCATTCTTACAACAGATATGTAACAGTATCGAAACAAAGAAATGGGTAGACATCGAGAATGAGTACTATAAACTATTGACTAAGCATGCTATTGCAGAACCTTCGTCAGAAAGGCTAAATGAATTGAATGGGCAATTACAATACATTCAAAAATTGCTAACAAAATATTTGAATTTGGTATGCCAAAATGAGTTTCTACCTATAGAAAATCTATGGAATAAAATATATGCGCCTATAAATTCACGGGATATATCCATTAATGGGTTCGCTGAATTTAGAAAATATATAGACAATTGTTTGAGTTTACAAAGCCATGTATGGAAAGATAAACAATCAAGATACGGATTAGGTTATGAAGCAATGAGGCAGATTGAACATTATACACAAAATTATGAGAGGTATGTTATAGGAGAGTATCCCGATTTGTATATGCTACCAGATTGGGTTCTATTTGTTAATTTTAATTATACGAATACTGCTACTTCTTATCTTCGCAATAGTGTATCTTCCCAAATTCATATTCATGGAGATTTAGCTAATCCTGAAAGTATGATTTTCGGGTATGGGGACGAGATGGATACTAATTATTCACAACTTCAGAATCTTAATGACAACGAGTGCTTGCAGAATATAAAATCAATAAAATATCTGGAGTCTGATAATTATCGGAAGGTGCTTAGCTTTATTGACTCTGCACCATATCAGATTTACATCATGGGACATTCGTGCGGAAATTCTGACAGGACATTACTAAATACTCTTTTTGAACATAAGAATTGTATCTCCATTAAACCGTATTATTATAAAAAGGAGGATGGTACAGATAATTATTTGGAATTGGTAATGAATATTAGTCGCAATTTTACTGATATGAAACTTATGAGAGATAGGGTTGTCAGCAAAACATATTGCGAACCGCTTCTTGGATAATTTTATTAACTTTGCAACGAGACATAAAAGAAGACATGAATATTGACGATATAAAAGCAATTATAGCAAGAGACGAAAACCGTGTTCTTGAACTGAAAAAGACTACGGGTGAGTTAATCAAAGGGATGCAGACCTTGTGTGCTTTCCTAAATTCGGATGGTGGTTGGCTGTTCTTTGGCATAACACCAAAATTAGAAGTATTAGGGCAGAACGTAACCGACAGCACTCAAAGGGAAATAGCTCATGAAATGACAAAGATCGAACCTGCCATCAGCCTACCAATAGAGATTGTAGAAATTCCAGAACGCCCAGGATGTAGTGTCATCGGAATACATTGCGATGCTGCTAAATTTGGCGATGCACCCTATACATACGATGGACGGGCATATTATAAAGTTGAAAGTACAACTGTGCTGATGCCACGTTCAATGTTTGAAGAGCGTTTGCGTCGCAGTAATCCGAGTCGTTTTGCATGGGAGAGCCAAACACCTGACAATCTCCGTTATGAAGATTTGGACGAGGGGCGTATTAAAGGGGCTGTTTCGTATGGCGTGGACAGAGGGCGTATGCCTGCCTCTGCTATGACTGAGTCGGCATGGTCATTGCTTGACAAGTTTGGAATGATTGAGGACGGAAAGATTAAGAATGCAGCTGCTGCGTTGTTTATCAAACGTCCTACAGCCTATCCACAGTTTTTGTTACGGATGGCAAGATTTCGAGGTGTTGAGAAGGATGCATTCATCGATAATATAAGGGCAAAGGGTAATTTCTTTGAACTACTCGATGCAGGCATGGCTTTCTTATTCAAACACCTTTCTCAAAGTGGAGTTGTCAAAGGGTTACGCAGAGAAGAGCAATTGGAAATACCTGTAGAGGCATTAAGAGAGGC
>JAFLUT010000083.1 GCA_022508665.1 Prevotellaceae bacterium | reverse complement strand
CCGTCCCCGAAAGCGAGTGCAAAGGTACACACTTTTCAGTTCACAGCAAAATAATTAAGCACTTTTTTTAGAGAAAAATTCAACAAACAACAAAAATCGGCAAAAAAAGTGTTGATTTAGTCCCTTTTCGGTTGAGGTGTACTATCACGATACCAATCAGCATACATTATATAATGTTCAGCAATACCGATGTTCAGTTCCTTTGCCTGCTTAGGGTCAACCTTTTTGATGAATTTGGCAGGCACTCCTCCCCACAGTTCACCATCGCCAACCTGCGTGTTTTTCAGCACCAAAGCACCAGCAGCGATTATGGCACCCTCACCTATCACGGCATTGTCAAGCACTGTAGCACCCATACCTATTAACGCACTATTTTTGACTGTGCATCCATGCAGGGTAACGTTATGCCCTATGGTTACATCATCGCCTATCTCAATAGCAGCCTTTTTATATAATGTATGTAGGCATGAACCATCTTGAATGTTCACTCTGTTGCCAATTCTAATGTAGTTCACGTCACCTCGCACAATAGCGTTGAACCACACAGTACATTGGTCACCCATTTGAACATCGCCCACGATTGTAGCATTTTCGCTAAAATAGCAATCCTTACCCCATTGAGGCGTTAGACCACAGACCGTTTTTATAAGAGCCATAATTATATTATAATATATATATGTGTAAAAAACTAAATGTTCATACCTTATTTGAGAAAGACAAAATAAACCGCTGCAACCAAACAGATAAAAGCCACAGCATGATTCCACTGCAAATGTTCACTCTGAAACATCATACCTGCAACAATAGTGAACACACTAAGTGAAATGACCTCTTGAATTACTTTCAGTTGCATCAGCGTAAAAGGCCCTCCATTACCCACAAATCCCATCTTATTGGCAGGTACCTGCAAAGAGTATTCGAAAAATGCTATTACCCATGAGAAAACTATGACAACAATTAGTGGCCAATTATTAGAGATATTCATCTGCTGCAATTTCAGATGCCCATACCACGCAAGCGTCATAAACACATTGCTGCCAATGAGAAGCAATATAGTATAAAATCCATTCATAATTTTATTGTTTGGTAAAATATGTTTGTTAAAATTCGACACTTTCTTACTTTAATCTCCTTAATAATAGATTTCACATTTTCTTTGCAAAAGTAGGCATTCCCGACAGACTTCACAAATTTTCTTTTGCAAAAAGTCTGGCTTTATTCATGCAAACGCCATTAGATAGAGTGGATAAATGTTACCGCTATCCTTTTGTCTGTTTTTTATGGAGAAGATAACTAATGCACTCGTATAGTATTTTTGTTCCAAACAGCCATAAAGTAGCAAGATAAAGGAAAGAAGCAAGAAAGATGCGAGTGACAAGGAGTAAGTAAAGATTATCTATCCATCGAGTAGCAAAATAAGTTATGAGCATGGAAATAGAAGCGATAAAGAGGAACGGCAGAATATCTCTTATAGCAGAGAGGAAAGAATACCGAATTTCTTTGTAAAGAAATATATGCCATATACCTGTCCACAAAATAATTATAGTGACGTATGTCTGTATCATGTGAAGGATTGAGCCTCCAAAGACATGTACTAAAAGAATGCAGGAGAGGATTGTGCATCCTTGAGCAATGATATTCCACATATATATATTAGATTTCCCACGAGAAATAATAAGATTGAAATAAAGCGTTGCAATTGGCAGGAATGCACCACCAATACACAGATACTGCATGAAGTGAACGGAAGAGAGCCATTTATCTTTAATCAGAAGCACGATAAACTCTGGTGCGATAAGCGATAACCCAAACATAACAGGAAAAGAAATAAAGCAGGTAAAACGTAGCATTTTTGAAAATGCTCGTCTCAAACGTGCGGGGTCATCACCTACCTGCACGAAAGTAGGCTGTGCCACCCCCTGCACCATGCCTGTTATAGTGGATGCTCCCATCAAATTCCACTTGTTGGCTTGGCTGTATGTGCCTACCTCCACTTTAGTATAGAGTTTGCCAAGGACGAGCGAGAAAATGTTGTTATTGACTTGATTAAAAATGTTAGTTATGAGCATCTTGCTTGAAAAGCCAAACATTTCTCGAATAGGCGTAATGCTAACCAGCATAGTCGGTCTCCAACAGGAAAATACCCAACTGAGAATACTGACCATGAGATTAAATGTGATAGTCTGTGTAGCAAGCCCCCAATATGCCATGCCGTTATATGCCATTGTGATGCCGACTATGCCTGAAACAAGAAGAGCGACAAGCCCCATGATAGCGAGTTCTCGCTGACGGATTTGTCGGAAAAGTATTGCTCGTGGCACAATACTGAACGAAGCAATGAAAAATCCGAAGAAGTAATATCGGGAAAGATCTGTGAGTATTGGCTCATTGAAAAAATCGGCTATGAGCGGAGCAAAAAAGAAAAGAAATATATAAAGACAGAGACTAACGCAGATGTTGAACCAAAAGACGGAATTATAGTCACGATGTGTTGCGTTGCGTCGGTTGGTAAGCGCAGCAACAAATCCGCTGTCTTGCAACGAGTTGGCAATGAGCGTGAAGATAGTAAGCATGCCTATCAGACCGTAGTCCTCTTGCGACAGCAGTCGTGCCAGAACGATGCCAAACACGGCATTCAATACCTGCATCGTACCGTTGTTCAATGCTCCCCACAAAAATCCTTGGGCGGCTTTGTCTTTAAGATTAGTTGTAGGCATTTACTGTTGTTCCGTCAAAATTTATGCGGTATCGGTATAGTCCTCTCGGCTTGAGAAGTTCTGCATTTTCAGGCGTTTGATATATCACACCGTAATTGTTCATATCGAATGTCACCCCACATTTAGCACATTTAGCGTAGCCATTATTTAGAGTTAAGCGTGTCTCCGCACGGTCACAAATAGGGCAAGACAAATCATAGCACATCGGTTCTCCGTAGTTATTTGTCCCCATAATCAAACCACCGAGACCATAACCAAAACCTTTGCTCAAAGCATCTACAGTGTAATCAGTTCTACTCACGTCACACGTCATAGTTATGCTTGTGACACCATTCACAATGTGCTTTCTGAGTGTTGCATACTGCCCATAGTTGCCCATCACATTGAACAATTCTATATATTGAAACACCGAAAAAAAACAGAACACATACTCACGTTTAGAGTACGTAGATGTCGCTTCGTCTTTCGAGCATGACAACAGAGAAATGAGAGGCAGCAACAAAATGAGACACTTTCGTATGGCTGATAAAACGTGAATGTTATAGAGCATCATACTTTCTGACTGAAATTAGTGACAAATAGCCATTACCTAAAACCACAGTTCTTCATCAGAAACGATACTACTGATACGCTCTAATTCTTCTTCGCTGAAAGTGAGTTTGTTGAGGGTGTCGAGATTGTTCTCGAGTTGCTGAACGGACGATGTACCTATGATACAACTGGTCACTCTCTCGTCTGCCAACACCCACGCAAGCGCCATTTGTGCTATACTCTGTCCTCGCTGTTCAGCAATGGTCGCCAATTTCTTTACAGCCTCCACACGGGCTGTCGTAACTTGGTTTTCTTGCAGGAATCCTGTGCTTCGTGCTGCACGACTTCCTTCGGGAATACCATTGTTATATTTTCCTGTAAGCAATCCCTGTGCAAGAGGTGAAAAGCAAATGATACCGCTACCATTATCTGCCGCAAGTTGGAAATTATTGTTCTTTGCTTTAGGGTCAAACATAGAGCAACGATACTGCGACAGCAAACACGGTACATGTGCCTCCTTTAGGATGTCATAACACTGCTGCTGCAACTCTGGTGGGTATTTGGAGATGCCGACATATAACGCCTTACCCTGCCGCACAATGTCGATGAGCGCTTGCATAGTCTCCTCTATTGGCGTAACTCCGTCATAGCGATGACTGTAAAAGACATCAAAGTATTCCAGACCAGTCCTTTTAAGGCTTTGGTCACAACTGGCAATCAAATTCTTACGGCTGCTATTGCCTCCATATACTCCGTCCCACATTTCATGCCCTGCCTTAGACGAAATAAACATTTCGTCACGATGACTTGCCAACTGATTCTTCAGTATTCTTCCGAAATTGCTCTCCGCCGACCCCGGCACAGGCCCATAATTATTGGCAAGGTCGAAATGACAGATACCTGCATCAAATGCTCTCACCACCATTTGCGTGGCAACGGAAAAATCGTCCACAGAACCGAAATTGTGCCAAAGTCCGAGACTTAGCACAGGGAGTTGAACACCCGAGCGTCCACAATATCTATATATCATACGTTCAAAAGATTTGCGACGGCCTTTTCCATTTTCTCAAATTTGAACCCGTCCATTACCTCATCCATTAGTAACTGAATTTTGTCGTTGCAGAGATTGCCGATAGAGCCTTCGTGTGCGTGGTGTATGTCCTTATTAGGCGTGAAGTTACCAGCCTCTATGTCGAGACCGACCTTTTTGTAGGCATCGCGGAAAGGCATGCCCTCGCGAGCCAAACGGTTCACTTCTTCCACGGAGAACATCGGGTCGTAGATTGGATTGTCGAGGATATGCTCGTTCACCTCCATCTTGTTGATGATGTAGGCAGCCATTTGTAGGCAGTCCTTCAGTTCGTTGAAGGCTGGGAGGAATGCCTCTTTGATGATTTGCAGGTCACGGAAATAGCCAACAGGCAAATTGTTCATTATCATTGTGATAGTGACTGGAAGAGCCTGAAGTTTATTGCACTTGGCACGGGTCAATTCGAAGACATCGGGGTTTTTCTTGTGCGGCATGATGCTCGACCCCGTTGTGCAGTCGGCTGGCAGTTTCACAAAGCCGAAATTCTGCGAGTTGAACATACAGGCATCGAATGCCAACTTTGCAAGAGTTCCTGCAATGCTTGCCATCGAGAACGCCACGTTCCTCTCCGTCTTTCCACGCCCCATCTGTGCATAGACCACGTTGTAATCCATTGAGTCAAAGCCCAATAGGTCGGTGGTCATCTGCCTGTTCAGCGGAAACGAACTGCCATATCCCGCCGCCGAACCGAGAGGATTGCGGTTGGTAATCTTCCATGCCGCTTGCAGATACTGCATGTCGTCGACCAGTCCTTCTGCGTATGCACCGAACCACAGACCGAAACTGCTCGGCATCGCCACTTGCAGGTGGGTATAGCCCGGCATCAGCACATCCTTATAACGGTTTGACTGCGTGATGAGTTCGTCGAAAAGGTTCTTCACCAGTCCTGCCAACTCCTTGATTTGGTCGCGGATAAAGAGTTTCAAGTCCACCAGCACTTGGTCGTTCCTGCTACGTCCCGAATGTATCTTCTTGCCGATGTCGCCGAGTCTCTGAGTCAGCATCATCTCCACCTGCGAATGCACATCCTCCACGCCTTCCTCAATCACAAACTCGCCCCTCTCCACCTGTTCGTAGATGGCTTTCAGTTCCTTCAGCAACACTTGCAACTCATCCTTCGTCAGCAGGTCGATAGACTGCAGCATAGTGATGTGTGCCATTGAGCCAAGCACATCATACTTAGCAAGATACAAGTCCATCTCGCGGTCGCGACCGACGGTAAACTTCTCAATCTCCTCCGTCATGGAGACGTTCTTAGTCCAAAGTTTTTCCATTTACTCGTATGGTATCATTGCCAGCATATCGGCAAACTTATCCACTCCTTGCTGCAGAGGTTTTGCCAGCACTTGCTTCATAAAGAAATTGAGGTCGGCATCAATCGTCACCTTTATCTTACTGGAAATCTGGCTCGTAGGCAGCACCTGAATCCACAGTTTGAAACTGACTGGCGAACTGGTCGAAGCAAACTTCACGCATTTCTCGGGTTCACGCTCCACAATCTCCACAGAGATGTTTCCTATCGGTCCCACAGGTCCGCTCAGCGTGTCGGTGGTAAACTCCATCTGGCTCACCGCACGACGCACCTCGTCAATCTTGTCCGCAGGAATTTGTGCCTGAATGTTAGGGTCGTCAATACGCTCCTTTATCACCGCAAGGTTCGACAGGTCAGAGATTTTGGCATACACCGCACTCTGACTGAAAGGCACTTGCTTTATCTGACTTTCGTACTTTGCCATCTTCTCTTATCCCTGCCACTCGCTTGGGTTGGCTCTCCATTCGTTCAACACAGGTATCTGACTCTCAGTGATATAGCCCGTCTTCAGCGCCACATCCAGCACAGCCTCATAGTTAGTCAGCGTGATGAGTTTCACCTTAGCATCGTCAAAAGCCTTCTTAGCCACATTGAAACCGTAAGTGTAACTTGCCACCATGCCGATTACCTCACAGCCGTTGCTGCGGATAGCCTCCACAGCCTTCAGCGACGAGCCGCCCGTGGAAATAAGGTCTTCAATCACAACCACCTTCATGCCCGGCTTCAGTTCGCCCTCGATGAGGTTCTCCAGCCCGTGGTCTTTCGGTTTGCTCCTCACATACACGAATGGCTTGAACAGAGCATCTGCCACCAGCGCCCCCTGCGGAATGGCACCCGTAGCCACACCTGCAATGGCATCCACCTCCTGAAAATTCTCCTCTATCAGTCGGCATATCTCCAACTTCACGAAATTCCTCAAGTCAGGATAACTCAGCGTCTTACGGTTATCGCAGTAGAACGGCGACTTCCATCCGCTCGCCCAAGTGAAAGGGTTCTCAGGCTGCAACTTGATAGCCTTGATGTTCAGCAGTTTCGCTGCAAAAATCTTCTCCAATGTCTTCATAACATATCTATTAAATAAGGTTTCTCTTGCAAAGATACAACATTTTCGCAATAACCAGCATCTTTCCTACTCTTTTTTACTTTAGTATTTTCTTGCCGTCTTTAATGAAAATCCCCTGCGACGGTTCCTGCCCAATCGGCACTCCGTTCAAGGCATGCATTTTTCCTTGCTGACGAGGACAGGACGAGACAGCACTGACACCTGTTGCGGCAACTTCAAAAGTAACACTAACACTACCACGCCCGACAGCCTCTGCCAACCCGTCAGTCTGCTTCAGTTTGCCAAGCCGAGTGTAACTGTATCCTCCTGCTTTGCCATAAAACAATACAACACATGCATTGCCATAAAGCATCAAGTCGCCAGTCTCTATTACATCATAGTGCTGAGCATTGGTAGGCAGCGACTCGTTGAGATAGTAGTATTTCTCATTGCCATTCAGTTCGCTCATGGTGAGCGTCAGAGGCAGACGACTGACAAATGCACGCCCAGTCTCCGTGTCTTCAATCTCTGCGGCAAAAGTCTTACTGCCGATAGTTATATTTATTTCCATAATATTATTTAATAATGTTTGCGCGTGAACACTTTCCTTGCCACAGGAGATTGCCAGCAGTGCCACTGCCACAGCCAACACATGTGATATAAACGATTGCTTCATGTTTCTCAAAACCTTTTGTAGCATTTCCCATATAGGAATGCGGTGCAAAGATATGATTTTTCTATCAGAAAAACAAATAACAGCGACACAGTGGCGGTTCTGCAAAACAATTTGTTGATAATCCTTGCTGTGATGCACGGACTATTTTTTTATGCGCTGCATTCGCTCAACATAAGGGGCTATCCACGTGCAGGTTATAAACACAAAAAGAAGCATAAGGATAACGTCCTCCCAGTGGTGGCGGACCGAGTGGCGAAAAACGGCATGGGTGAAAGTGTAGATGAAGATGAGAGGATAGTGAGCAACGAAATAGACCATTGAGTGCTGTCCAATATAGCATAAGACGGGAATGCGTCTCATAGGCAGAGAGAGCAACAGACCCGATATGCCCACCAAAGCACAAACGGTGTTGATACCTGCTCCCCAAGGCTTATTAACGAACTTATTTAGACTCATATCATACTCCCCGTGCCACAGTTTGTTACCTGCGACGAAACAAGCGATGAGGACAAGGCTGACGGCAATCAGCCACGGACGAGAAACACGGTCGCTAAGCCAACGCCACGCACGACCGAGACAGAAAAAGAACACACCCATAAACACATTGTCTAAACTCATCCACAAAGGGTTGCGCAATGTCCACAGCCAATAACTGACAAAAGGGAAGCCGAGGACAAGCACGTAAGGATACAGACGCAGTGTGCCGAGCCGCAATGGTGGGCATTTGTCGATGAAATGCACCATGATGTATGTAGCAAAGAAAGAAAAAAGAAACCACAAGGGAGGATTGCCCCAAAAGTGGCTGTCTTGCCACAGATGCTCCCAACGCAGTATCTTATAATATGGCGCAAGTTGACGAGGGAAGATGAGAAGGAAGGCAAAGAATATCGCAGAACCTATCGCACCCCAAAGGACGTATGGCACAAGCAACCTTTTGGTACGGTCTTTCAGATAGGGCAAGGTGGCTCCCGACACCCCTTTGTTGAAATATCCTGCCTTGAAAAAGAAGAATGACATGAAAAAGAATGTCCACGCCATAACTTTGGTGAACCAATACTCGCCCCGATAGCCACATACACCCATGACATGTAGCAGCACCATGCGGATGATGCATAGTCCGCACAAAAAGTCGAAGGCGTGATTGCGTTGTCTCATTGCATTTGCAGCACGAATTGGTGTCGGGAAGTCAACACGCTATTTACCCACAACAGGAATAGAAACTGATGAAGTAGGGAAGCCGTCACTCTGCACCGTCAACGTGATGCCACCCTCCATATCTCCTGCCTTCAAAATAGCGAGCGCCCGACCATTATAGAGCCGTGGAGTGGCAGAACGGAAACTTTCCATGTCTGTGGGCGACGCATTGCCCGACGCAACGAGAGTGCCGCTGCCATTGACAGAGATATTTATAGTGGTGGAGCAGTCGTTGGTGATGACACGCCCCTCATTGTCAACCAGTTCGATAGTTATATACGCAAGGTCTGCGCCATTGGCTGCGAGTGTTTGTCGGTCAGAAACAAGGCGAATGGATGCTGGTTGCCCCGTTGTCGTCAACTCGAAAGATGCCCCTTCGGAATCTCCGTCAAACTCCACAGCGCGGAGTATTCCTTGCCGATAGCCCACATTGAAACCAGCCCAATATGTATTGGAGGTTTCCTTTTCATCGATGAGTTCGTCGTTAAGATACAGGCGAACTCTCGGAGAACGGCTATACACATTGACCGTCATAGGCGTACCTTCGGCAAGGTCGGGATACGTCCAGCACTGCTGCTCCAACTGCCATCCCCATGCCGACACGCTCTGATGCGTTCCCTCTGGCGCAGGGCGTTCTACTGCTATAGTGATTGGTGCGCGACGCCACACCACATCACGATAGTATGACTGCGGTTTCTTCTCTCCGACAATGTCGATGTCGCCACACCATCCATTATACCACGGCCAATCTTGGAACATGCTCTGGTTGCCCTCCTTGCGGAAACTGGCACTGCCAATGCCAGCCTCGCCGAGATAGTCCATGGCTGTCCACACGAAATCTCCAATGACGTATGGCAGACGTTCCACCATGTTCCAGTTTTCTAATGCCTGCTTGGGGTAACTCTCCGCACCAAACATCACACGGTCAGGATGAGTGCCATGGTCACGCTCGTAGAGGAAAAACAAGTAGTTATATCCGCCCACGTCGAGGCTCTTGAAAGCGTTGTTGTCCTGCTTGCTCCAGCGTTCTTCGTTTGAAACGGCAGCATTCCACTCGTCGCCCTCATCCCAACCGCAGATAGCGGCAGTGACAGGGCGTGTGGTGTCGTAGCGCCTCACCGTCTCTCGCAGCCGCTCGGCAGCAAGCAGTCCAGCAGGTTCTATGCGTCCGGGTATCTCATTGCCGATGCTCCACATGATGATGCTCGGGTGGTTGCGGTCACGACGCATCATCACGCTAAGGTCCTGCTCGCAAAATTCCTCAAAATAGCGGTGATAATCTTCCTTATTCTTCGCACGCAGCCATTGGTCGAAAGCCTCGTCTATGACCATGATGCCGAGCGAGTCGCAAGCATCAAGGAAATGCTCTGACGGTATGTTGTGACTGCATCTGACGGCATTATACCCCTGTGCCTTGAGCAACGAGAGTTTTCTGTCCTCTGCATGGTCGTATGCGGCCGCACCAAGCAGTCCGTTGTCGTGGTGCAGACATCCTCCACGCAGCAATGTCTCCACGCCATTGAGCAGAAATCCCCGTTCAGCGGAAAACTCCAATGTCCTCACTCCGAAACGCTTGACCAGTTCGTCTGTCTGCTTTGTCTTCGTGTCTGTCATGCGGATTATGGCACTATACAAATAAGGCGTATCAGGACTCCACTTCCTCGCATCTTTCAGCGTCAACGGCACACTTACCTGCTTGTTTTCCCCTGCCTTCAACTTCACATCAAAACCTGCCGCACTCGCTACTACCCTACCTTCCGCATCCTTTATCTCTACCTGCAAAACGCCACTCTTCGCTTTTGTGGCATCGTTATACACGCCCGTCTGCACTTGCACCTCGCCTTCTGTCGGCTGAACGTATGTATCCCACTCGTCAATGTGCAACTGCGGTGTACGCACCAACCACACATGGCGATATATGCCGCTACCTGCATACCATCGTGTGTTGCTGCCTTCATTCGTCACACGCACCACCAGCGCATTCTGCCCCTCCTTTATGGCATCGGTCACGTCGAAACGGAAACTGCTGTACCCATAATGGTTAAAGTACATCTTGCGGCCATTCAGATACACCTCCGTCTGATTGTATGCACCTTCAAAATACAAGGCGAAACGATTGTTTTTCAAATCCTCTTTGGTCAAAAACAAGTCTTTCTTATACCAGCCTTCACCACCCACAGTATGCCCTGTCTGATACTTCCCCACACTGTTTGTAGAGAATGGTCCTATGACAGTGCCACCAGCCTTTTGTGCAGCCTCAGTCTCCACACTCCAGTCGTGAGGCAGGTCTATGCTACGCCACGCATCGGCTGTCGAGGCATTTTCAATGGCGGCATGCCCATCTCCATAGCAAAATTTCCAGTCACGGTCTATACACACCTTGCGCTGCACAGGCACTCCAATCACCTGCTGGGCAAACATCTGCGACACGGCACATAAGGCGATGCACACAGCAAACATTATCTTTTTCATAACTATATATTTTTATCTTTCGGTTCCTGTTCTTCTTCTCCCACACCCAACGCCTGTTCAGCCTTCGGGATGCGTCGGTTCGGGTTCTCCTTACCTCCGAGGTCTATCAGTTCTCTACCTTTCTGCACCACGCTCTGCCGCCCCACAATCAACTTATTGTTGGCAAAGTCAAATGCCTTGCGTGCTTGCTCCAACTGCTCGCCCACCTTGTTGTATCGCTGTATGAAGTCTCCCAGTCGGTCAAGCAACTGCTCAGCGATGCCAAACACTCTCTCTTGATTTTCTGCCTGCTGGTTCTGCACCCACGCAACAGATATAATGTGCAGTATGCCCATAAGGTTCTGCTCTCCCGCAATGAACACCTTGCGTTCAAAGGCGTCGCGCCATAGCGTCGGGTCGTTGGCAAGCGCCAACTGCAACGATGACTCAAACGGCACGAACATTATCACAAAATCTACTGCCTCTCGGGGCGATTTGATATACTTGGAATAGTCCTTTCGAGCCAACTCGCCCACATGAGAGCGGATTGACTTGATATGCTCCTGCAATGCCTTATCTTTCTCCTCTGGCGTTTCGGCATTGACATATCGCTGATAGGCTACTAACGACACTTTCGAGTCGATGACTGCGTCCTGCCCTTGCGGATAGTGCAGAATGACATCGGGCTGCATTTCCTTGCCCGTGTCGTCGTTCTTCAACGGTCGCCCCAACTCATCGCGCAAGCGTGCTTGCACCTCATAGTGCAAACCCTCCGTCAGTCCCTGCGATGCCAGCAGGTCGCCAAGAATTATCTCGCCCATGTTGCCGCTGACCTTATTGTCACGCCTCAGCACATTGGCAAGGCTCTCTGCCTTCTCGCCAATTTTCGCATTGCTCTCCACCAATATGCGGAGTTGCTCACGGAGGGTTGCCGACTGGTCCGTATGGTCTTTCGACGAGTCGCTGATTGCCTTCCGCATCTCTCCAATAGCATCCTTCAATGGCTGCGTGATGCTATTCATATTCTCTGTATTCTCCTCTTTCAGCCTCTGTGCCTGTACCTCCAGCAACTGCCGAGTCATGTTCTGTATCTGCTCCTTGCTGGTTTTCAACTGCTCCTCAAACTGCTCTCGCACACTCCGCATCTGCTCGCCAAATACTTTGTCTCTGTTGGCGATGTCTTCTAACCGATGCTGATTTAGCATTTCTATCTCACGCCGCAGAGCCTGCTCGGTTGCATTCAGCCGTTTGTTTTCCTCTGTCAGCTGCTTGTTTTCTGTCTCCAACGCTCCAAATTGCGCAGTCACCTGAGCAATTTGTTCAGCCTTCAACTCTAACTCTGTCAGCCCCTTCTCCCTATCCACCGTCAGACGAGAAATGCGTGATGACATAAGAACATACAGCCCCAAAGCACCGACTGCAATTCCTGCTATAATATATACAAGCGTCATAATATCTTTAGATTTCGACGACAAATATACAATAATTCTATGAATTAAGCAAGAAAAGACACATGAAATGCGTTGAAAAGGCATTGCCCTCTACCCGCTATCCTAAATACTTTTTTCCTGTCGCCTTTGACAACGGCTGACCTCTGAAACTCCCTGCCGTTCACGATTACAATAGTCAGCCGTG
>JAFLUT010000082.1 GCA_022508665.1 Prevotellaceae bacterium | reverse complement strand
AAATGCCCTGCCGTTCACGATTACAATAGTCAGCCGTGACAGATTATAATAGTCAACCAATGCAAATTATCACTGTCTGCGGTTATGACTTATGCAAGAAAAAAGGAGTAATTTGGTAAAAGAAAGAGTTATTGTTTGGTGGAAAGAAGAATTGACTGATTTGTATATTGAGGATGTGTTCAATTTTGAAAGTATAGGCAAGCACTCTCCTACCCTATTCTTTTCTAATTGTATAAATAAAAAGGATTGCCATTTCCAAAACGCAGCCGTTGGTGGAAATGGCAATCCTTTATATTTATTATAAAAGATGGGTAAGATAGATATATTATCCCCCGAAATTGTCGAAGCGAATCATGTCATCCTCTACGCCGAGAGAGTGGAGGAGGTCAAGCACGGTCTTTGCCATCATTGGAGGGCCGCAGAGGTAGTACTCAACATCTTCTGGATTCTCATGCTGCTTGAGGTAGGTGTCGCCCATGACTGGTGCTACGAAGCCCGGAGTATATTTGATGCCTGCTGCATCTGCCTTCGGGTCGGGACGGTCGAGGGCGAGGTGGAAGTGGAAGTTGTCGAACTCCTTGTCGAGAGCGAGGAAGTCGTCGAGGAAAGGAATCTCTTCCAATGCACGAGCACCATAGAAGTAGTGCATCTCGCGGTCGCGAGTGTTGAGAGTCTTGAGCATGTGCATGATTTGTGCACGGAGCGGAGCCATACCTGCACCACCGCCGACCCATATCATCTCACGCCCTGTGCCGTATTGCGGACGGAACTCTCCGTAAGGACCTGACATGATAACCTTGTCGCCCGGTTTGAGCGAGAAGATGTAAGACGATGCGATACCCGGATTTACGTCCATGAAACCCGGACCTTGCTCCTTTGGCTTGAATGGAGGTGTGGCGATACGCACGTTGAGGGTGATGATGTCGCCCTCGTCTGGGTAGTTCGCCATTGAGTATGCACGGATTGTCGGAGTTTCGTTGACACATTTGAGGTCGAAGAGACCGAACTTCTCCCATGCAGGGAGGTAGGTGTCGCCGATGAGGCTCTTGTCGAAGTCCTTGTTGTAGTCGATGTAGAATGCAGGAATCTTGATTTGAGCGTAAGAGCCGGGCTCGAAGTCCATGTGTTCGCCGGGAGGCAGAGCCACTTTGTACTCCTTGATGAATGTAGCGACGTTGCGGTTGCCGATAACGGTGCATTCCCATTCCTTAACGCCCATTACTGAATCGTCTACCTTGATTTCAAGGTCGCCCTTCACTTTGCACTGGCAACCAAGACGGTAGCCTTCCTTGATTTGCTTGCGAGTGAAGTGACCACGCTCAGAGTCGAGGATTTCGCCACCGCCTGAAACCACTTGGCATTTGCACTGTCCGCATGAGCCTTTACCACCGCAGGCAGAAGGGAGATAGACATCCTTTGCTGCGAGGGTGGAGAGGAGGCTTGAGCCTTGCTCTACTTCGAGTTTGTCCTTTCCGTTGATGGTAATGGTGACATTACCGCTTGGAGAAAGGTACTTCTTAGCAACGAGCAGTATGATAACCAGTACGAGTACGATTATCAGGAAGACTGCGATG
Organism: Prevotellaceae bacterium; assembly: GCA_022508665.1. Lineage (GTDB taxonomy): Bacteria > Bacteroidota > Bacteroidia > Bacteroidales > Bacteroidaceae > Minthosoma. Next base: position 11,149 of record JAFLUT010000082.1, on the reverse strand, counting down.
CTGTATAATATAAATGTTATGTTCATATCTGCAATGTCCTTTCTTTTTAGATTTTAAGACCAGAGAAACACATGAATGCCATTGCCATGAGACCTACAGTTATGAAGGTGATGCCGAGACCCTGAAGAGGCTTTGGCACATCTGAGTAAGCCATTTTCTCACGGATGGCTGCAAGACCTACGATAGCGAGTGTCCAGCCGATACCCGAACCGAGTGCATATGCCACACAGTCGCCGATGCCTGAGATGGCTTGTGTCGATGTGGCAGGGTCGAGCAGAATACGCTGCTGCATAAATAGCGATGCACCCATGATGGCACAGTTTACGGCAATCAGCGGAAGGAAAATACCCAACGCAGCGTAGAGTGATGGAGAGAAACGCTCCACAATCATCTCGACGAGTTGCACCATACCTGCGATGACTGCAATGAACAGAATGAATGCGAGGAAAGTCAAATCTACGCCTTCGGCAAGTGCGCCGTCAGCAAGGACTTTTGTCTGCAAGAGGTAATCCACAGGGACTGTGATGAGCAGCACGAAAGTGACTGCTATACCAAGTCCAAGAGAGGTCTTTACTGTCTTGGATACTGCAAGGTAAGAACACATACCCAAGAAGAAAGCGAAAATCATGTTGTCCACAAAGATTGAACGGACGAACAAACTAATGAAATGTTCCATAATTCTTTTTCTTTAATTATAAATAGGTATGTTACTTATTATTCTATATCCTTGTTGTAAGCACGATGCACCCAAATGACACAAGCAACGATGATGAGTGCCATGGCTGGCATAGTCATCATACCGTTGTTGAGGTACAAACCGCCGTTGTCTGTGTAAGCGCTGTCGGGGATAATCTGGAAATCAAGCAATGTGCCGAAGCCGAGGATTTCACGAACGAAACCAACGATGACAAGCACAAGAGCATAACCAAGACCATTGCCGATACCATCGAGGAAACTCTCCCACGGGCCGTTCTGCATAGCGAATGCTTCGAGTCGTCCCATAAGAATACAGTTGGTGATGATAAGTCCTACATAGACAGAGAGTTGAACGCTCACGTCATAAACGTATGCTTTCAAAACATTGCTCACGATAGTCACAAGAGCGGCAACCACAACCAACTGCACGATGATGCGGATGCGGTTAGGAATTGTCTTGCGGAGCAGGGATATAATCACGTTAGCAAATGCTGTGATGACAGTTACGGAGAGACCCATCACGATGGCTGGCTTCAACTGCGAAGTGACAGCCAAAGCGGAGCAGATGCCGAGAACCTGAACGGTGATAGGGTTGTTCAGATTGAGCGGGCTCATGAATACTTCTCCATTCTCTTTTGAAAATAAACTCATATTCTTTGTCCTCCTTTATTTATTGATTAACCTGATTCATGTCATTAATACCAGCGGATTTAGGAGTTGCGCCTGACATTACATCTACACCATTTTCGGAAGAAAGGATGTCTTTGTACATTTCAAGGCACTCTTGAAGCATGTCGTTAACGCCATTTGAAGTAAGGGTTGCACCTGTCACGCCGTCCACCTTGTGTTCTTCAGCAAGATTGCCTTCCTTGCCTTTCTTCACAACGCTAAGCATGACCTTGCCGTCAGCAAAGATTTTCTTGCCGTTGAAACTCTCTTGGAACCACTTTTCAGCAATGCGAGCGCCAAGTCCTGCTGTCTCTGACTCGTGAGAGAAGTATGTGCCATACACTGTTTCTCCGTCAGCATTGACAGCAACATATCCCCAAAGACCGCCCCAAAGTCCAGCACCTTTCACTGGCACGACGAGTTTTTTCTGACCGTCAACCTCAGCGATGTAGAGCGGACGGTTATCAGAAGTGATGTCCTTGTTCACAACGTCGAAACCACCTGTTTGAGCCTTTGGACCTTGTGATGCGTCAGCACCATAGATAGGGTCGCTCTTTACCACTTCAGCATACTTCGCTGCAACATCATCCACTTCGCGAATGTTGAGAGCAGCCAGTATCTGACTCTTCTTGTCAAGTTCCACATTGGCATCCTGCGTTGGCTTCAATGCCGAAGCCACGAAAGCGAGGAGGAATGCCACGATGATTACCAGCACAGAGGCATATATAATAGTATATGCGTTGCTATTTGTATTCAGTTTTGCCATTTTCTTATCCTCCTTACTTTTTAGCGGCACGCTTAGCACGCTTGTTAATGTTAGATTGTACGAAACAGTAGTCAATCAGCGGAGCAAACACGTTCATCAGCAGGATTGCAAGCATCATACCCTCTGGATAACCGGGGTTAAGCACACGGATGATGATCGCCATTGCACCGATGAGCAAGCCATATATCCACTTGCCGCACTCTGTGCGAGGACCTGTAACAGGGTCAGTCGCCATAAACACGGCACCGAAGCAGAAACCACCCACGGTGAGCTGCTCCCACCACTCGAAATTCTGTGCGTTGTCGTAACGGAGCAGATAAGCCATCACAGCACCACCAAGGAATGTAGAAAGCATAATCTTCCAACTTGCGATGTTAGCCCAAATGAGGATAACCGCACCGATGAGGATTGCGATGACAGATGTTTCGCCGATAGAGCCGGGGATTGTACCGATGATTGTCTCCATAGGACTTGCCGTAACAGGCTCACCTGCAGCGAGTTGACCAAGTGGAGTTGCAGCAGAGATTGCATCCACGCCAATAGGGCCATTGATGCTGTCCATATACTTCTCGTTCACCCAAACCTTATCGCCCGACATCATTGATGGATAAGCGAAGAAAAGGAATGCACGAGTTACAAGTGCTGGGTTGAAAATGTTCATACCCGTACCACCAAACACTTCCTTAGCGAAAATTACTGAGAATGCTGTTGCAATGGCGATAATCCACAGCGGACAGTTCACAGGAACGATGAGTGGAATGAGGATACCAGTAACGAAGAAACCCTCATGCACTTCTTCCTTTTTCCATTGTGCGATAGCCACCTCAATGCCAAGACCAACAACGTAACTAACTACGATTTTTGGCAACATCACGCCAAGACCATAGAGGAAATTGCCGAAGATGTCGTTGCATGGGCATCCGCTGGGTGCACATCCTCCTGTGTAGATAGAGTGCTGAAGACCAATGTTATACATTCCAAACAGAATGGCTGGTATCAGGGCTATCACGACAAAGAAGATTGAGCGTTTCGAGTCGATAGCATCGTGAATTTGAGCTCCACGCACCTTAGCCGTCTCGTTTGGCACATAGAAGAAAGTCTCCATTGCATCGTAGAGCGAGCCGAAAGCGCTGAGCTTACCCCCTTCAGAGAAGGTAGGCTTCAAGTTGTCAAGAATTTTCTTTAGTCCCATATTGCTTATTCGTTTTCTTTACGCAGCATGTCGAGACCCTCTCGCACGATGCGCTGAAGTTCAACTTTCGAACTATCCACAAACTCTGCCACGGCAAAGTCCTCTGGAGCAACCTCGTAGATGCCGAGTGCCTCCATGCGGTCGATGTCGCCTGCAATGATAGCCTTTACCAACTGCTCTGGATAGATGTCCATAGGGAACACAGACTCGTATTCGCCGCTGAAAATCATGTGGCGATGGCCACCTTTCACACGAGCGTCAAGCACATATTCTTTGCTCTTTGGCATCAGCCATGAGAAATAAGAACGGCTGACAGAAAACTCCTTAAAACGAGGAGCAATCCATCCGAACAACTCGTTAGCATCGTCGCCTTCTGGGATGGCAGTCACTTCGGTAGAGTGGGCGAGGAGGAAGTCCTTTTCACATACCTTCACACCAGTGAGAGGATTGCCGTCGATGAGGCGAACCTTCTTGTCCGTTTTCACGTTGCCAGCCACGATGTCACCAATAGGAGCGCCCACCAGCACTTTCTTGTACTCTGGCTTCACGATTTCAGAGCCAGCCACAGCGATTGTGCGTGTGAGGTCAACGATGCCCTTGTTGAACAAGCGACCGATGAACACAACCTCCTCAGCACCGAGTGTCCACACCACTTCGCCCTTGTTCACAGGGCTAACATGGTTGATTTGCACACCCACGTTTCCTGTTGGGCATTTGCCTTTGAACACCGTCACCTCAGCATTCTTCGTGTTTGCGAGACTGCTTTCGGGCTTCACTCCGAGATGCACCTTCGCAATCTTTGCAAGGGCAGAGATACCTGTTTGGAAATCAGCCTCATTGCCTTTCAACACAACGTCGAGGTCAGCAGCGAGCGGCATGTCTGAAATGGCAGACACAAAAATACCCTTAGGCGTATCGTTAGGGTCGGCAACGACAGCATAAGGGCGCTGGATGAAGAAACCGAACAAACCGCTTTCAAGCAGAGCGGTCTTCACCTGCTCGCCATTGAGCGATGCCACGTCCTTCTTCCCGAAGTCCACATACGCCTGTTGCGCAGCGGCCTCCACTTGAACGCTCAAAACTTTACGACGGTCGCCCCTCTCCACGAGCGTAACCTTGCCCGCAACGGGAGAGACGAACTTTACTTCTGGATGCAACTTGTTGACAAACAGTGCATCGCCAGCCTTCACTTCATCCCCTTCTTTCACCACCACTTTCGGCTTCATGCCCCAGAATGCGTCGGGAACAAGTCCGTAGACCTTCGACGCAGCAACGGCAGAAACCTGAGCAGCAGCCTTACCCTTGAGGTTGATGTTCAAGCCTTTCGTAATTTTAATTACATTCGCCATATATTTGTTAATATTAACTGTTGTTTTGTTTCTTTCTACAAGGCATCATGACAGATGCCCATAAAACGGTACAAAGTTAACACTTTTTAATTTATTGCAGAAATTTAGAAGCACTTATTTATCAAGTAAGTGCTTATTAACTATATAAACCGACAGAATGTACAAAAGACTTGTATATGTGATTTACAATGTTTATATAGTCATCCTACTGACGCATCTGCATGATAGCATTTGCAACAACAATATCAAAAGGAGTGGTTATCTTTATATTTTCACGGTTGCCTTGCACCAGTGTGACAGGATGTCCGAAACACTCTACTACGGAAGCATCGTCTGTGAAAAAGTCTGTGTAAGGTTGGGTGTATGCTTTACGAAGCAGTGCTGCATCGAATACTTGCGGAGTTTGCACTAATTTATAGTCTGAACGTGGTACTGTTTCCGTATCGGAACTATTAATAATGCGTCGTACTGTCTCTACAACATCAATGACAGGCACAATTGCCTTTGCAGTCTTGGCTGTGTCATAACAAGCGCTGATAGTTTCGATTGAAGCGAAAGGGCGTACTCCGTCGTGTACACCTATAAAAGCGACTTGTGAAGAAACTTTATCAAGACCGTTTTTCACGGAATGGAAGCGTGTTTCCCCTCCATTGGCAACAGTGTGAGGAGCAGAAAAATTATGTTGTGTACATAATGTTTGCCAATACTCCTGTTGGTTAACGGGCAAGACAAGCACCACCTGCATGCCCTTGTCATATTGCAAGAAGCACTCAATTGTGTGCATGAGGATTGGTTTGCCAGCAATAGGCAGGAACTGCTTAGGGACTTCGCCTCCCATGCGAAGCCCCTTTCCTCCTGCTACGATGATGACGGCCTTAGAGGTCATTCGCACATCTTTGTCTAAAGGTCATTGTACATCATTGCTTGTTTCAGTTGTTCCGCCGTGTCTTGGCCGCAAAGATGCTCAACTATGGCATAGCCGAGAGCAAGGGCAGCGGCAGGGCCTTTGCCTGTGAACATCAGTCCGTCGCGTTCAACGAGGGCGGCGGTGTAATCAGCACCTTTGAGGTATGTTTCAAAGCCGGGGTAGCAGGTCATACGTTTGCCTTCGGAGAGTCCGAGAATGCCGAGAAGCATTGGTGCGGCACAGATGGCAGCGAGTGGGCGACCTGCATCGTTGTGAGCGAGGATGAGTTGTTGCAGACCTTCGTGTTCAGCGATTTTAGGTGTTCCGCCGGGAAGGAAAAGAAGAGTGGCATCGGAATAGTCGTTATCTTCAAATAGAGAGTCGGCAACAACGGGGATGCCATGACTACCGGTCACGGTAAGTTCTCCAGTAATGGAAACGGTGGTCACAGGAAGACCTGCACGACGGAATATGTCGATTGGTGCTATTGCTTCGACCTCTTCGAAGCCTGTTACAAGAAATAGGTAAATCATAATTAGGTTATTGAAGTTTGAATCTATATGTTATTGTTCCATTCTCAGTTTTTGTTCCCTCCGAGAATTTCGACTGCTTAGCGGCGGCGATTGCTGCATTTTTCAGGGCAGCAGATGATGTAGTGCTACTTGTTACGTTGGCACTGACAACAGAGCCAGACGGATTGACTTGTATCGACACGACGACAGTACCCTCGCTGTTCGAGTCGGCATACGCAGGTTTGGCAAGATATACCACCGTTCTGTCACCCACCTTTGCAGATGTACCCGTTCCTCCTGTTCCAGTCGTTGCACCAGTATTACTATTGCCATCAGGCGAACCTTGACTGCCGTTGCCAGTCGTGTTTCCGCTACTTCCCTTGTTGCCAGCATTACCGAATGCCCCTGAAACACGGCTGTTGGCAGCGGCTTTCTTCTTTGCTTCTTCCTCTGCCTTTTTCCTTGCCTCCTCTTCCGCTTTCTTGCGTGCCGCCTCCTCAGCCTTTCTTCGTGCCTCTTCCTCTGCTTTCTTTCTCGCCGCTTCTTCTGTCGCACGTTTCTTAGCAGCCTTTTCTTCCGCCTTTTTCTTCGCCTCTTCGGCTGTGATGGATTTCTCTGTGTTTTGAGTTATGACAGGCTTAGGAGTTGGCTTAGGTTCGGGGGTTGGGGTTGGTTTTGGAGCAGGTGCGGGAACAGGAACTTCCTCCGCATTACTCTCCTCCATTTCCTCATTCACATTTTCGGCTTCGTCCGAGGGCAGTCCGCCGAGGTCTTCCCCGCTTGCATCTTCCACCATGCCGAGCAATACAGGCACACCATCCTCGTCCATCCGCTTGTCACGCTCTGCAGCAGAGATGGAAAGCAGAGCCAAGATAATGAAAAGCAGCAGGTGAACAGCAAGAGTGATTAGACCTGCTTTTATGTTTTTCTTCTTATTCTCCTCCATTGGCAAAGCCTCGTTTTACTCTCGTGATGACGGCGGTCGAGTGGCAAGCACCATCTTGAAATGATTGTCGTTTGCCACGTTCAGCACCTCCACGATATTCTTATATGGCACCGCCTCGTCGGCATAGAGCGAGACGAACAGTTCCGTCGAGTCATTGACCTGCGACCCCAATACTTGCGGCAGTTCTTCGAGTGTTACAGGCACTTCCTCTTCATTGCCAGCCGCTGCATAGAGATTTAGTTCCTTGTCAATCACTACTCTTGCCGTCGCCTTCACCGTTGTCTGCTTCTTTCCCTGCGGAAGCAGCACCTTAATGGCATTGGGCGATACCATCGTGCTGGTAATCATGAAGAAGATGAGCAACAAAAAGATGATGTCGGTCATCGACGCCATATTGAACGTCGGAGAGACCTTTGTTCTTCTCTTAAACATAGGCTTCTTATTCCTCCTCGCTTACAATGTCCATGAATGTCAGCGACTTCGCCTCAATCTCATTCACCACACCGTCTATTTTCGCCACCAAATAATTATATCCGAACAATGCCACGATACCCACAGCAAGACCTCCTACTGTAGTTATCATTGCTTGATATATACCTCCCGACAAAAGGCTGATGTCAATGTTACCTCCGGCGTTGCTCATTTGCCAAAATGCCTCGACCATGCCTATTACCGTACCAAGAAATCCAATCATAGGCGCACCACCAGCAATCGTCGCCAAGACTGGCAGACGCTTTTCCATTGTTGCGATTTCGAGGTTTGCCGTATTCTCAATGGCAGTCTGTATCTCTGCCGAGGGTTTGCCCATACGGCTTATGCCACGCTCTATCATGCGCGCGGAAGCGGTATTGGTCACACGGCAAAAGTTAACAGCAGACTTCACATCGCCATTCTTTATATAGTCCCGAATACGATCCATGAACAATTTGTCGTCTTTCCCTGCATGGCGTATGGCAATGAAACGCTCCACGAAAATGTACACTGCAATGATAGAAAGTATGGCAAGGACAATCATTATCCAACCACCTTTTGATGCGAGTTCAAGAATGCTGAGTTCTTCCATAATGAGTCAAGATTTTGTATAAATTATCAATTAGAAGTTACTTTTTCACTGTGTCACAAGGCAATTTATGATTTGTTATCTATGATTTATGATTTATAATCTTTACCTTTGCACAATATCCGTTGCAAAAATACATAATTTTCGCAACATAAGAAAAAAGAAACACATTAAATATGATAAAAAAGATAAAGTTCGCACTTTTCGGCAACATATATCAGGAGCGCAAAAGCGCAGCCGTGCAGAAGTTTCTCTCTGCTGCTGCCAATTACGATGCAGAAATTGCCATATCTGAGCAATTCCACCAGTTTCTGACTGACACGCTGCATATTGACGTGCCACCATGCGAAATTATCACAGACAATCATTTCACGGCAGACTTTGTTGTGTGTATGGGAGGCGACGGAACATTTCTTGACGTTGCAAGCCGTGTGGGCGACAAGGAAATCCCCATTATCGGAGTGAACACAGGACGCTTGGGATTCCTCGCCTGCTTTTCGCCCGACAATATCGAGGAGACTATAAAAGACATTTACGAAGACCGTTTCAGCATAGAAGCACACAGCGTGCTTCATATTTCGTGCGACGAATTGGATTTGGGCGGCTATCCATACGCCCTCAATGAAATAGCCATTCTGAAACACGACATTTCTTCGATGATAACTATACACACCGACATCAACAACGAATATCTGACCACCTATCAAGCGGACGGTCTTATCGTTGGCACACCCACGGGAAGCACTGCATATTCGCTCAGCGTGGGAGGGCCTATCATCGTGCCACAGAGCGAAACTATCAGCCTTACTCCCGTTGCTCCTCACAGCCTCAACATGCGTCCTATCGTTCTGTGCGACAACAGCGAGATAACTCTCCGTGTGGAAAGCCGAAGCAAAAGTTTCCTCATATCGCTTGACGGACGCAGTCAAAGTTACCGCGACAACATTCATCTGAGAATACGCAAAGCGCCCTACTCTGTCAATGTCGTCACTAAGCAAAGCAAAAGTTTCTTTTCCACCCTGCGACATAAGATGATGTGGGGGGCTGACAGCAGGGAATAAAAAAGGCTTTGCAACGAAAACTCACATACAACCTTAAACGTTCCAAACACTCTACCGCATGAAACTGAACAAGACACGATATTCCACTGTGCAAATCGCTGCATGGCTGTGGAAGCACCACAAAAGATGCCGTCTGCAAGCCATGCTCAACATGGCAATAGGACTGTTGCAAGTAGTGCTTGGACTGCTCGGCGTTGACACCATACGCTCGTTGACCGACATTGCGACCCACTCCAAAGACGGAAGCATTGTGTGGGGGGCTATACTGCTTGCTCTCATATTACTCATTGAATTGCTCCTCCACATTGCTTCCACTTGGATAGGCGCTGTACTGGGGGTGAAGACACAAAACATTACTCAGAGACACTTCTTCAACCGTCTGCTGAAAGGAGAATGGCGCGGCATAGAGAAATACCACAGTGGAGATGTGCTGAACCGTCTTTTCGGCGATGTGAGCGACATCGTCAGCCTTATGACTGATGTACTGCCTTCCTTAGTCATCATCATCGTACAGTTCGTCGCATCGTTTATATACCTATATATAATGGACAGCACGCTTGCTGTCATTGTCATTATCTCCTCCCCTTTCTTCATTCTTCTTTCACGCATATATTTCAAGAAGATGCGGCGTATTGTACGCAAGATAAAAGACAGCAACTCTGCCATACAGTCCATTATACAGGAGTGCATACAGCACAAAATGGTCATTAAAGTCCTTTGGCGTGAGAACACAATGGTCAGCAAACTCGAACATCGGCAGACCGTGCTTCACAAGCAGATAAAGACCCGAGCCAAGTTTTCCATATTGTCAAAATCACTGGTCAACATCGGCTTTGCAGGAGCATACCTAACAGCCCTTTCATGGGGACTGATGCAACTGGACAAGGGGCTTATCACCGTAGGAGTACTCATGGCATTTACGCAACTCATCAACCGCATCCAACGCCCTATGCTCGACATCGCCCGACTGCTGCCAGTATTTGTCAACAGCATGACTTCATGCGAGCGTCTCATGGAACTGGAAGAACTGCCACTTGAAGATATGGCACTCCCAGTGCATCTGCATGGCGACATTGGCATTAGTTTCAAGAATGTCTCTTACAAATACACAGACAAAGGCCGCACTATTCTCCGAAACTTCTCACATGACTTCAAGCCTCGCAGTTTCACTGCCATTCTCGGCGAAACAGGTGCGGGAAAGACGACCCTCATCCGCATGATTCTCGCTCTGATAAAACCAAGCGAAGGTGACGTAAAAGCATATAATTCACAGTCTGACGGCACAGCGCCCATAGCAACAGAGACACCCATTTCCCCCTCACTGCGTTGCAACTTCTCTTACATTCCGCAGGGAAACACCTTATTCTCTGGCACAATCCGAGAAAACCTGCTTCTTGGCAACCCAAATGCTACAACGGAACAGATGAAGGAGGCACTGCACCTCGCAATGGCAGATTTCGTCCTCGACATGCCCAACGGACTTGACACAAAATGCTCAGAGCAAGGCGGCGGACTGTCGGAAGGACAAGCACAACGCATCGCCATTGCACGGGCAATACTTCATCCATGCAAAGTGCTGTTGCTTGATGAGGCCACATCAGCCCTTGACATAGACACTGAACGACATCTGCTAACAAACTTGAAACAACACTTTGAGGACTGCACAATCATCTTCGTCACACACCGCCTTGCCGTTGTGGATTTCACTTCAGATGTACTCAAGATGACTTCAACAAAAGCACTAAGCACACCCCAATAAGCATTGGTCATCTATTTACACAACTATCGAATTCATCGTTTAACACAAGCATAAATATCAACCAACAAAATCTCTATGGCAAAAGTCACACATGAATATCATTTTTTTCGTTCAACATCGGTATAAAACGATCCCCGTCCTCTCTAATTTCTATCAACCTTTCATCGAACTAGCAGGTAACCGCCGGCATAGATAATCTGCATTGGCTGACTATTATAATTTGTCACGGCTG
>JAFLUT010000081.1 GCA_022508665.1 Prevotellaceae bacterium | reverse complement strand
TATAATTTGTCACGGCTGAGTATTGTAATCGTGAACGGCAGGGAGTTTCAGAGGTCAGCCGTTGTTGAAAACAACAGAAAAAGAGTGTTTTGGTATGGCGATGTTCTTTTGTTGTTTTGATTGTCGTGTAGCATTTGGTGATTAAAGAAAAAAGGGATTAAACCTTTTGGGGTGAAATCAGTCAAAAAGGTGTCAAGTCAAAAAGAGAAAAATATATGGGGTTTACAAAGAAAATAGTGTTGCTGGCAATGATGATGTGTGTCGCTGTGTGCGTGCAGTCGCAGACATTGCTGAGAGGCAAGGTTGTAGATAGAGAGAATGGAGAGGCGCTGATGCGCAGTACTGTATTGGTGATGACTGCCGACACAGCAAGAATGGTAACAGGTGGTACGACAAACGAGGACGGCTCTTTCAGTATAAAAGATGTGAAAGACGGCACATACGTGGTGAAAATATCGTACATCGGTTACCATAATTTTTTCCGTCAGATAACTATAAACCACGCTTCTAATGGGGGCAGCCAACTGCTGGGTACAGTGCTGCTTGTTCCGGGGAGCATAGAACTGAAACAGGCGGTGGTGACGGCGCAGATGAAGGAGGTTGAGGTGAAGGAGGACACTATAATTTTCAATGCTGACGCTTTCAAAGTGCCTGAGGGTAGCGTGCTGGAGGAACTGATACGCAAGTTGCCAGGAGCGGAAGTCGGTGATGATGGCACCATAAAGATTAACGGCAAGACTGTAAAGAAAATTATGGTTGATGGCAAGGAGTTTTTCGGCAACGACCAAAACATGGCGATGAAGAATATCCCGACGGAAATTGTGGACAAGATAAAGACATACGATAAGCAGTCTGATTTGAGCCGCATCACTGGCATTGACGACGGCGAGGAGGAAACGGTCATTGACCTCAGCATAAAGAAGGGAATGAAGCAAGGCTGGTTTGGCAACGTGGATTTGGCGTACGGGTCGGAAGACCGCTATGCCGACCGACTAATGGTGAACCGTTTTGCAGATAAGATACAGGCAAATGTGATAGGTTCGCTCAACAACACCAACGGACAAACGGGTGGCGGAGGAGGCCGTGGCGGAAACAATGGCAACACTACGGTTGGGCAAGTGGGCGGACGTTTGGTGGTAGACCTTGACAACTTTGAACTTGGAGGAAACATTCGTTACAACTACCGCAAGAGCGACACAAAGACATATAACAGCACTCAGAATTTCGTGTCGTCAAATTCATCATTCAGCAACAGCAGAAATCAAAGTCTCAACAAGTCGAACAATGTCAATGGAGACTTCAAATTGGAGTGGAAAATAGACTCGCTCACAACGCTTATTTTCCGTCCATCGTTCTCGTTTGGCAATACAGACAACACATCAAACAATATGTCTGCAACCTTCAATGATGACCCGTATCAGCGTGGAATAAGCGACCCGTTGTCGCAGATAGACGAAGTGAGCAACGACATAAAAATCAATGAGAATGCATCAGACAGTTACAGCGATGGTTCAAGTTATAACCTTAACGGCAATCTCACCCTCAACCGACAATTGGGTGGAAAACCTCTGTTTGGTGAGGCGTCGGAAAGCGGGAAGAGCGGGCGTAACATAACCCTGCGACTGAGCGGCGCGACGAGCGGCAACAAGAACAAGAATTACAGCCACTCGAATGTCATCTACCATCAGCGAAACGACTCTACGGATTTGACTTACCGTTTCCGCAACAATCCTTCGGACAACAATAATTACACAATAGGATTGAACTATTCCGAGCCTGTGCTGCGGAATTTGTTCGCCCAACTGAGTTACAGTTACAACTACTCCAAACGCCACGCTAACGGACAGACCTACGACTTTGCGAAGGTTGATGAAATAGGACAGGAACTGTGGGAGAACTACGGGCAATACGGCATGCTTGCGCCAAATTACGATGAGTTTCTGAGCAAATCGCTCTCCCGATATACAGACAACGTAAACAAAATCCACAACATAGATTTCTCTTTGCGATACATCACATCGCTGCTCAACATCAGCGCTGGCGTGAGAGTGGAGCAGCAAAACCAAAGGATGGTGTATCAATACCAAGGACTTGACACTATTGCCAGTCGCAGTTTCTCACGCATATCCCCCACCCTCAATGCTCGTTTCCGCTTTACAAGGCAGCACACATTGCGTCTGACATATCGAGGCAATTCTTCACAGCCAGACATGACGGACTTGTTCAATCTGACGGACAACAGCAATCCGCTGAACATCAGAGAAGGTAACCCAAACTTGAAGCCATCGTTTACCAACAATTTCAACGCTGACTACAATAACTACTTTGCAGCAACGTCGCAATCGCTCTTCGGACGTTTCTCGTTCAGCAACACCCTAAACAGCATAAGCAACCGCACAGAATATAATGATGAGACGGGTGGACAGACAACGAGGCCAGAGAATATCAACGGAAACTGGAATATAAGCGGAAACATTGGTTTCAACACTCCTCTGATTTGGGAAAAACTGACGCTTAACACCAATACATCTGCCTCGCTGCGTAACAATGTAGGTTACATATATCAGAACCACGAGACATTGAAAAACTTGGTACAGCAGACTACATTGGGCGAGAACATGAGTCTGACAATTCGTCTTGCTTATTTTGACATACGTGCTAACGGCAGCATAACATGGTCTAAATCAACCAGCGACATTGTAGAGGCAAGCAATCAGAACACATACAATTTCCACTATGGCTTATCGTCAAGCGGTAACTTTGAGAATGGCTTTGGTTTCTCCACAGACATAGGCATGAATTCACGCCGTGGATACTCTTCTGCATCTATGAATACCAACGAGTTGATATGGAATGCACAGGTTAGTTATCGTTTCTTGAAGAACCGTCAAGCAACCGTATCATTGCAGGCGTTTGACATTCTGCACCAGCGTAGCAATATCAGCCGAACAATCAATGCCTACTCTCGCCGAGACACCGAGACAAACAGCATCAACAGTTACGTTATGGCTCATTTCATCTACCGACTCAATATGTTTGGCACAAGAGAAGCACGCCAAAATCTACGCAACATGAGGAATGAAGGTGGATATGAACGTCCTGATTTTGGCGGAGAAGGTGGTGGTCAAAGAGGCTTTGGAGGAGGTGAAGGCGGCGGAAACCGAGGTGGTGGAAACAGATTCTAACTACCTCTCCTTAAAGTTATCCTTACTCTGAGGCAACAAATATCTATCAACATAAAAGTCAAATGAAAACAGGCTGTGCCACTGATGTGACACAGCCTGTTTCCCTAACAGTTTATTTTATATATGAACAATTTAGTTGTTCTCTGGACGAAGTTGACGAACAACCTCTGCTGTACGCCACATTTCAGAGTCGTGGAGTGCAGCGAGTTCCTTCTCAAGACCTACACGGTAGTCTGGCTTTGAGTTTGCGTCGATAGAAATCTGTGCCTCGTTGCCTGTCTTTACAGAGTTGTAGAGTTTTTCAACAACTGGCTTGATTGCATCGTGGAAAGGACCCATCCAGTCGAGTGCGCCACGCTGTGCAGTGGTTGAGCAGTTGGCATACATCCAGTCCATACCTTTCTGTGCGAAAAGTGGCATGAGCGACTGAGTGAGTTCCTCAACAGTCTCGTTAAATGCCTCAGATGGAGTGTGACCATTCTCACGAAGTACCTCGTACTGAGCGAGGAGAAGACCTTGGATAGCACCCATGAGTGAACCACGCTCGCCTGTGAGGTCAGATGTTGCCTCGCGCTGGAAAGTTGTCTCGAAGAGATAACCAGAACCGATACCGATACCGAGAGCGAGTGTGCGGTCAAGTGCCTTGCCTGTGGCATCCTGATATACAGCGTATGAAGAGTTGAGACCACGACCCTCGAGGAACATTGTACGAAGTGATGTACCTGAACCCTTAGGAGCAACCATGATAACGTCGATGTCCTTAGCAGGAACACAGCCTGTGCGGTCGTTCCAAGTGATAGCGAAGCCGTGAGAGAAGTAGAGTGCCTTGCCCGGAGTGAGGTACTGCTTGAGTGTTGGCCATACAGACATAACGGCTGCATCAGAAAGCAAGCACATTACGATTGTACCCTTCTCTGCTGCCTCTTCGATAGAGAAGAGTGTTTCGCCCGGTACCCAACCGTCGTTAACAGCCTTCTCGTATGTCTTACCTTGACGCTGACCAACAATCACATTGAAGCCATTGTCACGCAGGTTGCATGCTTGACCTGGACCTTGAACGCCATAACCGATAACTGCGATAGTCTCGTCTTTAAGGATTTCACGAGCCTTCTCGAGTGGGAATTCTTCACGTGTCATTACCTCTTCGATAACGCCACCAAAATTCATTTTTGCCATTTTCGTTTAGTTTTAATATTAGTTATTATTTCAAAAGAATTTTACTGATTGCAATTCTGTTTCTTATTTCTCTTTTCCTCACGAGCAGACAGAAACTCGGAGAGAGGTTCTAAGCGGCTCTTTGTGATGCAGATACGCCCAGAACGAACATACTGTAACACGCAATCGAGTTTACTGAGTTCTTCGTAAAGGGACATTATTTCTTCAGTCGTCCCTGTCTTTTCAACCACTGCGTATGTGCTGTTCACCTCTACTATTTTTGAGTCATGGAGACGCACCATACGACTAACATGACGATTCTTTAACATTGTAGAGGTGTTTATCTTGAAAAGAGCCGTCTCGTTAATAAATATCTCATCGTCAGTGTAATAGTTCGCCTGCATCACCTCAATGCGCTTCTCAATGTTGGCTGTGAGCATCTGAGCCATGTGTTCATCGCAATAGGCGGTGACAGTGTATTTGTGCGCCCCAGGAGTGCTTGATGCACAGACATTCAATGACTCTATATTCACCTGTCGACGAGTGAAAACAGCCGTAATCTGCGAGAGCAGACCTGGCACGTTCTCTGAATATATCAGAAATGTATAAAGTTTTGTTGTTGTATCTTGTTCCATTGGTTGCTGTTGTACTGTTTTGTTGTTTTGCGACAGTGTGGGCAGTGTTCGCTGTGTGTTTTGAGACGGTACTACCCTACTTCGTTCTTCTTGGCGATTGAGCATCCGTTCACACTTTCCGCACGATGTGCATTCTCCACATTGCCCTCCAAATGTTTTCCTTGACATTGCCTCCGAAAGAATTACACTTCGAGCAACATCTCGTCAACATTTGCTCCCGGCGGTGTCATCGGCAGCACGTTGTCCTCTTCCTTGATTGCGCATTGCAAAAGGAATGGGCCAGGAGTTGCCAACATTTCTTGTATAGCGGCATCGAGGTCGTTACGCTCTATCACCGTCTTGGCAGGAATGCCGTATCCCTTGGCTATGAGTTCATAGTTAGGGTTGAGCAACGGAGTGAACGAGTAGCGATGAGAGAAGAACATCTCCTGCCACTGGCGCACGTTGCCGAGGAAGTTGTTGTTCAGAAGTATTATCTTCACAGGCGCACCCTGCTCCATTATAGTGCCGAGTTCTTGAATGGTCATCTGCAAACCTCCGTCGCCCACAAAGAGGCAAACGGTGCGGTCAGGCGCTCCGAATGTTGCACCAATGGCAGCAGGCAAGCCGAAACCCATTGTTCCCAAACCGCCTGATGTAACGACTGAGCGATGCTTTGTGAACTTGAAATAACGGCATGACATCAACTGGTTCTGCCCAACGTCCGTAACAAGAATGCCCTCATTGTTGGCGGCTTCGCTGACCTTGCGGATGACCTCTCCCATCAGCAATGCCCCTTCCTTAGGATGCAGTGCCTTGTCAATCACTTTGTTATATTCCTTCTCTGCGTATGGCTTAAAGCCGTCAATCCATGCCGAATGCTTTGCTTCGTCAACGAGTTTAGTGACGGCGGCAAGCGTTTCCTTGCAGTTGCCAAGCACCTTAAGGTCAACAGGCACATTCTTGTTGAACTCCGCAGGGTCTATGTCGAAGTGTATGATTTTCGCCTGCTTTGCGTATGTTGCGAGATTGCCAGTCACGCGGTCGTCGAAACGCATGCCGACGGCAATGAGGAGGTCGCACTGATTGGTCATCACGTTAGGGCCAAGGTTGCCGTGCATTCCGAGAATACCCATGTTCAGACGATGGTCGGAAGCAATGGCAGAAAGACCGAGAAATGTTGTGCCGCATGGAATGTCGGCTTTCTCCAAGAGAGTACGCAGTTCCTCTTGAGCATTGCCAAGTTCTACGCCCTGCCCTACCAGCACAAACGGCTTCACGCTATCGTTTATCATCTTCGCAGCAGTCTCGATAGCCGTCATATCAACATCTGGCTCAGGGTCGTAACTGCGGATGAAATCCACTTTGGTTGGCTCAAACTCAACCATTGATGTCTGAGCATTCTTTGCAAAGTCAAGCACCACTGGGCCCGGGCGGCCGCTTCGTGCGATGTAGAACGCACGAGACACCGCCCAAGCAATATCCTCTGCACGGCGGATTTGATAACTCCACTTGCTGATTGGCGATGTCACACCAACCACATCCACCTCTTGAAAGGCATCTGTACCGAGCATTGCCACACCGACCTGACCACAGATGACAACCATTGGGGTAGAGTCAATCATAGCATCTGCAATACCTGTCACAGTATTTGTAGCACCGGGGCCTGATGTAACAATGGCACATCCCACCTTTCCGTTCACACGGGCATACCCTTGAGCGGCATGTACCGCTCCCTGCTCGTGGCGTACAAGAATGTGGTTGAGAGTTTTCTTATGGTCATAAAGTGCATCGTAAGTAGGCATGATAGAACCGCCCGGATAGCCGAACAGCACATCCACTCCCTCATGTTCGAGGGCTCGCATCATTGCCTCTGCACCTGTAATCTTTTCCATATATAAGTCTTATGCCTACTTAATTGTTAGTCTATAATTCTTACGCCTCCCTTATCTGCACTCGCTACACTCTGAGCGTATGCACGGAGAGCCTTTGAAACAACACGATTTCTCTTGAGCGGTTGCTGCGGACGAGCAGCCAATTCCTCATCGCTGAGACGAACATTGATAGAGCGGTTTGGAATGTCGATGTCGATGATATCGCCGTCAACAATCTTGCCGATATTACCACCCGATGCTGCCTCGGGAGACACGTGACCAATAGAAAGTCCTGATGTTCCGCCAGAGAAACGACCGTCAGTAACCAATGCACATTCCTTACCCATGTGCATGCTCTTTATATAAGATGTAGGGTAAAGCATTTCCTGCATACCCGGACCTCCCTTAGGACCTTCGTGCGTGATGATTACCACATCGCCCTTCTTCACCTTGCCGCCAAGAATACCCTCGCAAGCATCTTCCTGCGAGTCAAACACTACGGCAGGGCCACTAAACTTCCAGATGCTTTCATCAACACCAGCAGTCTTCACTACGCAACCGTCTTGAGCAATGTTGCCAAAGAGTATTGCCATACCACCGTCTTTCGTGTAAGCGTGTTCGATGTCACGGATACAACCATTTTCACGGTCGGTGTCAAGTGTCTCGTAATTAGTGTCCTGTACACCTAATTCATTGCAGAACACGCCAGCAGGAGCGCTTGAATATATACGTTTTGCTTCTGGGTCAATCTCCGCTTTCGTGATAGAGTACTTCTCAATATCCTCTGCAAGAGTTGCGCCATTCACACGCTTCACAGATGTGTCAATCAGTCCGCCCTTTGCCAACTCTCCAAGAAGATTCAGCATACCGCCTGCACGTCCACACTCCTGCACGCTGTACTTTTGGAAATTAGGAGCGAGTTTGCAAAGGAAAGGTGTCTTGCGTGAAAGGGCATCAATATCAGACATAGTGAAATCCACCTCTGCCTCCTGTGCCACAGCCAAAAGGTGAAGCACGGTGTTAGAAGATGCACCCATAGCGATGTCGAGTGTCATTGCATTGAGGAATGCCTGACGAGTAGCGATAGAGCGAGGAAGAACAGACTCATCGCCATCTTCATAATAAGCAAACGCATTTTTCACAATCTGACGAGCGGCCTCCTTCATCAGTTCCTTGCGGTTCACATGGGTAGCAAGAATTGTACCATTGCCGGGAAGAGAAAGACCGATAGCCTCTGTCAAATTGTTCATTGAGTTTGCGGTGAACATACCGGAGCAACATCCGCAGCCGGGACAAGCACGTGCCTCAACCTCAGCCAATTCATCATCGCTCACCGTTGGGTCTGCACCCTTTATCATCGCTGCTATGAGGTCGAGATTTTCTCCCTTATATTTGCCTGCCTCCATAGGGCCACCGCTGACGAAAATCGCTGGGATGTTCAGTCGCATGGCAGCCATGAGCATGCCCGGAGTTATCTTGTCGCAGTTAGAAATACATATCATTGCATCCGCCTTGTGAGCATTGCACATATATTCCACAGAGTCTGCGATGATGTCACGAGAAGGCAACGAATAGAGCATTCCGTCATGCCCCATTGCTATTCCGTCATCAATAGCGATAGTGTTAAACTCGGCAGCATAGCATCCCATCTTCTCTATTTCCGCCTTCACAATCTGACCAGCCTCATGCAGATGAGTGTGACCCGGAACAAACTGTGTGAATGAGTTGACAATGGCTATAATTGGCTTGCCAAATTGTTCACGCTTCATGCCATTGGCTACCCACAAAGCACGGGCTCCAGCCATACGGCGACCTTCTGTGCAGACAGCACTGCGTAACTGATGTTTCATATACTTATTTCATATATTATATTCCAAATACTAAAATCAGCCCTTCTCCCTTTCCCTTCTATGACAAAACGCCTCTCCCATCGAGTGGGAAAGGAGTAAAAGACGTTGCAAATTTACGAAATTACAACGAAACTTTATACATTTTCGCAATAAAAAACGAGTGAATTACTGCAAAAAGCAAGTATTTCACCCGTTTGGCATTTCAACTTTACACAAACATCTTATGTTCGTGAAGCAGTTGCCGTCTTATTTCACATAAACCTTCTTACCGTTGACGATATAAATACCAGGAGTTGTAACCTTCTTCACCTTCACGCCTGTTATGGTGTAAATGGTTTGTTCTCCTGTCGCATTGTCAACATTTGTCTCAATTGCGCCTATTGCAGTTGGGTCTTCCTTGTCAGCCAATTCAGCCTGATTTGGATTGCCTTTATACTTCACTGCAGGGTCGTATGAGAGGTGAGGAGGCTGATTATAGCAGCAGTTCTGGTTAATCACCTGAGCGCGATAGTTGAGGTCGTCCATCAAATGAGGAATACGGAAGTTTGAGGTGTAGTTTGTTGCAACAATTTTAAGAACATATTTTCCTGCAGAGTTCTGTTCCCATGTCACAGTTTCCTCACGCCAGTCACCGAGAATATCGCCCATCACACAAGGATTGTTTTTACTACCATTGTTGGTGTTTCCTGGCACATAGTTAGTATTGTTCACCCGAATACGGTCAAACCCCTTAGATGAAGGATTGTAATGAGCAATCACGTTTCTGTCATAGTACTCATCATAAAGGTCACCGTCCCAATATATACGGTTGTTTATACTTGCGCCACCACCAGCATTATACTCCCCAACAACTTCTGAACCATCGGCGCAATCATATATACCTGCAGCACTACTATGCACAAACTGAGAATGAGGAGAGGATGAATCAAGGTGAGCAGCGAGGCCACGACCAGTATCACCTCCTGCAGTCTTACGAAGAAGAATCTTTCCTGTGGCAGCATCACGCAAGTCACATCCGTATGGAGAATGTTCATGCACCATAAACACTTCCAATCCCTCACGCTCTGGGATGAAATCGCCAAGGTGAAGGGCATCGCCGTGTCCAAGACCTGTACGATAGAGGAGCGAGCCGTCGTGGTCGAGGGCTGCAGAACCATACACAATCTCCTGCTTGCCGTCACCGTCGCAATCGCCAACAGACACCCAATGAGCGCCCTCGCCCCAAAGGCCTTTGCCGCTGCTCGTGTTGCGGCTCACCCAACGCTCTGTCAACGTTTCACCATCCCAGTCATACGCGCCAACGAAAGCGCCGCTGTAATATCCACGTGCAAAGATAGGACTTGGATTGCCTTCTGGCCCGTCAAGCCAAGCGATAGCCGCAAGATAGCGCTCTGAGCGGTTCTGGTTGCTGTCGCCCCAGTAGTTCTTTCCCGTGTTGTAATCAGTGTGATAAGGAATAGTAGCGAGTTCCGCTCCTGTTGTTCCGTCAAACACGGTAATATATTCCGACCCGTGGTCTTGCTTGCCTCTACTACTCAGAAGGTTTGCGTATGGATCATCATTGCCAAGCAACACATAGTTGCCTTCGCCATCCACCGTACCAGGAGCAGTCTTCACCATAAACTCTCCATAGCCGTCGCCATCAAAATCCCATGCGATGAACTGAATAGTGTGAGCGCTTGCAAAGAAATTCTGTCCCATGTCGATACGCCACAAGCGTGTGCCATTGAGTTTGTAGCAGTCGAAGAACACATTGGAAGTAGTGCCGGTGCTTGCAGCATCCTTCTCGTTAGATGGACTCCACTTCAAGATAATTTCATACTCACCGTCACCATCCATGTCGCAATATGAAGCATCGTTTGGCGTATAAGTCGCTTTGTTGCGAGTGTCAATCGGAGCATCGCTCAACACAATGTCGAAAGCCTGATTTGTCCATGTCTTTCCGCTCACTTCCGTTTCGAGCAGATTGCCGTATTCATCGTACACTTCAAGTTTATAATATGATGATGTAGTACCGTTATTGTCTTTGAAGTTAGTGCGGTCAATGATGTATTTGCCGCTATTCAATTTAACGCTTTGAGTTGTTGCGCTGCTACCACGATACAGTTTATATTTCACTCCTGTGCCGTCGGTCTCTCTGTGTCGCCAACTAATCAAATTTCCCGAGCTACCACTCGCCGAGAGGTTCATAGCCATGAGTCCACGTTTCAGAGGTGTGGCAGCAGGCTTAGGGGCACGGTTGGTTACCTTAAATCTTACCTCAAAATAGAACACTTGCTCACCTTCCTTGTAGATTTTCACGGTGACAACATTGCCGCTATATGAAATCTGCTGAGTGTAGCCATCTTTCAAAGTCACTTTGAAATCCTTGGGGTCACCATACAATTTGTTTGAATATGTAGCAAGACCGCCGTTGGTCAAGTCCTTTGACAAAGAGAGGAGGTCGAGTGTCGAACTCTCTCCGCCATAAGCCTGTGTAGCGGTGCATGTGAACGATGTGATATAGTTGCCCACGTTGTAGATAGGTTCATCGACAATACCTTTTATCTGCACGTTGCGGAAGCCGATTGCCTTTGGTGTCTCTGTGTCGGTGCCGTTCAGATTGTATATATATAAATATATGTAGAAGGCTTTTCCGTCAGCCACCACATCACCCATCGAATACTCATAGTGTGAGTATCCCGTAGAGTTGTTAGCGCCAATCTTGTTGCGCAGTGGTGCAAGCCCCGTTGCAAGAGGCACTTCCGTGGTCGTACCTACACTGTAATAAGCGTCAACGTTGCCTCCGTCAGTACCCACCTTTGCTGCATCAAATGAAATGCTTGTGGGCTTGAAGGTATGTCCGCTATTGGGCGTCACTGCAAAACGCACGAAATGACCGCTTGATTTTGCCGTAACGCGTGTCTTTGGAGTGAACGTTGTGAAATAAGGGTCATAGGCAACGGCCTCATAGCCTGCATCGGCATTCGTGCCTGTCATCGTCGCTGTCGTAGCAATGTTACTGCCAAGCGTCTGTTGAGTTGTAACAAGGCTTGTGTAGGCATCATCTCCACTGAGAGTATATGCCCCAAGGTTGTCCTTGTCGCTCAATTCCCATTTCGCCGTCACCTGCTGAGCGGAAACGCTCAGAGTGAGCATGGCAGCCGAAATGGCTAATAGTAATTTCTTCATAATCAGTTTTTGGTTTTAGTTAGTTTATATTATAGTTGATATTCAATAAATTATCCCTTATTCCTTTGCGACATTCTTCAAGAACCACTTCTCTGCCACAGGCAGAAACAAATCGTGTCCGTCGGCGTTGAGGTGGGCTGTGTCGTCCGCCCCTTGAAAGTAACGCTTGCGGAACTCTTCGTCGCGCACACGGATAACGCTTTTCTTGTCGTAGTTCATCAACACGGGAATGCCGTGTTTCTTGCACACCTTTTTGATAACTTTGCACACGGGGGCGAAGCCTTGGCGGTCGACATACCACGGTGTGACATATCCGATGCGTGCATTGGGGCAGAGCCTCTCTATGCCAGACAGCAGCACTTCGAGAGAGTCGGCAAACATTCGGAGTGAATCCGCATTCTCCTTCACTTTGTCTGCGTCATTATGCCCAGCAATAATCAGCACATAGTCTGCCGACGGTTCCATGTCTGCGTAACGAACCCACATTGCAGGCCCAAAATTCCACTTGCCGTCGTGTGTGCGGTCGAATGCCACGCATGAGCCGTTGCGTCCGTAGTTGTTATATGTATATCCCAACTTTGTAGCCAGTTTCGAGTGCCATGCCTCCTCCTTTGGGCGACGGTGGTTTGCCACATAACTGTCGCCAATGACATTCAGCACTTTCTGTGCCGTTGCGTCTATGGATGCCGTGAGCATGGCAAGCAGGTAAAATATGATATGTATTTTCCTCATTCTTTTATATGAAAAACAATAAAATTTTCATCACTTCAACAGCGAACCGCTGGCGCTGTCAGATAGCAACCGTTTTTCGACCTAGTAGACAACCGCCGGCATTGATAATCTGCATTCGCTGACGATTATAATTTGTCACGGCTGACTATTGTAATCG
>JAFLUT010000080.1 GCA_022508665.1 Prevotellaceae bacterium | reverse complement strand
CGCTGAAACGCCCTGCCGTTCACGATTACAATAGTCAGCCGTGACAACTTATAATCGTCAGCCAATGCAGATTATCTATGCCAGCGGTTGCCTCCTAGTCCGTTCAGCCGTTGCCCACTTTTGATAACAGCCGTTGCCCACTTTTGTAGGCAACGGCTGTCTGCTTTTGAGCGCCGCAATCATTTTTTTTTGCAAGTTTCTTTTCTGTTAGAAAAAAATGAGGTATATTTGCAAGTCCTTATACCTCAGCGGCGTGCGTGCCGACCGTGGGGGGGGTGTGGGGCAGGGGCGAGAATGGCTGAGAGCGGAAGGAGAGGAGCGGAGAAGGCGGGGAGAAAGGCAGGTACACATTTATGTAATATATATAACAGAGAAGAACAATGGCAAAGAATGGAGGGATGATGAACATCATCCGTTGCGACCTTAAAGACTACATCGTGTGGAAGTGGCGTCCGCAGTTCAACGACTCTGACGACCCGGGGCAGAGGGCTAACTTTGTGCGCTGGGGCAGCAGCCTTAGGGTGAAAGACGGCGAAATGGCGGTGTTCGTTTACCGAGGAGCAGGGGCTGAGCATGACAACAATCAGGACTTCATCATGGGTCCGTATGACGGCACTATCGAGAGCGCTAACCTGCCTTTCATATCCAGCCTCGTGGGTCTGGCATACGGCGGCGGACAGGGCGGGCCGTTTCAGGCTGAGGTGTATTTCATCAACTTGCAGGGCAACAATCAGGTGCTGTTCGGCATTCCATTCTTCGACGTGTTCGACTCGCGCTATCCCGACCTCGCCGTGCCTGTGTCGGCTCGAGGCACTATCACTTTCAATCTGACGGACGTGCGCGCGTTTATCAAACTGAACCGCTTGATAGAATTCAACACTATGGACTTCAAGAATCAGGTGAGGGGAGCGCTGACGAAATACATGAAGCACATCATCATCAACGCCGCAGGTTCGGAGGACATGTCGGTGATGCGTCTGGAAAGCAAGATACTTGAAATCAGCGAAATGGCGCAGCAGTACATCGGCAAGCGTTTCGCCGAGGACTTCGGGGTGAACCTGAAGGCTTTGGACATCGAGGCTATCACGCTGAACAAGGACTCGGAGGGCTATCAGCAGCTGAGGGGTCTGACCGTGGGCATCGTCAGCCGCACGGTGCAAGCACAGGCGGACACGAACATACGCAACATGGAGCAGATGCAGGAGTGGAACTCGGAGAACATGCGAGCCACCATGGCGATACAGCGTGAGGAGATGCAGAGGGCGCAGAGGCTGCAGACCGAGACGGCGTACATGGGCGCCCATGCGCTCGACCAGCAAGCCGAGGTGGGCAAGCAGTTCGCAAGCGCCATGGGGCAGAGCGGAGCGATGAACGCCGGAGCCGGCGGACAGTTCAACCCTGCCGGCATGATGACGGGCATGATGATGGGCGGAGCCATGGGGCAGCAAATGGCTGGCATGATGAACCAAATGGGGCAGACCGCTGCGCAGAACATGCAGCAGCCACCGCAGGTGCCGCAGATGAACTACTACGTTCTCGTGAACGGACAGCAGACAGGACCGCACAACGCGGCGCAACTGGGTCAGATGATTGCGGCAGGGCAACTGACGCCCGACACCTATGTGTGGGCGAACGGAATGGCTAACTGGGATATGGCTAAGAACACGGAGATGAACGGGCTGTTCCCTGCCATGCCTCCAACGCCTCCCGCACCTCCTGCACCGCCAACTCCTCCCGTGCCGCCTATGCCGCCGACGAGCGACGGGCAGCAATAGGGCGTGGCGGCACGCACATCACTCATAAGCATATAAAATACTTTACACACATACTCGATACCTATATGAACGACAACAATTTCCCTACATTGGACAGGCTTATGGAGTTCGGCATGGGCATGGGCATGGCGCAGCAAATGGTGAACGTGATGAACCAGACGATGCAGACGATGCAGGTGCCTGAAACGGCGAAGCCTGTGCAGCCGAAGCCGACGGAGTGGTATGTAGCCACCGAAGGAAAGGCGAGCGGACCATACACCGAACAGGAGGTGAAGGCCATGCTGCTCGAGAAGAAAGTGACGAAGGACACACTCGTGTGGTGCGCCGGCATGGCAGCATGGCAGAAGGCGGAAAGCACGCCAAACATCTTGAAACTAATCATGCAACTACCACCTGCACTATGAAAATCAAAGCAATACCTACTGTCATCGCACTGCTGCTGGCGGCGATACTCTCTTTCCTCTTCTACCTGCTTTCGAATGCGGAAGCGGAAATGCTGAAAGCACTGGCGCTGTCAACCTTCGTCACTGTGGGCATAAGCCTCGTGTGCGGAATAGGCGTCGCCTTCAAGGACTCGCAGCACAGCGTCAGCGCCACGGCGATTTCGATGCTGTTCGTCATCATCTTCATAGCGGAGCATTGCTGCTTCTCCATTTGGGGAACAAGCCGGGCGTGGCTCGCCGTCACCTCGGGAGCGCTGCTGGCGGTGTACCTGCTCATTTACTACGGCATAAGCAAAGCGAAGATGTAGCCGCACCATGCCACACGGAAAGAATGGAACAGAAAAACCTTTAATTATAATCAATAACATTTATCGACTATGGCAGAAATCAAATGCCCAGCATGCGGCAGCCCTAACGTAGAGCAGATTGGCACAAACAAGTATCAGTGTCCTTACTGCGGAAAGACATTCTCACCCGAAGTGGCACCTGCGCCACAACCACAACCACAGCCACAGCAGCAGTATGCTCCACAGCAGCCTGCCGCACCGGCACAGCCACAGTATGCGCCTCAGCAGCCAGCCGCTCCGACCACAACGAAGAGCAAGGTGACGGCAGGACTGCTCGCTATACTGCTCGGCGGTCTGGGCGCTCACCATTTCTACCTCGGACACATCGGCAAGGGCATCCTCTACCTGCTGTTCTGCTGGACTTACATCCCTTCAATCGCAGGACTCATAGAGGGCATCATCTACCTCACCGAGTCTGAGGCGGACTTCGCAAAGAAGCATGCTTCCTAAACGAGAAGGGAGCAGTACAGAATGCGTAAAAAACGCAGACAAGAAAAACGGGCAGCCAACATCGGTGTGTTGGCTGCCCGTTTTTTCTTGCGGTGTTGTCAGAGCCGCACGGTCACTTCGCCGCCCGTCTCTTTCGTTGCATAGTAGAAAGCGGCATAGCGGCTGCCCATGAAGAGGCGTGTGTAGTCGAAAATCATCTTGTAGTCAGTGCCGATGCGGCGGTAGGTCTTGCCGCCGTCGATGCTGTAATGGAACGTGGCGATGTCTCGCTTGGGGTTGAAGTCGCCGCTCATGACGAGGCGGATGTCTTTCAGTTTCGACGATGGAATTTCCACCCTGTCAGTCTCCTTGCGGTCGACGGCGGTGATGGCCTTCGTGCGGTCGCTCAAGCGCACGTTCTCTTCGGTGAAGACGAGGAAAGTCTTCTTGCCCTCCCTCTTGATTGTCAGCACGCCCGAGTCGCCGTTGAACGCAGCGATGCCGGCGCAGTCGCCGTCCTTCATCTTGCGTGCGTCGATGGCGATAGTGTCTGAGCAGGTCGGACCCCACGTGCGCCATGTCAACGTGTTGCGAGCATCGTAGATGTTGTTGGCGAGGAGGGATGTGCGCAGAGTCACCCACTCGCCCGGCATGGTTAGGCTGCCCGACTGCGTGGCGATGTCGCCTCTGATGAAATTGTGGTTCCACTGATAGTCCTTGTCAATCACCGCATACTGCGCCGTCTTGTGGCATTCGCACGTGCCGTCCAGCGTCACTGTGGCAGGGATTTTGCCGTCGCCCAAAGTGCCGAGCATAGGCCAGCCGTCAATCCACGAGCATGGCTCGATGGTCAGCACACGTCCCACTCCGCCACGGTCTTGGAACATGATGCCGTACCACTCGCCGTGCTTGCCGTCCACGATTGTACCCTGTCCTGCGAGAGGGAAGCCGCCGAAGTCGCTCTTCAAGATTACCTTCGAGTCGTAAGGCCCCTCGATGTTCTTGCTCCTGTATGCAATCTCCTGCCGCCCCGTGTTGGGCCACGAAATGCAGAGCAGATAGTACATGCCGTCGTGCTTCACCACACGGCTGCCCTCATGCAGTCCGCCCGGTCGTCCGTTCAGTTGCAGAGTCTTCTTCACTCCTCCCTGCTTCTCGGCGGTGAGGTCAGGCTCGAGTTCCACAAGGCGTATGTCGCCGCTGCCGCTGAACACATACACCCGTCCGTCGTCGTCGAAGAAGAGCGACGCATCGTGATATGCCGGCAGACGGCTGTGCAGCGTCCACCCCTTGGCAGGGTCGTCGGTGCGGAAGACCATCGACTTGTGCGGCTCGTCGTTGGCAACGAAGAGCGCCCAAAACGTGCTGTCGTGGTAGCGCAGCGAGGTTGCCCACTGCCCGCGGCCATACACCGTGCCTTCTTGCAGGTCATAGCGTGGGGTGTCCTTGATTTCGTCAAACAGATACGACACCGTCTCCCAATGCACCAAGTCGCTGCTGCGCATGATGGGCGCTCCGGGGAAGAGGTGCATGGTCGTGGTGACCAGATAGTAGTAGTCGCCCACACGTATGATGTCCGGGTCGGGCGCATCAGTCCACATAAACGGGTTTTTCACTTCGATTGTTCCTCGGGCGGCACCCTCGGCGGTCTGCGTCCCAAGGCTCTGCGCCGTCGCCGTCAGCAGGGCGAGGGATGTGCAGATAGTGGCAAATAGTCTTTTCATTTGGTTTTGGTTTTTGGGTGGAGGAGGAGCAGAGCGGCAGCAGTGCGGAACGAACCATGCTTTGGCGGCACCTCTCTCTTCCCCTTTTTCCTGCAAAGATACACAAAAAAAGCAACGCTCGGCTTGCGCTGGCGTTGCTTTTTTGTGCGTGTATGTTTTCTTTGCGCTCTCCCTCCGCATCAATGTGGGGAGGCGCTGCATGGAGCAGTGGGTCAGAAGATGTTGCCGAAGTCGCCCTTGTCGTCGAGGTCGAACATGTTGCGGAGGCTGCCCTCGCCTGTCACATTTTCCGTCTCGCCGCCGTATGACATTACGTTAATCTCTTCGGTGCTAATCTCCACTACTTCCATTGTTGGCTTGATATATTCTTTCATAATTCTTCGTGTGTTTTGCTTGTTATACATTATATATATATGTGTGGTCGCTCGGGTGGTTACTTTACCAGCACTTTCTGCACTGTGCCGTCAGACATCTTGATGATGTTCACGCCCTTCTGCAGCGACTTCTGCTCAGCGCCGTTCACTGAGTAGATGCCTACTACCGTTGCGTTGCCCTCGCCAGCCACTGCGCCGATAGCCGTTGCGTCGTCAGCAGCAATGCCAAGGCGGAGTTTAGCAGGTGCATCGTCAGCCGCAATATCCTCGGCAGTGAAGTATGCACGGAAAGCGGGCAGGGTGATTGTCTCTGTAGCCTTTACGAACTTGTTCTCCGAGATAGCGTAGATAGGCAACTGGCTCTCGCTTGCCAAGATGGTCTTCTCGACTAATGTGCCGACCAGTTTAAGGCTGCCCTCAACTTCTGCCACGCTTGCCAAGGCGCCCGAGCCGGAAATGGTGATGCCCTCGCCACCGAGTTTCTCCACGATAGCAGGTGTACCTGCTGCGAGTTCGCCCTCAACCTCATTCAACTCGAGAAGGTCGCCCTCAATCTTGTCGATAGTGTAGAACTTCTCGCCCTCGCCGGCAGTCGCTGCGTATGGCAAGCAGATAGTGCCGAAGGTGTTCATTTCCGCACGTGTGTATGTGGCAGCATCAGCCGTCGCGCCAGTTGGCACAGCAACGGGGAAGCCGTCGGTCAGTGAGAGGTTGGCGATAGTGCCGTCAATCAGCACGTTCTCTGTGTTTGTAACTTGACCAGCCTTAGCCTTGATGATACAGTTAGGGTTGGCAGAAATGAGTTCGATTGGCTCTTCGTTTGTAACCTTAGTGACATCAAGAAGCACTGCCGATTCGTCTGCAAGAGCAGTAGTGAGCGACTTGCTGTCGCCTTTCACGTTGCCTTCAAGCACGTACTCGCCAGAAGGAACGTATTCTACAGGGGCTTCTTTTGAGAGATAAGCACCAAAAACCGTAACAGACGGAGAACCCCAGTTGTTCTCAGCCTTTACACCTTTCAGATATTTGTAGCCAGACACTTTTACGGCATAAGTTCCGGGTGCAGTAATCTGACGTTCTTTTGTAAAGTCTGTTTCATCATTGATTTCAGAGATAGGATATGGGTAAAGGGTGACAACAGCATTGTCCCAAATCCATACACGGAGGGCACAACTATTAGACTGAGCATCTGTCACATTGAAGTTGATGTAATCATAGTCCTCAGGGATAGTCACATGTTCTGACTCACTACCACCATCTCCATTGCCAAAGGCTTCTCCTTGAACGGCAAATTCTTTTGGGTATGTAACAGTATTAGCCCATCCTGCGAATGTTCCTTTCAAATCCTTCAAATCAAGAGTTCCCTTTGGAAGGACGAAAGATTCAGAAGCCTCAATATACTTAGTTTCGCCATACAGAGAAATGCTCTTTATCTTGATATTGCCCGGCTTCTTAAGATCATCGCCATCCCAAGCACCTGTGCCTGCCAAATAGATGTACTCAATATAGTGTCGGTCAGCAGCAGCAATCTTGAGGTCATTCCATGTAATTGTTTTAGACCCAACTTCAACATACTGTGTTACTTGTGCTGCGCCGTTAGTGAATTTCACAACGATGCGGAACTTGTTTAATATATAGTCGCCTTCATTCGCACCCTCTGGCAGAGTTCCCTCTTCCGTCTCAATTCGGAGTTCGTCATACTCATATAGGTCACCTTTGAAATCCGAGATAATCATCAAGTTGTTAGAATTTGATGAATCCCATTCCATGATACCATATCCACCATCATCATTATAAGTGAATGTTGCTGTACCACCGCCTACTTGTTGTAGTCCTGTCTTCAAGTCCACTTTCAGTTCCTTCGCTGAAAGGGCGTTCACTCCCCCCACTAAAAGAGCGAGCAAGAGAAAAGTAAATTTCTTAATTTTCATAATGTTTAATAATTAGTAAAAAGTTTATTAAATAATGTAGGTGTTTCTGTTTCTCTGTTTTGTTGCACAGTTATCGACGGGCAAAGTTAGGCATTTTTGGTCGCTGGGCGCTTTTCTCTATGATACACAAGGTTGCTCCTATGTTTCACGGCGCCATGAGAAGCCCTTTGCAAAGAGCAAAAACGCCTGTCCGTTCACTTTTTTCTTGCTTCGGGCAACGTTTTCTCAACCAAAATCACTAATTTTGTAAATCAATAACAAACAGACAGACTAAGACTGACTATTATGAGCAAGACAAGGCTTGCCATCTTCGTGACGGGAGGCGGCACAAACTGCGAGAACATAATCAAGTATTTCCAATTGCGGCCATGGGTGGAAATCCCTATCGTGGTGAGCAGCCGCGCAGACGCTTTCGCTATCGTCAGGGCTGAGAGGCTCGGCGTGCCGACGAAGGTGATAACGAAGAAGGAACTGGAGGAGGAGAGGTGCATGGTACTGGACACGGTGAAGGGCTGCGACTACATCATCCTCGCCGGCTTCCTGCCCAAAGTGCCGCAGTATCTCATTGCGGCGTTCCCCAACCGCATCATCAACATACACCCTGCCCTGCTGCCCAAGTTCGGAGGCAAGGGCATGTGGGGGCATCACGTGCATGAGGCGGTGAAGGCGGCGGGCGAAACGCAGTCGGGCATCACCATACATTTTGTGAATGAGAACCTTGACGAGGGCGAACACATCGCCCAGTTTGCCACGCCGCTGTCGCCCGACGACACGCCCGACGACATTGCCGAGAAGGTGCATAAACTGGAAATGGCGCACTTTCCGCAGGTGATTGAGGCGGTGATAAAGGGGTGTATCGTGTGAGATGATACACCTTTCTTAGATTTTCTCAGGCGTGCAGACACGCCTTTTTTAGTTTTTCTGCAAGGAAAGCACGCACCTTTTTGAGTTTTTGGGCTGAACGACGGCGTTTTCAGAACCTTACGTACACCTCGCCCCACACCTCGTTGTAGTTGGGCGAGGAGAGCGAGCGGTCGTTCACGTGGTTGTACTGCACTTGCAGCATCAAATTCTTGTGTATTTGGAAATTAGGGATGACGGAGTAGATTGTCTTCATGCTGCTCCATGCCTTCTGCGGACGGTAGGCATCGTACTTGGCATAGAGTTGCAGCCATGGGGTGAGCGGTGCGCCGACCGTGACGTACCAGCCGTCGGCACGCAGATAGCCCTTCGAGTGGGCGTATTCGGCACGTGCCACCCAGCCGCCGTCGTCGTAGAGGACTGACGCCGCCCAGCGCTTGCGGTCTTGCGTCGTGCCGTCGGGGGCTACGTAGTTGCCCGTCCAGCCGAAGACGCCGAAGTGCAGCCCTTTGACGGGCTGAAACTGGAGCGTGCCGAGGAAGTCCTTGCGCCGGTTGGCATCGGTGGAGTTGATGCCCTGTCCGTTCATCATTTGCAGTTGGTAGTGCAGGTACGGGTGTCCGTCTCTCTTGCTCGAGAAGAGGTCTCCCTGCACCTGTATTCCTTGGTCTCGTCCGCCATTCGCCACGTTGCCGTCCTTGTCGCCGATGCCCGAGAGGTGGCGTGCAATCTGCGAGTAGTCTCCTGCGCCCACATCCCACGGGTTGTAGGGGTTTTCGAGCAGGAAGGCACGCTTGTACTGCCCCACCTTCACCGCCAGTTCCTTCCAGTGCGACCACTCGACGTAGTAGTCCTTCATGTGGAACGCCGAGTTGTTCACCTGCACCTGAATGCGGTACTTGAAGTCGGTGAGTATCGTGCCGTCAACGTATGCCCTGATGAAGCGCTGGCTGAAGCCCTCGCCTCCGTGCTGCCCCTTCTGGTCGGAGTAGGCGTACTTGCCTATGAAGTATCCGCCGAACTTGGGCTTGGAGACGTAGGAAGAAAGGGTGCGACCGAGCGCAGGGGCTGAGTCGGCAGAGCATGTGGATGCCTCTTCCGCCATGAGGGGGAGGAAGAGGAGGGAAAGGATGAGGGAGAGGGTTGCTTTCATTTCGCTTCTATCTCAAACTGTGGCGCAGGAACGCCGTCGGTGTTAAAGAGCGTAGGCTGCGGATAGTCATCCCAGCAGTAGCGCACCGTCGTCGACGTCACGCCCTGCGGCAGCGTCACCGCCACGGTGCGGTCGCCCGTCACCTTGGCATCCGCCCACTGGTATTTGCCGCCTACAAGCACGGCGAAGTCACGCAGCGGCGCATCGTTCAGTTTGCCCGACGCAGGAGAGAAGGTGATGACCGCCTCGCCATTCTTCACCGCCGCCGACACTGGCTCAGGGCCTCCGCCCGCTGCCGACTTGTCGCCATACGCCACGTGGCTCATCTGCCACGCCGCCCGACGGCCTGCCGCACGCTTGTCCTGCGGATGAATGTCGTTGTATTCGCCCGTGTCGAGCGTAGGCACGAGGGCGGCATCGGCAATGGCGTGCGCCGCCAGATACTGCTGGTGCCGTATGCGTGTCCACCCCGTCTCCACAGGCTCCTCATGGCTGCCCATGTATCCCGGCAACTGCACGATGACGGCAGGGATGTGTCTGCCCATCTGCTTGCGCCATGCGCCCACCATGCCCTCGAGCAGAGAGGCGTAGTCCGACGGATGACCTTGGTTTGACTCGCCCTGATACCACAGCATGCCCCGGAAGGGGAACTCGCCCAAGGGAGCAATCATAGCGTTGTAAAGCCCCGTGGGGCAATCGACGAAGTAGGTGCTTGACGGCTTCGGAGGCATGAGGCAGCCCACCTGCATCTGCACCTCCTCGGCAATGGGGAACACCAGTTCGCCCACCTCCAGCTGATAGAGCTTGCCCTTGGTGAAGTTGGCACGCCCGTTCTGCGACATGAGATGCACCACGATGTCGTTCTCGCCCTCTCGCAGAATGCCCTCGCCAACGGCATAGACACGTGGCGGATATTCATACGTCGTGTTGCCCACGAACTGCCCATTCACAAATATCGAGTCGGCATCCTTCATCGCCCCGAAGCGCAGCACGCCACGCCGCCCGGCGAGTTCGGCAGGAAGGGTCACCGTGGCGCGGAACCAGAACGAGCCGTTCCTCGGCCTCTGGCTCTCCCTCGTCAGCGTGTCGCCATTTATGCTCACGTTAGTCGTCACCTTCATGTTGCTCCAGTCGGCAAACATATTCACCTTCATCCAGTCAGAAAAGTCGTAGCCCTCACGCCGCCACTCGCCCACCACACGGTCTCTCTCCACCATGCTGCGCTCCCACTCGCCGCCAGCCTTAGCCTCGGCGCGGCGCACGGAATCGACCCAGTCTGCCTGATGATACTTCCTCTGCTCAAACTCACGCTCATATCCGCGGAACCCCTTCAGCACCTTCTGCGGCATCCACGCCTGCACCTGCGTGCCGCCCACCGACGAGTTGACGATGCCCACAGGCACGCCGTACCTCTCCTGCAACTCACGAGCCATGAAATAGCAGATAGCACTCACCTCGCCGCAGTTCTCGGGCGTGATGTCCTGCCACGGCTGCACCTGCACGTCGTCGTTAGGGCGCACATAGTTGAACTGGTGCGGCAACTTCAGATACCTTATCTTGTCATTGCGATAGTCCTTCACATCCTCAGCCACCACGTCCATGCACCGCCTTATCGGCAGTTCCATGTTCGACTGCCCCGAGCAGAGGAACACGTCGCCCACCAGTACATCACGTATCCCCACCGCATGGCTCCTCCCCACCACCAGCAGCGAATAAGGTCCGCCAGCCTTCATCTTCGGCAGCCACGCCTTCCAGCGCCCGTCCTTGCCCACCGCAGCCTGAGCCTTAGCCACCACCGCAGCATTCTTGCCGAGAGCCTTCTTCCCTGCCACGTCCACACTCCCATTCACAAAGGCATCCGTCCACTCCTCCTTCGCCTTCACCACATACACCGTCACCTCTTCCCCCGGCGTTCCCCAGCCCCACACAGGCATCCTCACATCACGCTGCAGCACCATCCCATTAGTGAAAAAACGGGGCAGACGCAACTCCGACCCCTGCGCCGCCCACGCAGCGCAGAACGTCATCACACTCACAAACAGTAAAAAACTCTTCTTCATCATGCATTCATTTATATAATATGTGTATATCAATTTGCTCAGCCCGGCAGATGGTCTCCGCTGGGCTGAGCCGCTCTCACTACGAGCAAGTTGCTTCTCCTATATATATCTTCTTCGATTACTTATCAGTTAAGCCTCCGCCTACCTGTTAGCCACAGAGTTGTTAGCGCTGCCAGCCAGACGGTTGTCCTTCCAGTTGCCGGCAATCTCCTTGCCATCAGCAGTAGTGTAAGTGCCGAAGCCATTGCGCATGTCATCCTTGAACTGACCAACGTAAGTAGCGCCAGTAGCCCAGATGTAAGTGCCTTGACCCTCAATCTTAGAGTTCACGAACTGACCCTCATACACATTGCCGTTAGCGTAAGTATACTTGCCCAAGCCTTCCTTCTCGCCGTTCACCCACTGACCAACATACACGTCACCATTCTCGTAAGTGTAAGTGCCGAAGCCGTTGCGCAGGTTGTTCTCATAGTGACCCACATACTTCTCTCCGCTGGCAGTAGTGAACACGCCCTCGCCCACACGCACGTCGTCAACCCACTCGCCCTCGTAAGAGTCGCCATTAGCCCAAGTCAACTTGCCATGCCCATTGCGCTTGCCGTTCTTCCACTCGCCCTCATACACGTTGCTCTTCTCAGCATAGAGAGCCGTGCCGAAGCCGTCCTGCTTGCCGTCCTTCATGCCGCCCTGATACACGTCGCCGCCTACCCACTCATAACGTCCGAAGCCCTCAATCTGGCCATTGACAAAAGTACCAACAAAACGGTCGCCGTTCTTCCACTCATAGCATCCCTCACCATGCATCTTGCCACCCTTCTTGCTGCCTGTGTACTTGCCGGCATTGTTGAAATCAGGAGCCTTCTGGTCGCCGCCATCATTAGCAGCCACTGCGCGATTGTATGCTCCAAGTGCGAGGAAAGATAAAACAGTTAAGATAAGCTTCTTCATAACTCAGCCCTTTCTTTAATTTTTTAAGTAATCGAAATTTGTTTTAATTAGTCACTAAATTTTTTGTTTTTAACTGTTTGGTTTTCTCTCTGTCGGGCATCCGCCCTTCGTCGATTTCGCCGATTTGTTTTTGGTTTACTTGGTTTGTTTTTGAGTTTGTTTTAATTTTCTGATGCAAATTTACCGCCTTTGTACACTGCCGCCAAATAAAAACAACAAAAAATGAACATAAAAACCCATATTTTTTGAAAATAGCATTAAAAAGGACATAATATAAGCAGTAACACCACTTTTAACCCCTCCAACTCGCAACATTTATACAACAAAACGACCCCTCAGCACGAAACATAACGACCCATAAAAATACATATTATACTATAATAGGAAACATAAACACACCTTCACACCTCACTTCCCTCCCCTCCTCCGCTCGCCCATGACAGCAGCAGCCACCCCAAAAGATTGCATCCTACACTCAAAAAATGATAGCCGTTGCCCACAAAAGGCAGTTACCATTGGAGGCAAAAACAGAAAGCGGCTAACCCAAAAACATGGAAGCCATTAAAGGCAAAAACATATAGCCGTTGCCCACAAAAGCAGACAACGGCTATCCTCAAAAGTTGACAACGGCGAAACGACCTAGTAGGCAACCGCCGGCATAGATAATCTGCATTAGCCGACGATTATAATTTGTCAC
>JAFLUT010000008.1 GCA_022508665.1 Prevotellaceae bacterium | reverse complement strand
AAAAACAGAGAAAAGGACAAAATAGAATCGAAAGAGCATCACACGGATGCTTCTTGATAGTTGTTGATTGATAACATTAAGGATGCTTATGACGCTCCTTATTTGTACCAGATAATCTGTAAGTTGCTGATAATCAGCAGCAGCAATTTTCGAGGAGGTGAAGTAAGAAATGTAAATAATAAATAACAAATGAAATCCGTGCAACCATATTTAGTTGCACGGATTTCATGATTTAATATGGGGGCAATGGTGGTCTTTTTCTATATAGAAGTTTTGCGGAAAAGAGAAAAAGGAGTAACTTTGTGGTGATAAAATGGGTGGCGTGGATGCCATAATTTATAAATTTAGTTGAATGAAAAAGATTTTTGCAGTGATGCTTTGGGCTTGTTGCCTTGTGTGCGTGGGGTGTACGAGCCAAAGAGAAAAGGAGACCGAGGTGGTATTGGAGACATCGGTGGGCGAGATTAGGGTGAAGTTGTATGATGATACTCCTG
The DNA here is from genome assembly GCA_022508665.1 of Prevotellaceae bacterium. GTDB lineage: Bacteria > Bacteroidota > Bacteroidia > Bacteroidales > Bacteroidaceae > Minthosoma. Next base: position 39,967 of record JAFLUT010000008.1, on the reverse strand, counting down.
GACATCGGGATAACTTTGTGCAGAACGTGAGAAGTGGAATGTATGATGGAGTGCTGTTCCATCGGGTAATTCGTAATTTTATGGTGCAGACGGGCGACCCTGCCACGAGACCTGTGGGGTATGAGGTGAAGAGGGACGAGAAGGGTGACACGTTGGCGGAGAGGATACCTGCCGAGGTCGTGTGGCCAAAGCATTTCAACAGGAGAGGCGTGTTGGCTGCGGCAAGGGATGGCGATGATGAGAACCCGGAGCGGATGAGCGATAAGTTTCAGTTTTACATTGTGACAGGAAGGGTGTGTTCGGACGATGACCTCGACTCGTTTGAGAAGGCTCGCGAACAGAGGGATGCGGAGATTTTGTATGGCAAGAAACAGATGGAACAGAAGGAGAGGCTTGACGCATTGCGTGCCGACCGCGACCGCGACGGACTGAGCAATCTGTTGGAGAAACTGCAAGACGAGGCTAAGTGGGAAGTGTCGGAAAATCCACCTATCACCTATCCGCAAGAGGTGCGCAAGGCATACAAAGTGCATGGCGGAGCGCCTTGGTTGGATGGCGAATATACGGTGTTTGGCGAAGTGGTGGAAGGAATGAAGGTGGTTGAGACGATACAAAGAGTGAAGACTAATGGACAGGATGTGCCACTGAAAGAAATAAGGGTGACGAGAGCGTATGTTGTTGAATAGATGCACGTTAGATAATGGGCTGAAGGTTGTTCATTGGCAGGACACCTCCACTCAGATGGTGACGCTGAATGTTCTTTACAAGGTAGGCAGTCGCAATGAGAGTGAAGAACACACAGGGTTTGCGCATCTGTTTGAACATCTGATGTTCGGAGGTAGCGCCAACATTCCCGACTACGATACGCCGTTGCAGTTGGCATGTGGCGACAACAATGCTTTCACCACGAGCGACTACACCAACTACTATCTGACAGTGCCTGCCGTGAACGTGGAAACGGGCTTTTGGTTGGAGAGCGACAGGATGAATGCCCTTGCTTTCACACCAGAAAGTTTGGAGGTGCAACGCAAAGTCGTGATGGAGGAGTTCAAGCAGCATTACATTACACCGCCATACGGCGATATTAGTCATCTTATGTCGGCATTGGCGTATAAGGTGCATCCCTATCGTTGGCCTACTATTGGATTGAAACTGAGCCACATTGCCGACGTGACAATGGATGAGGTAAAGGATTTCTTTTATCGTTTTTATGCACCTAACAATGCCATTCTTTCTGTTGTGGGAAACATTACGATGGAGGAGACTATGCGGTTGGCGGAGAAGTGGTTTGCCCCTATTTCTCGTCGCAATATCGACACAACACCCATCCCTCAAGAGCCAGAACAGACGGAGCAGCGGAGGCAGATTGTGGAGAGGGATGTGCCAGCAAACGTGCTGTATCTGTCATTCCCTATCGCAGGCATCACCCATCCCGATTTTCACTGTTGCGACATGATTTCCGACATTCTTTCCATTGGCAAATCCTGCCGACTGAACCAGCATTTAGTGGAGGAACAGCATCTGTTCACAAGCATAGACGCTTACATCGCCCCTCGGCTCGACGGTGGTCAACTGTTCATTTGTGGTATGCCGTCGGAAGAGACCTCTATGGAGGATGCTGAGGCAGCGGTATGGCACGAGATAGATGACCTTCTGCATCAAGGCATCACATCGGCAGAACTCGAAAAGGTGAAGAACAAGTTCGAGGCAAACTTCATGGAGGAACGCACCAATCGCCAGAAACTCGCCGCCCAACTCGCTTTCTACGAGATGCTCGGTAATGCGGAATGGGCTGAAAAAGAGGTGGAAAGTTATCGGAGCATTACACAGGAACGCTTTATGCAGGTGTGTCGCAACGTGCTGAAGAGAGAAAAGGCAAGCGTGCTGTGGTATATGAGCAAAGGGGAAGAGGGTATAGAAGAGCAATAATTCTATACAGATATAGAAAATGATTTCCAAAGATTGTCGTCAGGCACAGGTGCTGTGACGGCAATTTCTTTTTTGCTGACAGGATGAACGAACTCCATCGTGCGGCTAAGAAGGGAGATGCTGCCGTCGGGATTGGAGCGTTTAGCGCCATATTTAAGGTCGCCTTTGATGGGGCAGCCAATCTTGGCGAGTTGGCATCGTATCTGGTGGTGGCGACCAGTTTTAAGGTCTATTTCAATGAGAGTGTAGTTGTCGGATTTGCCAATTACACGATAGTCAAGCACGGCTTTCTTGCTGTTTGGCACTTCCTTGTCGTAAGCGTAGGACTTGTTCTGCTTTTCGTTGCGAACAAGCCAATGGGTGAGAGTGCCTTGCGGTTCGGATGGGGCATTCTTCACTATTGCCCAATACGTCTTGTGAACTTCGCCATTAGCGAACATTGCGTTCATACGTGCAAGCGCTTTTGATGTTCGTGCAAACAAGACAAGCCCGAACACAGGGCGGTCAAGACGATGAACAACACCAAGGAAAACATCGCCAGGCTTGGCGTATGCTTCCTTGATGTATTGCTTCACTGTTTCGCTCAGAGGCTTATCGCCAGTCTTGTCGCCCTGCACGATTTCGCCCGATGTCTTGGAAACAATGATGATATGATTGTCCTCGTAGATTACTTGCATAGATGTGATTTACGATGTACATTGTAAATCGTCAAATCGTAAATTATTTTACATATTCATGCCGCCGTCAATCTGTATCACCTGACCTGATACATAACTTGACATATCCGACGCAAGGAAGAGGCAGACATTAGCGATGTCCTCCACCTTGCCGCCACGACGGAGAGGTATCTTCTGCATCCAAGCCTTGCGTACTTCCTCTGGCAACTGCTCAGTCATGGCAGTCTCGATGAAGCCCGGAGCAACAGCGTTAGCACGCACACCCTTAGGACCCAACTCTTGTGCGATAGACTTTGCCAAACCTATCATACCTGCCTTTGAAGCAGAGTAATTGCACTGACCTGCGTTGCCATGCACGCCCACCACAGACGACATGTTGATGATAGAGCCACCACGCTGACGGAGCATGATAGGAGCGCAAGCGTGAATGAAGTTGAAAGCTGATTTGAGGTTAACGTTCAGCACGGCATCCCACTGAGCCTCAGTCATGCGGAGCATCAGACCGTCCTTTGTGATACCTGCATTATTCACAAGCACGTCAATAGAGCCGAAGTCCTCGTGTATCTTCTTCACCACCGCCTCAGTCTCAGCGAAGTCAGCCGCATTGCCTGCGTATGCACGGCAAGTAACGCCCAATGCCTCAATCTCCTTGCGAGTGGCTTCAAGACCAGCCGCCATGTCGTCGTTGAGAACCAAATCAGTGAATGCGATGTTAGCACCTTCCTGTGCAAACTTGATAGCGACAGCCTTGCCGATGCCGCGTGCAGCACCTGTGACGAGTGCCGTCTTACCAGTTAAAAGTCCCATAGTCATATATTAGTTATAATTTCTGTTCCTGCAAAAATGCTTATACACAATGTTGCGCACATACGGATAAAGTTCCTCCGCACTCTGCGCAGCGTATCTGCCATAGATGTACGGCACTTCGCATCCCTTCAAGCAATAGTGAGTTATTTCCGACGTCAGACGCACGTTGCGGATATCGAACACCCCTTTGTCGATGCCCTCATTCATGATGCGTCGGAACAGGTTAATCTCGTTCTTGTCGAAGTTCTTTCTCACCGCCTCCACTTTCCATATATCGCGGAAAAACTCAGCCCTCAGATTGCCGTTGCGATACACCGCCTCCTTCATCACGTCAAGATGCGCAAAAATCAACTGCAAAATCTTCTCCTCGGGCGAGATATTCTTGCGGGCAACCTCCTCCATACGCTCGAACAGACGCTCCAGTTCCGTCTGGATTACCGCCAGATAAACCTCCTCCTTACTATTGAAATATGTGTATAATGTGCGGCGTCCTCTGTTTGCCTCCACCGCAATGTCGTTCATCGACGTATTCTCGAAGCCATTCTTTGCAAAAAGTTTACGAGCCACATCTACCAAAAGTTCTCGTGTCTTCAAGACCGACATAATGCACAGATTGTTTTTTTTATTTTCCGACTGCAAAATTACACAAAAAATACTAAACCCACAAAACATTTTTGCACATCTTTTCCCAAGAAAACCATAAAGCGGTGTTAATCAGCGCATTTGCCAATGCACAAACTTCTCCACTCTGTGTATTTTAAATCTTCTAAAACACAAATAACAATAAAGTTCTGTATAAAAGCATGATTAAAGACTTTTTGAATTTTTACGCTCTATTATTTTTTGCTATTTAAAAATATACCTATCTTTGCAACAATTCTCGGAGTCTGAATCTGGCAAGGCATAACAGAAGCGTCTGTTTTTACCCCAGTCAAAGAAAGGTTCAAGACATACTCACGCCGTGCTGCGGTAAGGATTATTTCCTGTCCGTAGTAAAGTCGGGAGGGAGGGTTACTATATTAAGAAAGCGTTTACGATACGCTTTGTTCTTGACGTTCTGAAATCTCGCAAATTTCTCGAAATAGTCAGGACTAAGCAACAGTAGATGCTCATGGGATGTTTTTATAAGCATTTCTTTATGTTCTTCAATACTTTTAATTATAATAAGAAGATTTTGGAATGTAGAGGGATTATTATATAAACACATCGGCGTGGGTTCTGCGTTGCTCGTTCAACTATTTCGGGCAATGCGAGAGCCTCAGAACGTGGGACGGGCTACAGGTCAGAGTACCACGTCTTTTTTTGTATAGTAATTATAATAGAATTTCGGTTTATCTTGAGTACATTGGTGAAGCACGTAATATTCATTATTGTCACTCTGAAACATTAGTCCAGTAAAAACTATACAATAATATAACAGAAAGAAAAAATAACTATGAGTTACTATTTTATTTCGAGGAACAAGTTTTCATTGTTTTGTAATGTGCTAAAATGCACATTTGTATTTATGTCGTTAGTTTTTGTAACCAGTTGTTCAAGTACTAATGACTATGAGATTTTTGCAAAGATTCAAGGACATGTAACGGATTATCAAACAGGTGAACCTCTCCAGAATGCAAGTGTTACATTGTCGCCATTAGGTCTTTCCAAACAGACTGATTCAAACGGATTTTACCAATTTGAAGGACTTGATGCACAGCAATACACCGTTACTGTACAGAAATTAGACTATCAGCCAAATCGCAAGACTGTTACAGCAATAAGCGGTGAGATACAGCAGGTGGATATTCAATTAACTATTATCCCGAAGAAATAAATAAACATAATATTATGAAACGATTTTATTTGTTTTGTTCCATATTGGCAGCGGCAATCATTTGCTCATGCTCAAACGATATCACAGAGGAATCGAAAGTCGGTAACATCGTTGGCAGTGTCTCCGACCGCACAACTGGTGAACCTGTCGCAACAGTGAATGTCAGCATCGTCCCTGGCGGTAGTTCGACCGTCACGGGTAGCGATGGTTCGTTCTCGTTTGTAAACCTCGAGTCGGGTGAATATACGCTCTCGATACGAAAAGAGGGTTACACACCCAATACTGTCAATGCCACTGTTAAAGCCGGGACACCCACTTCTGTACATATGACAATTGACCGTATACCTGCATCGATTACGGCAGATAAAACATTGCTGGATTTCGGCGAGAATTTGACTACTCTTTCGTTTACAATCGTCAACTCAGGATATACAGACTTGGCATATAGAGTAGAAACTGGCGGATGCGAATGGCTCTCCACCGATCCCGAAGTGGATATATTAGGTTTTAGCAAAACGGCAACCATTGTTGCGAATATCGACCGAAGCAAACTACCAGTTGGTAACAATGAGGCTACTATTGTGGTTCGTTCGACAAGCGGCAACGGAAATGTCGAGGTTAAAGTTGTGGCGGTCAATAATGCAGGTGCCTCGGTAAACACGCTAAATGTTACGAATGTCGCAAACACGTCTGCGTCTCTTAACGGTGAGATAACAAATCCTGGACAGCCTTCATATACCGAACGTGGCTTTGTTTATGATACGCAATCGACACCCACTGTCTCGGCCTGTATCAAAAAATTGTCATCTCCAGTTACATCGGACAAAAGATTTTCATGTAATATTGATGGACTTTCGCCTATACAAACATATTATGCTCGTGCATATATTATTCAGAATAGTAATACTATATACGGAAATATAGTGTCATTCACAACATCGCAGCAGCCAACAACGCTTTCGACGTCTGCTGTTACCCAAATTGGCGCATCTACGGCTACATTCAATGCCTCTATATTGGATATCGGTGCGCCTGCATATTCGGAAAGAGGTTTTTGTTTTTCCAAAGGGAACACACCGACGATTGCCGACAACCGCAAACCAGTAAGCGGTTCTGGCGCAGGAGATTTCTCGCTACAGGTAACGAATTTGGATTATCCAGTTACATATTATGTACGTGCTTATGCTATCCAAGCTGGTGAAACCGTTTATGGCAATATTGTATCATTTACAACGAATCAACACACTACATCCATTACGACATCATCCGTAACACAAGTTACTTCGACAACAGCAACATTTAATGCCTCAATCTCTGACGCAGGCTTGCCTGCTTATACAGAACGAGGTTTTTGTTACTCCACAAACGGCAATCCCAATATTGCAACAAACCGCAAAGCAGTTAGTGGTAGCGGAACAGGTAGTTTTTCGTTACAGGTTTCGGGACTTGATTATCCGATTACTTATTATGTATGTGCGTATGCTATCCAGGACGGGAATCCTATATACGGCAATACCGTTTCGTTTACTACTGAATTTCGGCAAGTTTCTGTCAGTACATCGGCAACAACTGAAGTCTCGACCACGTCTGCAAAACTGAACGGCGTAATCAACGATGTCGGCTCTCCAGCATATACGCAGCGCGGGTTCTGTTACAGCAATACGAATTCTTCACCGACCATTGCGAATGATAAGGTTGTCAAATATATATCATCAGCAGGCAGTTACAACGAAACAGTCTCAAATCTGCAGGCCGGAACAACCTATTATGTAAGAGCATTTGCCGTACAAGACGACCAGTATGTTTATGGTAACACTATTTCGTTTACAACAACTGCTGAGCCGACTGTTCGTACCGACGCCGTTACATCGCTCACAAAAGTCGACCAATTTGGCGGTGGTTATTTCTATCAGTGGTGTGCGACATTCAATGCTACGGTATTGTCAGTAGGCTCACCGGCATATAATGGTCGCGGATTTGTCTACTCCACAACCTCGAACCCGACCGTCGGTAATGGAACAAATATATCATTGACAGGTAGCGGAACGGGAAAATTTTCGACAACGGTAAACAATCTGTCGGATATGCAGACCTATTACATCAGGGCTTATGTAAAAGTAGGCAGTAAATACTATTATGGTGAAAGTGTAAGATTTACAACGTATTGACAATTATAACAATAACAATTTATTAACACTCAAAAAACAAACAATTATGAACAAGATTTTAGTTATGGTCGCTACGGCAACGACTTTGCTGCTTTCATCCTGCGGCACATCGAAGAAAACCCCTTCGACTGATTATCAGTATCAGCAATGGAGGGTTCAACAGGAGCAACAGCAGTCTGCTCAACAGAGACCAAGTAGGACAATTCGTGAAAGAGTACAAAGTATTGTTTTGGCAAGTGAAGATTGTGATAAATGGCGTGCATATGGTACTGCGACATCGTATGTCGAGAAAGCTGCTATCTCTGAGGCCCGACGTATGGCTCGCGAAGAGTTGGCCCAAATGATGAAAGTTGCAATAGAAGGTGCAGCCCAGGATTACACAATGAACGCTCAACAAAACTTAAAAGGTTCAGCAGAAACATTAGCGGAAGAAGTTATGTCGCTTTTTGTGTCTCAAGAAATTGAAAATTCCAAAGAAATATGGAATGATACTTTCGATTTATCGGATGGCAGCATACAGGTTTATGTATGTTACGAGATACGCAGTTCTAAAGAAGATTTCAACAAGAAACTTGACAACACACTTGACCGTGAAGGAATTATTGGTATTCAATATGACCGCGACCGATTCATTAAACAGATGTCTGCAGGTCTCGAAGAGTACAAAAAGAAGAATCAAGCACAGTAAATTATGATACGTAAAACACTTATATTATCATCGCTGATGTTGCTGTTTTATATAATGGCAGCATCAGCTCAAACAGCAACTTCGGATAAGTTAAGACCGAAATGGTTGCACAAATTGCCAGCTCCAACTAACTCATCGTTCAAGTATGAAATAGCCTCTGCTAGTGCCACTTCGTTGGATGCTGTACGGAATCAATGTTTGTCAGAGCTCATATCGTCTTCAGGACTTTCTACTGGTGTGGTTGTTACATCGGATTATAAATCCAACGAAAAGTTGTCGCAATTATGGGATAACGGCAAGCTTACAGAACGGGTAGACTATAATGCAGTAACAACCACTTCAGTAAAAAGCAAAGAGATCCATCTGTTTGTTGAAAATATCGATGAATACTGGACACGAGACAATTCTGGCAATTACTATATGACAAAGTTATACGCCAAATCAGAATTGGGCCAAGCACCGTTGTTCGACAATGTAGAATTGACAACTAACTACGCATCCGATCCTGCAACTTGGGGATTGGCACTTATACCCGGTGCGGCACAAATCCACAAAGGTTCGTACTTAAAAGGCGGTTTGATCCTTGGCGGTACGGTCGCATTAGTTGGAGGTATCATATTTACAGAAACTCAACGAGCCGATTATGTGAGTAAAATTGCCAAAACGCACAATGCAGACCTTAAACGTGCATACGCAACCAAACGCGACCATTTTGCAACAGGTCGCAACATTTGTATCGGAGCCGTTTCAGCATTGTATGTATACAACTTAATTGATGCAATCGTTACCCCAGGGGCGCGTCGAATTGTTGTTCATCAACGTCCTAATGGAAATACATATACATTCATACCTACTATATCAACAGAAGGTAATCCGATGATGACGGCATCAATAACATTCTAACAAAAATGATTGCATAATGTTCTATTATGATATGATAAATAAATTATTTAATATCTGGGTTGTAGTCATCAAAATATGGCATTTCGTTATTGGTCTTTCTGGTATAATAAGTTGCATATTTGCTGGCATAGGTTGTTATATTGCATATGTGGCTATGAATGAAGTTTATAATTTTAAAATAGAGATTACTCCTATTATAGAAAAACTTCGTAAAGATTCTGTAGTAATTATTGAAAGACCTGCTCCAATATTAATACGAGATAGTATTTCAAGAAATACAACAGTACCTGCATCCCATGAGAAGAAACAATTAGGAACTGACGATTCATCATACTTATCTTCTGATGAAATTAATAAAATACGCAACAATAGAGATGAGTTTTTAAAGAAGATGCACCTGTTTTTTGAAAAATAGAGACATCGAGTATGAAATATCTAACCATATTATTTTATTCTTTAGCAATACTATCCTATAATAATGTTAACGCGCAGAAGGTTTCATATTGGGTCAGGATATCTGAGCATCACGACCCGATTATACGATTTATGGACGCCTTCAATAAATATATAAATAACCATTCCATGGAGACCGTTGCAGTCGTTTCTACAGAGACCACACAGATAGTAGTAATAAATCTATAAATACAAGCATCAGTTATGATTACTGTCGAGTCGAGACTGTGTCCAGCGTTACATATGACGGACGAAAGACCTTTACAATCTCAATAGGCAAAGGTTCATTGGTTAATTACCAATGTTTTATATAATAAAATCGTTCTCGGATGATGGAATTATGAAAACCATAACGGAATCAGAAGGTAGAATATCAAGAGTAGGCTAACCGTATTGCTACATAATCTGTCCACGAATACAAAAGAGAAAGCCTTACAGAAAAAAGAACCGCTACAAATATTAATCAATTCAGCTACAAATGTACATCTATCAGTGAATATGAATAAATCCTCTATACAATATCTATTTGTTTTTGTCTGTTTGATAATCTGTATATCTGAGGCACAAGCCCAATCATTTGACGAATATAAGAAAAAGGTACAGTCGGAATTCAATCAGTACAAATCGGACAAAGAACGTAATTTCAAAGAGTACCGCGACCGCATAAATGCCGAATTTGCCGAGTATATGCGTCAGGCGTGGCCCGAATATCAATCGAAACCTGCCGAGCCGGTTCCTGATTCGCCCGAACCGCCCAAGCCTGTCATCAAAGACCCTGATACGCCGCCATCGAACGACCCGATACCATTTGATGAAGTAAAACCTGTGCCAAAACCAGTAGAGCCGCCACAGCCGATCGTGCCATTGCCAAAACCTGACAAACCGATATTGTCCAAGCCAGATACGCCTAAACCTGTTGAACCGGCAAAACCTATCAACCCCGTATTTGTATTTACATTCTACGGACAGAAGTACGAAATGCCGCTTGAAAACAAACATCGGTTTAAGCTGACAAATGCGACTGAAAATGCTGTTGCCGATGGTTGGATGGTATTGTCTTCGGACGAATACCTGCCCACCGTAGCACGGTGTCTGGATTATCGTGACAAATTACATTTGCCAGACTGGGGATATGTCCGTTTCGTAGAACAAATGACGACAGCATTCTTTCCGGCAAACCAACTCAATGAAGCACGTCTTATGCAGATGTATATCCTGATTCAGTCGGGATACAAGGTGCGTATAGGTCGTGCAGATAATAGACTTGTTCTGTTGTTGCCGTCAGATGACAAGATATATATGTATTCATATCTGATGATTGGCGGTAAACGTTATTATATAGTTGATAAATCTATGCGTAAGGGGGCGTTCAATGTTCTTACACGCGAGTTTCCCAAAGAACAGAATTTCTCACTGCAAATTGCAGAACAGCCAGCACTTGTCGTAGATGCAACCGTTCCGCGTCATTTACAGTCTAAACACGACAAGGAGTTAGCAGTGGATGTTTCGGTAAACAAATGTTTGATAGCGTTCTATAATGATTATCCATTGAGTAATAATTGGGATATCTATGCAAATGCCTCATTGAGCCAGCAAACGAAAGAACAGTTATATCCCTCGCTGCGTAACTCCATTGCCGGCAAAAATAAACCAACAGCCGCCAATGTCCTGTTGCACTTTGTTCAGACAGCATTCGAGTATGCAACTGACGATGAACAGTTTGGATACGAACGTCCACTGTTTGCTGACGAGACTCTATATTATCCCTATTCCGACTGCGAAGACCGTGCTATTTTGTATTCTATACTGGTTCGTGAGTTGTTGGGATTAGATGTTGTGTTGCTCCACTATCCTGGACATTTGGCGACAGCAGTATGCTTTGATACAGAAGTGTCTGGCGATTATATGATGATAGGCGGCAGGCGCTATACAGTATGTGACCCGACCTACATCAATGCCGACATCGGACAGTCAATGCCGAAATTCAAACGAACGGCAGCAGAAGTCATCAAGACTAAATAACATTACCCATTAAGCGATATGAAAGGATCTACAAGTATCAATTTGTGGATCCTTTCGTTCTTACAAAACACATTCTTTGATAAAGATAGTATCTTGTATTCAGAGAAAGATGTTGCTTGTAATCCCATAAGTTTCTTGAAACTCGATTTGATGAAACCAACTTGTACACGGCACTCATAGGCGAATACTTACAGTCCCTTACTGTGGAGGACTTCAGTCCTCGTAATGGATGATAATAATCCTCCTAATAAAGGATTCCAGTCCAGGACTGGAATTTTGAGTGAATAACAGAGATCTAACCAAAAAGTTCTCTGAGAGCCTCCTCCACTTTTCGCACAGGAACAATGTCAATGCTGAAATTCTTTTTGTCCAATCCGTTCATGTTGGCACGGGGGATGATTATTTTGCGGAAGCCCAGTTTGTCGGCTTCCGCTATGCGTTGCCCTATGCGGCTGACGGGGCGCACCTCGCCGCTCAATCCCACTTCGCCAGCAAAACAGATGTCGCGAGAGATGCCTGTGTCGACGTTGCTCGACAGCACTGCCGCTATGACGCTGAGGTCGATGGCTGGGTCGGTCACTCGGATGCCTCCTGCGATGTTGATGAACACGTCGCGCTGAGGCAACTTGAAGCCGACACGTTTTTCCAGCACTGCCAAAAGCATGTTCAGTCGGCGGAGGTCGAAGCCAGTGGCTGAACGTTGGGGCGTGCCGTATGCCGCCGTGCTGACAAGCGCCTGAGTCTCGATGAGCAGGGGGCGCACTCCCTCTATGGAGCAGGCGACAGCCACACCGCTCAGTTCTTCGCCTTCTCGCACGTCGCTGAGCAGCAGTTCGGAGGGGTTCTCTACGGGACGCAGCCCGTTGTGAACCATCTCGTAGATGCCTAACTCGGCAGTTGAGCCGAAGCGGTTTTTGATAGACCTGACGATGCGGTACATGTAGTGCTGGTCGCCTTCGAACTGCAAGACGGTGTCGACCATGTGTTCCAGTATCTTTGGCCCTGCGATTGAGCCTTCTTTGTTTATGTGTCCTATGAGGATTACGGGTGTGCCGCTCTCTTTGGCGTACTTCAATATCATCGCCGCACACTCGCGGATTTGGCTCACGCTGCCGGGCGAGGACTCTACCGTCTCGGTGGCAATGGTCTGTATGGAGTCTATCACAACGATGTCTGGCTCAACTGCTTTGATATGCTCGAACACTGTTTCAAGCACTGCCTCGCACACCACCTGCACGTCAGCAAGTGCTTCGCTCATTGCTCCGTCCTCATACTTCTCCACGAGTCTGTCTGCCCTCAACTTCAACTGGCGCGCACTCTCCTCGCCACTCACATACAGCACTCTCCTACCCTTCAGCCTCAGCACCGTCTGCAATATCAGAGTCGACTTGCCTATGCCCGGCTCTCCTCCTAACAGGATGAGGCTGCCCGGCACGAGTCCGCCGCCCAAGACGCGGTTCAGTTCGCTGTCAAGCAGGTTGATGCGTGGCTCGTCGTCGGTCTTTATCTTCGATATGGATATGGGGCTTGACTTCAACTCGTTGCCGAAGTCTCCCCTCGCCGACAGGGCAGGTGTTTTCTTTCCCAACTTATGCTCCACCAGCGTGTTCCATTCGCCGCATGCAGGGCATCTGCCAATCCACTTCGGACTGTCGTAGCCGCATGCTGTGCAGACGTATGCTACTTTTTCTTTTGCCATAGTAAAAAGCGTTTGCTTTGTGCAAAGATACGAAAAACAGAGGAAACAGCAACATCTATTTGAGAAATAATCACTATCTTTGCCAAAGGGTAACATACGACACGAAAAGAAAACTCTAAAAGAGGAAAAGACTATGGCAAGCAACGCTGATTTCGTACAGTACATATCCGACCAATGCTCGGGTGCAGGTGAGATTGTTGCCAAAAAGATGTTTGGTGACTACGGAATATATTGCAACGGCAAGATTTTCGGACTTATCTGTGACGACAAGTTCTATATGAAACCCACCAAGGCAGGTGAGAAAATGCTGAAAGAGGTTGTACGGCGTCCTCCATACGAGGGGGCAAAAGATTATTTCCTCATTGAAGATGTGGACGACCACGCATATATCTCTGACATCGTTAAGGCAACATGCGAGGAGTTACCAAAGCCAAAGGTGAAGAAATGAGATGTAGGCGATTCCCTATACAACAAAGAACCGCAACAGCCAGTGCTATTGCGGTTCTTTGTTTGCGAGATTAACACGAACTATTGTTTGTAATACTTGTACGTAGCACTTCCTTTGCGGACGATGTAGAAACCACTATGAGGAGCGGCATTCAGACGTATGCCCTGCAAAGTGAAGAACTCAGCAGGTGTGTTGGATAGGGTATCAGCCTCAATGTTTTGAACACCAACCACTCCACCGCCATTATACGTCAGCAACGAAATGGTCTCTGCACGAAACTCCTGTGTGGCAGAGCCAGCAGAAAGGTCTGCTTGAAAGCCAATGTACACCTCTTGTGGTTGTTCAAGCGTGAAGTACAATCCGTAAGTCTGCCCATTTTTGTCACATTCATTGATGTTGATGTAAGCCAGCGAGGAGGTTTCCATTTCGCTTGTAGGAAGCAAAGCATCGCTCACAAAGATGTATGCCTGATTGAGTTGGTAGAGTGCGTTGAATGATGCACCCCAGAAGTAGCGACCTGCTTCCAACGTCACTTTCTGGTAGATGCGAGCGTTTTTCAAATCTCCATTTGTGTTATTCCCTCTGTCATTCCATACACCGAGCATTAAGGCATCTGTACCTTCATATTTGTCAAGCCCATTCTTCACTCCGTCACTACCGTTGGGGATGTTGAAGTTCTCCACTGTCCAATAAAGGGGAGTGGCAAAACGTGTCTTCACGCTTGTGTTAGCACGACTGAAATTTTTGTTCTCTTTCAATGCTTCGATAGTGATGTCTTGACTGCCGTCAACATCGACCAGCCCTCCTTTGTTCTTTGCGTTGGCAAGATAATCTTCCCACTGTTTGGTCAGAGCGTAATAGGTATTCTCTGAGTCATCGGCTGACATTCCATTGAGTTGTTCAAGCACGTTGTCAACGGTGGCGCGCATCGCTGCCCATGCCTCACGGTTATAGTATCCTGTGTTGTCGTTAACTTTCATACCCTTCAGTTGCTTGTCAATGTCGGACACGAGGGTTCGGAGGGCAGACTCGTTGACATCGGCAAGGCGATAGAGTGCCACTTTCTCGGCACGGAACTCCTGTGTGGCAGAGCCATTGGCCAAATCTACCTGAAAACCGAGATACACATCTTGCTCTTCCTTCACATTGAACCATAATCCGCACAGTTGAAGGTCTTCGGTGGCACTTGCTATAGGATAGTAGGCAATGGACTTGGCAGGAATGTCGGAGGTGTTGCAAAGGTCGGTTGAAGCAAACATATACGCAGTCGCACCAATGCCATAGCGAGTATTGTAACCTGCTCCGAAATAGTACGAACCTTCTGAAAGATGTACCTTGCGGTAGATGCGAGCGTTGGTCAAGTCGCCGCTGGTGTTGCTGCCTCGGTCGTTCCACACGCCGAGCATCAGGGCGTCCTTGCCCGAATACTTGTCCAAACCTGCCTTTGTTCCGTCACCTCCGTTGGGGATGTTGAAGTTCTCCACCGTCCAGTTCTTAGGTGCGCCGAAACGGCTGTTGCCACCTGCTGAGCGTGTGAAGCCCGACGCCTCTACCAGATATTCTACCGTTACATCTGACTCGTAAGCACCGTCAAAGAGGCCGCCTTTGTTGTAGCCGTCCTGCTTGAAGTCGCTGTATGCCTTCGCCAGTTTTTCATGCGCTGCGGCTATGTCTACATCTGACGCATTTTCCGCCACTTGTTTTGCCTCGTCAATGGCTGTTTGGAGAGTTGCCATATACAGAGTGTTAGGTTTGCCAGTATTGATGTAACTGGCTTCTTTATTCATTGCTACAACATACGTTTCAAGAGAAGAAATCAACTCCTGCAAAGTCTCATATGCCGAAAGGGTTGCCTCTTCGGCAGTGATAGCGAAAACAGGAGCAATCTCATTAGGGTGAGTGGAAGGTATAGTTACTGTCAGACCTTCAAGACCCTGTGTAAACTCAACTTCACCATAGCCGAGCAACTTAACAGCAGTCACTTTACCACTATAATATGGCGATGCAAGCGAGAAACTGCTGAAAGAGAATTGCCCTGCGGATGGCCACGCCATAATGGTGGCATAAACCGTGCCGTCTTTCTGTACATAACGCACATCTTGGGATGAGTAACTAAGTCCCTCATTGAAACCTTGGTTGTTCATCGGATTGTCTGCATCTGCCAATGGACCTTCACCAAATGTCTTCCATGTGCGAGTGCCATACACCGACTCGCTGTTGATGTCCATCCATGCCTTGATGTCGGCGAGGATAGCCTCTTCCTTATCGTCAATTGTACCATCGCTTTTCACTGGAATGGAGAGCAGCAGGTTGCCGTTTTTTGAAATGACATCTACGAGCATTCGCACAACGGTAGCACCGCTCTTGTAGGAATTTTTGTTGTAGGTATTCTGATTGTAGTGCTAGTCGCCAATGCAGGTGCAGGTCTGCCAGTATTGCTCTTGCATCCTGTCGGGAATGCCTCGTTCTACATCCCACATCATATAGTCCTTCTGGTCGGTTGTCAACTGCTTTCCTGTAGCAATGACCTGTTGCTTGCCGTCGTGCTTCGCAGCGCTATTATTATAATAATGTGCGAGGATGTTCTTGCCAATCTCGTCGTCACATCCATAGAAAGGCATGGCTGTGTCGTCGAAGTAAATCATGTCGGGAGCATAATCGTTTATCATCTCCAACACACGATTTTGGAACTTCTGCTTGTATTCGGCAGAAGGGAGGCTTGCACCATTGCCCCAGTCCCATTGGCTGTGTATTGTTCCCGAATTAGTCCAACCTGTGCTGTGAGCATGCTTCTGCGCATAAAGTTCCTGCGGGTCGTAACCTTCCCACCATTTGCCTATGCCATCCTCTTTGGTCAGATTGCCGTCATACGACTGAGATGGCTCGAGCCAAGTCCATGCGTGGCTGGCATGGATGCTCACTCCAAGTGGCAGCCCTGCCTTTTTGCAGGCATCGCTCCATCCCTTGATGATGTCTTTCTTTGGACCGATATTCACGGAGTTCCACTCTTGGTAAGGGCTGTTCCAGAGGTCGAAATTGTCGTGGTGATTGCCAAGCGCCATAAAGTAACGTGCGCCAACGCTCTTGTACAGGTTGACCAATGCCTCGGGATTCCAGTTCTGTGCTTTCCAGTCGTTGCATAGTTCTTTCAAGCCGAACACTGAGGGGTCACCAAAATGGCTTTTGTGCCACGTGTTAGCACTCGTGCCATTATAGTACATGAAACGTGCGTACCAGTCTCCTGCCTCGGCATGACACTGAGGTCCCCAATGAGCCCAAATTCCAAATTTAGCGTCTTTGAACCACTCGGGGCATTCCCACGCACTGAGCGACTCCCAATCGGGTAAGTACTGCCCTGTCTGCACCTCTACATCAGTCTTCTGTGCGTGGACAGAAAGGGTCATTGCAGCCAATGCTGCTAACAAAAACTTTTTGTTCATAGTTAATAGTTTTTTAGGTTATCATTTCTATGTGGCAAAGGTAAGCCAAAAACTATTACCTTAATTTCACATTATGATACAAGAATAGGACAAAATGCGCTTTTCTTTGTTTTATCCCTTTATATTCACTACCTTTGTCACTATATTAACATACATATTGAGTTATGGAAATGCCAATAGAATCACTCAACACCATAATGCTGAATGTTGGTTTGGGAATAATGGACGGAAACTGGAACTGGCAACAGGTCAGTTCACCATTCACACGCATATACTGTGTGACTGAGGGAGAAGCACGACTACATCTGCCAGACAGAATATATACACTAACACCGGGGCATCTGTACATAATACCTGCATACACGATGCACAGTTACGAATGCCACGGCAGGTTTGTCCACTACTATCTGCACGTTTATGAAGGCTTCAAGAAAGAGACCAACGTGTTTGAACTCTACGATTTTCCTACAGAAGTGACTGCACAAGAAGGCGATGAGCAATTGTTTGCCGCCATGTGTCGAGAATATCCCGACGCTCAACTACTCAACTACGACCCTAAATCATACGATAACACGACAAAATTTACCGACTACGCAAAGAGATATAGCGATATGCCTATCTATCAGAAGATGTGGCTACGTGGCTGTATTCTCATCCTCTTCTCACGGTTTATGGCTGAGGCAAAACTCAAAATGTGGACAAAGGATGAAAGAGTGGGAAATGCTCTAAAATATATCCACAAGAACATCTACGACGACATTGATATTGATGATTTGGCAGATGTTGCCAATGTCACCAAGCCTTATCTCATACGTCTATTCAAACGCTATTTGAATATATCTCCTTTGCAATACATCAACCGCAAAAAAATCGAGAAAGCCGAACTGTATCTGCTTACTGAAAATATCTCTATCAAAGAACTTGCCTACACATTGGGCTTCAGCGACCACTCCTATTTCATTCGTCTGTTCAAGAAGATAACGGGGAAGACGCCACAGGAATATAGGGAAACGATGAGATAATTCAATAAATTTGAATGGATAAAAATAAGGCTACTGATTTCATCACATCAGTAGCCTTATTTTATAATAATGTATGAATTTTATTTACACTATCTTATTTCTCCTCGTATGCCTCTATCTTCTCTTTGTTTGATAGGAGGAAGTCGATGTCGTCGTAGGCATTCATGAGGCAGTATTTCTTGTAGGAGTTGATGTCGAAATGCTCGGAATGCCCTGTGGCGAGGTTGGTGACGGTCTGATTTGGAACATCTACCTTGACCTCTGTCTGAGGATTGGCTGCAATGCTCTCGAAGAGTTCCTGCTGAAACTTCTTGCTGACGATGACGGGGAGAACGAAGCAGTTGAGAAGGTTGTTGCGGTGGATGTCAGCGAAGGAACTGGATATGACCACACGCACTCCGTAGCCAGCGATTGCCCATGCGGCATGTTCGCGACTTGAGCCAGAACCCCAGTTTTGACCGCCTACGATGATTTCGTGTACTCCTTTGCGAGGTGCTTCAGAATACTCTGCCTTGTTCATAACGAAGTCTGCCACGGGCTTGCCGTCAGCATCGAAACGGAGGTCGTGCATGAAGGCATCGCCGAAGAACTGGGGGTCGCGAGTGGTGCTTGCCAAATAGCGGGCAGGGATGATGAGGTCGGTGTTGCAATTGTCAATCTCGATGGGGATGCAAGTTGACTGTATGATGTCGAATTTTTCTTTTGCCATAGTCTTACAATTTTCTTGGGTCTGTTACTACTCCTGTGATTGCCGATGCAGCCACTACGAGGGGGCTGGCAAGGATGGTGCGTGCCCCCGGTCCTTGACGACCTACGAAGTTGCGGTTGCTTGTAGATATTGACAGTTTGCCGGCAGGCACTTTGTCGGGGTTCATCGCAAGACACGATGAGCATGAAGGGAGTCGCAGTTCGAAGCCCGCTTCTTCCAATATCTTGTCGATGCCTTCGTCAATGATTTGCTGACGAACAAGCCATGAGCCCGGAACGAGCCATGCCACCACGTTGTCGGCTTTCTTCTTGCCTTTCACTACAGAGGCGAAGGCACGGAAATCTTCAATGCGGCCGTTGGTGCAAGCGCCGAGGAAGACATAATCAACAGGCACACCTTCGAGTTTCTGTCCGGGCTGGAATTGCATATATTCAAGCATACTGAGGAACTGTCCTCTGTCTGCTTCGGGGATGCTTTCGAGTGTAGGGATAGCCTCATCGATGGCAATGCCCGCCCCCGGATTTGTGCCGTATGTAATACGTGGAGCGATGTCCTCAGCACGGTAAGTCACCTCTTTGTCGAACACGGCATCTTCGTCGGAATAGAGTTGTTTCCACTCCTCCACCGCCTTGTCCCAGTCAGCACCTTTGGGGGCATATTCGCGGCCTTTGAGGTAGGCGAATGTTGTCTCGTCTGGAGCAATCAGACCCGCACGAGAACCCATCTCTATAGAAAGGTTGGAGAGTGTCAGACGACCCTCCATACTCATGTTGCGTACTGCCGAACCTGCGTATTCAACGGCATATCCCGTTGCTCCAGAAGTGGTCATCTGAGCCATGATGTAGAGTGCCACATCCTTAGCCGTTGTGCCTTTGGGAAGTTCGCCTTCAATGTTTATTCTCATAGTCTTTGGCTTGCTCTGAAGGATGCACTGAGAAGCCAACACCTGTGCCACCTCGCTTGTGCCGATGCCCATTGCGATAGCACCTACTGCACCGTGAGTAGAGGTGTGGGAGTCGCCGCAAACGATAGTCATACCGGGCAACGAGAGGGCTTTTTCAGGGCCAACGACATGGATGATGCCGTTGTCTTTCGTACCCATTGCGAAGTGCTTTATGCCAAACTCGGCACAGTTGGCAGCGAGTGTCTCGACCTGCTTTCTGCCAACAGGGTCGTGGATGACCTCCTGCTGGTCGGAAGGGGTGTTGTGGTCGGGCATCGCCACAACGTGGTCGGGGCGGAACACCTTTATCTTCTTGTCTCTCAGTGTGTCGAAAGCCTGCGGACTTGTCACTTCGTGAGCATACAGGCGGTCGATGTACAGTTGTGTAGGGCCGTCTTCCACGTTCTGAACAACGTGTGCGTCCCAAATTTTATCGAATAATGTCTTACCCATAAATTAAAAGGTTTTAGAAGTAAGAGGCGAAAGGTGAGAGGCGATAAAATAACCTCTAACCCATAACCTCTAACCTATATTTATCTAAACTTATTGATACAGTCGATGTAAGCCTCAACAGATGCAGTCACAATGTCAGTGTTTGCTCCGAAACCGTAGTAGAGATGACCGTTGTACTCCACCTGCATGTGGACTTTTCCGAGGTCGTCAGAACCTTTAGAGATTGCCTGAATGGTAAACTCTTTGAGGGTCATCTTACGGTTTATGATTGTCTTCAAAGCATTGATGGAAGCATCCACAGGGCCGTTGCCCGATGCCGCAGCCTCGAAGTGTTCGTTGGCAATCTGAAGACCGATGCTTGCAACGGAACGAACGCCCTTGCCTGTAGTCACCTGCAAGTAGTCGAGTTTCACGTTATTAGTTTCCGAGCGTTCTGCACCTGCCAATACAAGCACATCGTCGTCGGTCACTTCCTTCTTCTTGTCCGCCAGTTTGAGGAACTCCTCATATATCTTGTCTAACTTCTCGCCATCAATATCCACGCCATTCACATGCAGACGGTGCTTCAATGCCGCACGACCAGAACGAGCGGTCAAGACGATAGCGTTGTCGTCGATACCCACATCCTTCGGATCCATAATTTCGTAGGTGGAAGCGTTCTTCAGCACACCATCCTGATGTATGCCGCTCGAATGTGCAAAGGCGTTCTTGCCCACAATCGCCTTGTTTGGCTGCACAGGCATATTCATAAGGCTCGACACCATGCGGCTCGTCGGATAAATCTTCGTGGTGTTGATGTTCGTCTCAATGCCGAGGTCGGGATGAGTCTTGAATATCATTGCCACCTCTTCAAGAGACGTGTTTCCTGCACGCTCGCCAATACCGTTGATAGTCACCTCCACCTGTCTTGCACCGCCCAGCACACCTGCCACGGTGTTGGCTGTCGCCATGCCGAGGTCGTTGTGGCAATGGGTGGAGAGGATTGATTTCCCTGCCGCAAACGCATCGACGTGTTCGTAGAGATACTTGATTTTCTCCTGATACTCGTTTGGCACACGGAAACCTGTCGTGTCGGGGATGTTGCACACCGTAGCACCAGCCTTCGTAACGGCATCTATCACACGGGCAAGATACTCGTTGTCCGTGCGACCAGCATCTTCGGCATAGAACTCCACATCCTCCACATACTTCTTGGCATATTTCACCGCAGCCACAGCACGCTCTATTATTTCTTCGGGAGTGGAGTTGAACTTGAACTTGATGTGCGAAGGCGATGTGCCAATGCCCGTGTGTATTCGCTTGTGCTTGGCATACTGCAATGCTTCTGCCGCCACATCAATGTCTTTCTGCACCGCACGGGTCAATGCACAAATGGTAGGCCACGTCACAGCCTTAGAAATCTCAACCACACTGTTGAAATCGCCCGGGCTGGAAATGGGGAAACCCGCCTCAATGACATCAACGCCCAATGCTTCCAACTGCTTCGCCACCTGTATCTTCTCAACCGTGTTGAGTTGACATCCCGGCACTTGTTCGCCGTCGCGGAGCGTTGTGTCAAAAATAAATAATCTGTCTGCCATATATGTTTGTAAATTTTATATCTCAAGACTATGAGGCGTATGCCATTCTATACAAAAACAAACCTTCCCCACAGTCGTGAGAAAGGTTAAACATTGTCTCTGTATCGCTATGCACACTGGTACACACACGCCTTTCTCACCCACGGCTCACTAAGTCGTAGAGAAAGAAGGATTAGTTGTGCTATGTTACCAAATGATGCCATAATCTCTTAAATTCGCTACAAAGGTACTGCTTTTATAACAAACCACATCATATTTTAGTGAAAAACATTTAGATGACATATAAAAATGTTATGAAAGCCACCTTTTACTTCCCTTGATTAAGCACGATTGACTTTCCACCATACGAAACAGTCTTTTCTGTTCCGCCTACGACCTTCACATGGAAAGTGCGCTGCTGAGCCATACCGTCGAATGAGCCTTGACGCTTGCCAATAGTCAGCGTCTTAGCCTTGTCGTTCCATGTGAGACGGATGGTGGAGTATTTGCCCTTTTCATAGTTGTAGTTGTCTCCTTCGTCCTCGTAGAGAGTGAACTCTGCATCAGCGCCAGGATAGACAACGATGTCGAGGTTGTCGAACTTATTCTCATTGGCATACTGCACATCGGGACCGAGAGGAAGGATTGAACCTGCCTTGATGTAGAGAGGCGAGTGGCTCAGAGGAGCATCGGCTGTGAGGGTCTGTCCGCCTTGCAATCTCTTGTTTGTCCAGTAGTCATACCACTCTGCACCTGCTGGCAGATATACTTCATATTGCTTGTTGTTTTGCCAGTTCATCTGCGGATAACCAGTGGCGGCATCGTGTGTCTCCTGCTTGTCCCAACCAGTCATTTCGTTGGTCTTTACTACCTTCTCGGTGGTGTAGAGAGGGTTCAGCACAGGGCATACAAGCACGTTGCGGCCGAACATATACTCGCGGTTGTTGTCCCATGTCGCTTTGTCGTCCTTGAAGTCCATGAACAAGGCACGCATGAAAGAGTCGTCGTTCTTGCTCACCTGCCATGAGGTGCTATATATATAAGGTAGGAAGCGATAGCGAAGTTTCACCGCATCCACCAACGCCTCATACACAGGCTCGCCCTGCTTGCCATAGTAATAGAGTTCGCGATATACGTCCGTGCCGTGGCTACGCATCATCGGCATGAATGCTCCGAACTGCATCCAACGCACATAGAGTTCCTGATACTGCGGATTGCGGACTGCGGAGTTTGCCCCTTGCGTATTGTATGCCCCTGCGAAGAAACCGCCGATGTCGCAGTTCACATGAGGGTTGGCTGTCAGCGTGTAGTTCAGACAGATAGGTATTTGCTTGCGGAAACTATCCCACGACGAGCCAATATCGCCGCTCCATGTGTTCGCTCCCGTACGTTGCTGACCTGCAAAGTAACTGCGAGTAAGGATAAAGACACGCTTGGTGCTATCTACCGCACGCTGATGGTCATACACGCCCTCCACAGTCTTCAGCGGGAAAATGTTTCTCACGCTGCGATACGAACCCATTGCCGTGCGTTCGTCGAGGTCGCTGTCCTTATAACTGTGGTGGTCGGGGTCGGTAGAGTCCATCCACCACGCATCAATGCCCATCTTGTGCAGACGAGAAAGATGGTTCCAATAGATGTCGCGTGCCTCGGGATTGTAGGCATCATATACACGCACACCGCTCGGATAGTCCATTCTCGGAGGCCAGAAACTCAGTCCGCTCTGAGGCCATGTCTCGAAACTCAGCAGCATGCCCTTCTCCTTCATCTCGGCATACTGCTTCGTCTGAGGTCCGAAAGATGCCCAAATGCTGATGCTCATGTGGGCGTTCTTCTCATGCACCTCGTCAATCATACGCTGTGCCTGTCCGAAGTCTTCGTTGATGAACTCCATGGCGTTCCATGTGTAGTTAGAACCCCAATACTGCCAGTCCTGAATGATGCCGTCGAAAGGCACACCGAGGTCGCGGTATTTCCTCACCACCTCAAGAAGTTCCCTTTGGCTCTTGTATCGCTCACGACTCTGATGGAAGCCGTATGTCCACAGCGGAAGCATAGGCACTTTGCCCGACAGCCAACGCATCTGTGCAATCACTCCGTCGGCATCGCCGCCATACATGAAATAGTAGTCTACCCCGCTGCCCACTTGGCTTTCCAACTCCAATGTCTCGTTGTCGTCAATCTTCGTGGGCGAGTAGTTGTCCCAATAAACACCGTAGCCCTTTATGCTCTGCCAGAAGTGGCTGTAGTCGTCGAGGTTTGACTGCTGCATCATTCTGTGTTCGCCACGCTGCGACATCTTGCCGTTCTGCAACAGTCCGAGACCATAGATTGGCTCGTCCTTTTCTATGGCAAAGCACTGTCTCACTTTATATGAGCCAGCATCTATGCCTTCATTGATAGGCGTGAAGCGATGTTCGCCCTCCTTGAGCAACACATTACCTTTATTGTCGGCGAAAGTCACACGACCATCTTTCACAGTGACAGTCAAAGCCGACGACTTATAGGTCTTAGCCCCATCAGCCTCACTTTCAGCCACTTTCACTTTCTCGGGCATGGCGATGACCACCTCCGACTTCTTCTCTGACGCTTCTCCTGCGTCCTTCACGATATGCACGATGCTCGGAGTGAAGAACTCCACTTTTTGTGCCGACGCTCCGCACATCATGGCAAAGCACACGGCAAACAACAAGACTTTTTTCATATTCATATAAATAGGTATAGGTTAGTATAGATATAGATTATCCGTAAATAATCTTTCCGGTCTCCTTGTCAGTATTCTCCTCGATGAACGACTTGTTATACTGCGTCATGCCACGGAGCGACATACCCATATTTGAGAAGCCGCCATCGTGGAACAGGGTCTGCATAGTCACCTTCTTCGTCAAGTCAGAGAACATCACGATGCAGTAATCGGCACATTCGTCAGCACTCGCATTGCCGAGAGGTGACATGCGGTCGCTGAAGTCATAGAGTCCGTCAAAGCCCTTTATGCCCGAACCTGCCGTAGTGTATGTTGGCGACTGACTGATGGTGTTCACACGCACATTCTTCTCACGTCCATAGATATATCCGAAAGAACGGGCGATAGACTCCAGCAGCGACTTCGCATCTGCCATATCGTTATATCCGAAGAACGTGCGGTGGCTTGCGACATACGTCAGAGCAAGCACACTCGCCCCCTCTGCCAGAGCATCCATCTTCTTTGCCACCTGCAACATCTTATGGAACGAGATAGCCGAAATGTCAAGTGTCTTATCCAGCAGACTATAATCGAGGTCGTCGTATGTACGCTTCTTCCTCATGTTCGCACTCATTGCGCAAGAGTGAAGCACAAAGTCAATCTTTCCTCCCAAAGCCTTCTGCGCCTCGCCGAACAGCATCTCCAAATCCTCCACACTCGTAGCATCGGCAGCAATCACCGTGGCGTTGGTTTTCTCAGCCAACTCCGCGATAGTTCCCATGCGGCAAGCCACCGCAGTATTCGTCAGCACAATCTGAGCGCCCTCTTCCACTGCCCTCTCAGCCACCTTCCATGCGATAGACTGGTCGTTGAGCGCTCCGAAAATAATACCTCTTTTTCCTTTAAGCAAATTGTAAGCCATAATCCTATTCGTTTTTTGTTATAAAAATACTTTACCTTATTGATTTGGCTGCAAAGTTACGAATAAATTGGCAAATATACAACTAACAAAGCATTTAGCGGTTTTCAACAACTGTTAAACAATAAAGCAACATATCATTTTTGAAAATACAAACGGATATTTTTGATGTGTAAATACTTTATCGTATATTTGTAGCGCCAAAGTAAATAATACCATGACTGTATATCCAAACGCAAAGATAAACATAGGGCTGAATGTGGTGGCAAAGCGACCAGACGGCTATCACGACCTCGAGACAGTGTTTTACCCCATAAACCTGCAAGATGCAATAGAGATTGAAGAGTGTGGCGACAACGCCCCGGAATGCGGATACACATTGGAGGTGAGAGGGACTGCTGTCGAGGGGGCGCCTGACGACAATTTGGTTGTAAAGGCATACAAATTGCTGAAGCACGACTTCGACATTCCACCAATGAGGCTGGCGCTGAACAAACATATCCCCACTGGCGCAGGACTGGGAGGCGGCTCGGCTGACGCAGCATTCACCATTAAAGCGATAAACGAACAGTTTGCCCTCGGACTGACAGACGAGCAGATGGAAGAGTACTGCGCTCGTTTGGGCGCTGACTGCCCTTTCTTCATCAAGAACAAACCCGTGTTTGCAACAGGGATTGGCAACGTGTTTCACCCGATAGAAGTCGATTTGTCAGGCAAGACCATCGTGCTTGTCAAGCCAGACATATTTGTTTCCACAAAAGACGCCTACGCCAACGTGAAGGTGCAGCGTCCGCAGCGCTCGTTGACAGAACTTCTGGCGCAGCCTATCGAAGAATGGAAAGACACTGTTGTGAATGACTTTGAAGCAAGCGTGTTCTCGAAATATCCAGAGATTGCGTCAATTAAAAAGAACATGTATGACGCAGGAGCGCTATATGCAAGCATGTCAGGGAGCGGTTCAAGCGTATTCGGCATCTTCGACAATCCCGTAAATATAAACGAAATGAATTCAAAGATGTTTATTATTGAGGCTACATCTGCACGATAGGTTCAAGAAGCATCGAGAGAACTGTCTGACCGACAGTTTATTACCCCTTTTGCCATAAAACAAGGAAAGAGCATCCGCAAGATGTACAAACCGTCAAGGGTTCCAGTCCTTTATTTGGAGGACTACAATCCTTCACAGCAAAGGATTACAGTCCTCCGCCGTGAAGGACTGACATCCTTAGTGAAAATGTACTCAAATCATCAGCAGTTTCTCACAACACCCCACAACAGCAATACGGCAAAGAAAACAAACAGGACTCGGTCGCTAACGCCAACAGCAAGTAGACGACGGAGGCGCGGTGATAGGCGCTGAGTGATGAGGATGCTGGGACACACGGATGCAAGAAGTAGCAGCAAAAGGTATGGATAAGAAAGCAAGAGGACTGGGTTGAGCCGCCATGCCTCGGCTATGCGAAGGTGGAGCAACGCATGGAGTTGGCGTTGCATTCCGCAGAAAGGGCATTGCCACCCCGTGAGGACATGGAGAGGGCATTTCAGCCACCATGCCGAACTGGACGGGTTGCCCAGAAAATAGATAGCGATGAAAACAACAAAGGCAAGGAGGATTATTCCCCCCTTGCCTTTTGATATTCTAAAATGTGAGATTTTCATGAATGCCGCCTTATGCGTACATCGCAACGATTGCCTCGTAGAGTTCCTGCTTGCCCGATGTCTGCTTAGGCTCGCCAACCTTCTTGCCGTACTCATACACCTGCTCGAGAGTGAGTTTGCCGTCCTCGAAGTCCTTGCCCATTCCGCTGTCGAATGATGCGTAGCGAGCAGCCTTCATTGCCTTGTAAGGAGACTCTTCGAGCAGTTTCGCTGCCGACTCAAGCGCACGTGCCATAGCGTCCATACCTGCGATGTGTGCGATGAAGATGTCCTCGAGGTCGGTAGAGTTGCGGCGTGTCTTAGCGTCGAAGTTTGTGCCGCCTGTGCCGAGACCGCCACCACGGATAATCTCCATCCATGCCTGAACGAGTTCGTACTGGTCGATTGGGAACTGGTCAGTGTCCCAGCCATTCTGATAGTCACCACGGTTAGCATCGATAGAACCGAGCATGCCGTTATCCACAGCCACTGCCAACTCATGCTCGAAGGTGTGACCTGCGAGAGTTGCGTGGTTCACCTCGATGTTCACCTTGAAGTCCTTGTCGAGGTTGTGTGCTTTGAGGAAGCCGATGACAGTCTCTGTGTCAACGTCATACTGATGCTTAGATGGCTCCATTGGCTTAGGCTCGATGAGGAAAGTACCCTTGAAGCCCTTGCTGCGTGCGTAGTCGCGAGCCATAGTGAGCATAGTTGCCATGTGTTCCTTCTCACGCTTCTGGTCGGTGTTGAGGAGGCTCATGTAGCCCTCGCGACCGCCCCAGAACACGTAGTTCTCTGCGCCAAGTTTGATACCTGCATCGATAGCGTTCTTTATCTGAACGATAGCACGTGCAACAACGTCGAAGTCAGGGTTGGTAGAAGCGCCGTTCATATAGCGACCGTTGCCGAACACGTTGGCTGTTGACCAAAGAAGTTTGATGCCAGTCTCCTCCATCTTCACCTTCAGATAGTCAGTGATAGCAGCGAGGTTTGCCTCATACTCCTCTACTGAATTGCCTTCGCTCACGAGGTCTACATCGTGGAAGCAGTAGTAAGGGATGCCGAGTTTCTGCATAATCTCGAAGCCTGCATCAGCCTTCTGCTTAGCGATAGTCACAGCATCTGCACCAGCATTCCATGGGAAAGTCTTTGTGCCGCCGCCAAACTGGTCGCCGCCTTCAGCACAGAGTGTGTGCCACCACGCCATAGCGAAGCGAAGCCACTCCTTCATAGGCTTGCCCATGATTACCTTCTCTGCATCGTAGTAATGGAAAGCCATAGGGTTCTTTGAGTCCTTGCCTTCAAACTTGATTTTGCCAATCTCTGGAAAATACTCTTTTGCCATAGTTTTGTTGTTTTAAGATTAAGATATTGTTTTAATTTATGTTTATACAAGTTTCAAGCCTACAATGGAGATTATCAACGTTGTGATAAAAAACAGTCTCCAAAAGTTCGTCGGTTCGTGGAAAAACACTATGCCAACGATGACTGCTCCCACTGCTCCAATGCCTGTCCACACGGGATAAACCGTTCCGATAGGAATTGTCTTGGCGGCTTTTGACATCAGCACCATACTCAGTGTCAGCGCCACGAGAAAGCCTCCCCACCACAAATAACATTCCGTGCCAACCGCTCCTTTGGTCTTGCCGAGACAGAACGTGAAAGCCACTTCCATTAGCCCTGCAATGATAAGAATCATCCAATCCATTCTTTCACTTCTTTCTTCTCTTGAATTTATAATATCTCGCCGCCCTGTGGCTAACTCCGTCTTCCTTTTCCTCCAGCGGCACAACGTATGGCATGGTCGCCATTTTCTTGTGGAAATTCTTTACATCAAGCCTAACTCCCTGCACCGTCTCCATCAGCACCCTCAGTTGGGTTGCTGTAAACTTCCGTGGAAGAAGGTCGAAAAGGAGTGTCGGGTCTAACAATGTGCGCTGCCTAATGCTCTCCACCGCCTCACGCACAATGTCATTATGGTCAAATGCCATTGGGGGGAGTTCTCCAACAGGCATCCATCGTGCTTCATAACCTCCGTCAAGTTTCTCCATGCGTCGGTCAATCCTCAGCAATGAGGTATAAGCAATGGTTACGATACGTTCTATATGGTGGTCAAGATTGTGAAAACGCTCCAACCATACACTGTCGGCAGGGTTCTTCAGTCTGTCCGCTCCACCAAACGCCTTGAACTGCATCATGTTGACCTGCACCAAACCCGTGAACTGCTTCAGCACTCTTTGCGCCGCCTCGTCGAGGTTTTCGTCCATAAATATAAGACTGCCGGGCAACTTGTAACTCCCCGTGCTGTCCTCGCCTCCTACCCCACTCTGCCTTATGACCAAAGCGTTCAGTTGCTGTCCGTCAAAACCGAGCAAAACGCAATCTACAGAGACGTATGGATTTATAGCAACGTTCATTGTCTGTCAATCTTTCGCTTGCAAAGTTATCTCTTTCTTTTTAATCTCCAAAGAAAAAACAATCTTTTTTACATTTTATTATAAACTTTTATATCAGACAGTTATATTTCTTATGTTTTACGATAAGAAAAGATACGCCAATATCGTAAATCATACGAAAAGAAGAAATGGCATAAAGGGAGGATAGTACAGACTTTTATAGATAATTATAGACCTTTATAGACACAATCGCATCTATAAAGGTCTATACATCTGTCGCCCAGTAGTCCGTATATATTATCTACTTTCCTGCTTGCTCCACTTCTCTTATGCAGCTCAATGCATTGAGAGTGCGAGGATAGCCGATGAAGGGGATGTTGGCAGATACAACGGCGAGAAGCAAATCCTTGTCGTTGCCAACGTTGTAGTTGCCTGCAATGTGAGCCTTCACCTGCGGTTCGCATCCTCCCTGCGCCACAAGGAAACAAAACGTGATGAGTTCACGCATTGGGAGGTCAAGCCCTGTGCGTGTGTAGTAGTCGCCGAAGCAGTTTGCCGCCAACCATTCGTTGATATGGCGGATGTCGGCATCGCCAGATTTCCAGTAGTCACGCATGCCCTCGCCAAAGCAGTCCACCTGTGCCTGTGTGCCAGCCTCTCGACGGTTCTCCATAGTTGTCTGCCCTTGCGGAGGCAAAGGAAGGGCTATGCCTTTTGCCTCAAAAACTTCGTTAGTGGCTTTCAAGAAAGGATAGACACGCCCGATGCCGAGGTAGGCAACCGACTGATATACAACCTCTTTTACTTCCACTGGCGTAACTCCCATGTTGAGAGCGGCAGGCAGAAGGGTGCGGTATTCGTCTATGCCCTGACATCCCAGCAGCGTGGCGAGGTAACAAATGAAGCGTGTGCGGTCGTTGAGGCGGTCGCTCACTTTCTCTGTCACTTCTCCGAAGGCGAATTTGTCAAACCTCTCCGTAAATTCGGGGTCGGTGCGATTGAGGTCTGCATCATTGCCCAAACATCCTTCGCCTTCTCCGCTTGCGGGCAGACGGTCATATTCCTCGTCCGTGACAGGCTCCAGCCATTCATGGGAAGCCCCTTCTTCCGCATTCGCCATATATGTCAGATGCTGAAACCACGAGTCCTTTGCCGCTCCGTGCCAATGCTTTGCCTCGGCAGGGATGGCGATAACCGACCCTGCACTCATTGCCACAGGCTCTTTTCCTTCCTCCACATACCAACCATGACCTGCTACACACACAAGCACCTGCACCGACTTGTGGTGAATGTGCCAGTTATTACGGCATCGAGGCTCGAAAGTTACGTTGATAAGTCCGCCATTCTCTGCCCCCATTGGAGCAACGTAGCTGTTGCCTGTAAAATACTGAGCCAAAGCGTTAGGCTCACCTTTAGGCCATACGCTAAAATCTACATTTTCTTTCATTACTACTTGATTTTGATTGTTTTCCTGTGCATTGCCCAATGCCATAGAGAGCAACAGGGCGATTATAACGAGCAGATGTTTCATATCAAAAAACTATTTATTCTACAAAATTACGAAGTTTCCGCCAATCTACACGAACAAATTTATTACGATTTTGCAAAATTACATACATATTCTACGGCAGAATGGCTGAAATGAAAGAGAGGGATGAGACGGGATACCTCGTGAGGTGGTGAGTTAGGGTAACGATGCAGATGAAAGCCCGCCACCTGTCATAATAACAATCTGCTTTTCAACATATTGTTGGCAAGGTACAGACGAGGCGGAGTATTGTTGTACTGTATGGTGAAATGTTATTTTTATCTGAGATTGTGTCGTTTATGTCGGAAAGATTGCCTATCTTTGTGGCAAAATATGACCTAATAACGTAAAAATGACTTTTAATCTTAAACCACTATGAAACGAACATCTTTTTTGACGACGGCTGTTGTGGTGTCGGCATCGCTTTTCTCGTCTGCACTCAATGCTCAGGAGGAATGGAGGTTGGTGTGGAGCGAGGAATTTAATACTGACGGGGCATATAATGCTGAGGTGTGGAGTCCAGAGCAGGGCTTTGTACGAAACCACGAAGACCAATGGTATCAGGGTGAGAACGCACGGCAGGAGGGCGGATGTCTTGTGATTGAGGCAAGGAAGGAGCATCGCCCTAACCCTTTGTACAGGAAGGAGGGGAGACGTGACTGGCGGAGCGAGAGGGAGTTTGTTGAATATACCTCTGCCTCGCTTACGACGAGCCGCTCGTTCAGTTTCCTTTACGGACGACTGGAGGTGAAGGCGAAGATACCGACGGAAGGTGGGGCGTGGCCAGCCATCTGGTTGTTGGGAAAGGATATGCCGTGGCCTTCGTGCGGTGAGATTGACGTGATGGAATACTACCGAATAAAGGGTGTGCCGCACATTCTCGCCAATGCGGCGTGGGGCAATGACAGGCAATATAATGCTGTGTGGAACTCGCAGAAGATACCGTTCAGCCACTTTACGGAGAAAGACCCGCAGTGGGCGGAGAAGTTCCACGTGTGGAGGATGGACTGGACGGAGGAGGCGATACGCATCTATCTTGACGACGAGTTGCTCAACGACATTCCGCTCTCGCAGACGGTGAACGGCTCTATTGGTCAGCATATCAACCCGTTCACTCGTCCGCAATATCTGCTGCTCAATCTCGCCATAGGAGGCGACAACGGAGGGAAGATTGACGATGGGGCGATGCCGATGAGGTATGAGATAGACTATGTGAGGGTGTATCAGAAGGAGGGCATGCAGGCGTTCATCGGCTCGGAGGCGACGAGCGAGAGGCAGAGGAGAGACCGCGGCATGAGGGTGCGCACCGTGCCTCGCGACAGCATCCGTCTGAGCGACCCCTGCATCCTTGCCGACTCTGTTTCAAACACTTACTACATGACTGGCACGGGCGGACTGCTCTACACAAGTCCCGACTTGAACCAATGGACTGGTCCGTATCGTGTGGCAGACACCGACCCGAAGTCGTGGATGGGGGAACGCCCTCAGATATGGGCGGCGGAACTGCATAAATACAATGGCAGATATTATTATTTCGCAACATTCACAAACAACGACATAAAGATAGACACTGTGCGAGGCAACGTCATTCCTCGCCGTGCCTCCCATGTGCTTGTGGCTGACACGCCGAGAGGGCCTTACCGACCGATGGCTGACCCGACATATCTTCCTGAAAAGCAGCCAACGCTGGACGGCACATTTTGGGTTGACACCGACGGAAAGCCTTACATGATTTACTGTGGCGAATGGCTGCAAAACTGGGACGGCACAATAGAGTGCATCGAACTGAAGCCCGACCTCTCTGGCTCTGTGGGCAAGGGGAAAGTCCTTTTCCGTGCCTCCGATTCGCCATGGAGCCGTGAGGTGGAGAACGGCAAAGTGCGCCCTAACAAGGTGACTGACGGCCCTTACCTTTTCCGCACTGGCACTGGTCGCCTCGGCATGATATGGACGAGCTGGATAGACGACATCTACACGCAAGGGGTAGCGTACTCTGACAACGGCACTCTGCACGGTCGGTGGACGCAAGAACCTCTCCCCGTAACACCGCCAAACTTCGGTCACGGCATGCTGTTCCGCACCTTCGATGGCAGGTGGCTCATGTCGGTGCATAGCCACAAGAATGTAGCAGGACGCTATATCCGCATACCGCAACTCTTCGAGGTCGATTTGTCGGGGGAGAAACTGGTTGTAGGGAAGATGATTGAGGGAGAGTTCAAGTGAATATTTCGAGAAAGTTCGAGTGAGAATTGAGGGAAGGTTCAAGCGAAGATTAAACCTTGCGCTTCGGCATCAACCACCTTTGTTCACAGGCATGTCACTCATGGTGATACGGCTCTCCTCTCATTATCGTCATGGCACGGTACAGTTGCTCGACAAAGATGAGGCGTATCATCTGATGCGAGAAAGTCATTTGGGAAAGGGAGAGTTTGTCATTGGCTCGGGCATAGACGTCGGGGGAGAAGCCGTAGGGGCCGCCAATGACGAAGACGAGGCGCTTGCTGACGGACTGCATCTTCTTCTCCATATATCTTGAAAACTCTATGCTGCGCATTTCCTTGCCGTGTTCGTCAAGCAGGACGACATGGTCTCCCTGCTGCAACTGTCGCAATATCAATTCTCCCTCCTGCTGCTTCTGCTGGTCGGCAGACAGGCTCTTGGTGTTTTTCAGTTCGGGGAGTACTGTGATGTCAAAGCCGACATAGTGCTTCACACGGGAAGCGTAGTCGTCTATAAGTTCTGCGAGGTGTTTGTTGACCGTGCGGCCAACGAGTATCAATGAAACTTTCATCTGGTCAAGCAATTAGCAAGGTAAAGAGTGAATAGAGAATGGTCAAATCACTAATCGCCCTACCGAGTCACGTTCTTCACTCCTTTCACCGTGGAAATCTTCTTTATCATCTGCGTCAGTTGCTGTTGGTCGGCAATCATCACTGTGATAGTGCCGGAGAAGAGGCCGTCTTCTGACGACTGTATACTGATGCCACGAAGCATGACGCCCTTTTCGTGATTTATGATAGACGTAATGTTGTTCACTATGCCTATGTCGTCATGCCCCACCACGTGGAGAGTAACGGGATACTGCTTGCTGCCCTTGCCAGCCCACCTCGCACGGAGAATGCGATAGCCCATGTGTTCACGCAGTCGGTCGGCATTGGGGCAGTCTTTGCGATGCACCTTTATTCCTCGGTTGATAGTGACAAAGCCGAACACGTCATCGCCATAAATGGGGTTGCAGCACTTGGCAAGGCTGTACTCCACCCCTTTCAGATTGTTGTCGAGAACCAACACGTCAGAACCCTCCAAAGTGCGGTCGTCCTGCTGCGTCGCCACGTAGGTGTCGGCACTTCGCTGTTCGCCAGAGAAAGCGCTGGGATTGGCATCACGAGCCACAATCTCTTGATACTGCTCAATGACGGTGTTTAAGTCGAGTATCTCCTCAGCAATGGCTTTGTAGAATTCGGCAACGTGCTTATATCCAAGCCGCTTGATAAGCCTCATCATCACCGACTCGTCCGGTTCTATCTTCTTGTTCTTGAACTTCCGCTCTAGCGTCTCCTTGGCAAATGTAGAGACCTTCATCTCTTGCTCGGTCAGCGACTGGCGGATTTTGCTGCGTGCCTTGGAGGTTATGGCTATGTTCAGCCAGTCACGCTTGGGCAACTGCTTGGGCGAAGTGAGGATTTCCACTTGGTCGCCGCTCTGCAACACCGTGCGTATGTGGGCATTCTTGCCGTTCACTTTGCCGCCCACGCAATGCGAGCCAACGTTGGTGTGTATCTGGAAAGCAAAATCGAGTACGGTAGCCCCCTTCGGCAGTTTGAATAGGTCGCCTTTGGGAGTGAAGACAAACACCTCGTCGCTGTAAAGGTCAACCTTGAACTGGTCCACCAACTGCTCATCGGTGGTAGTCTGATTTTCGAGGGCAGAGCGGATGTCTTTCAGCCATTCCTCCAGTTTGTTTCCACTGTCTTTCACGCCCTTATATCGCCAGTGGGCAGCCAAACCACGCTCGGCTATCTCGTCCATGCGTTCCGTACGTATCTGTATCTCTACCCACTTGCCTTCGGGACCCATGACCGTGATGTGCAGCGACTCATAGCCGTTAGACTTCGGCACACTGAGCCAGTCACGCAGACGCTTCGGGTTAGGGCGGTACATGTCGGTGACGATGCTGAACACCTGCCAGCAGTCTTGCTTCTCCTTGTCTAAGTCCGAATCGAGTATCACCCGTATGGCGAAGAGGTCGTAAATGCCATCAAACTTGCACTTCTGCTTCTTCATCTTCTGCCAAATGGAGTGGATAGATTTCGTCCTGCCCTTTATGTGGAATTTCAGCCCTGCCTCCGTCAATTTCTGCTCTATGGGGGCGATGAAGTTGGCTATATACTGGTCACGGACTTCGCGAGTAGCGCTCAGTTTCTCCTTTATCATGTAGAATACGTCGGACTCTAAATACTTAAGCGACAAGTCCTCCAATTCCCTCTTGATGAGGTACAGACCTAACTTGTGTGCCAATGGCGCATACAGATGCGCCGCCTCAGTAGCCACGCGCTTGCGCTCTTCCTCCTCGCCCTTGTCCTTTATCTGCCGCATCAGGTTCACACGGTCGGCTATGATGATGAAGATGACCCTCATGTCTTCGGCAAACGACAGCAATAGGTCACGGAAATTCTCGGTCTCTATCGAGGGATTTTTGGCATAGAGGTCATTCACACGCAACAATCCCTTGATGATTTTCGCCACATCTTCTCCAAACTCTCTCCTCACATACTCAATGTCTATCACGCCGATTGCCACGCAGTCATGCATCAAGATGCTGACAATGGACGCACGGTTCAGACCAATCTCCTCCGCCGTTATTATTGCTGTCTGCAAGTCAAACAAAATAGGGTTCAAGCCAAACTTATCCCTATACAGCATGTCCGACTTCACAGCGCTCGCAAGGTTCTCTTTTATCTTATGAAAATCATCGGGATTAAGCACATCATCCACCAATCCCTGCAATGTGCGGAAGGCAGCAAGAAACTCCTGCTTCTCCTCTTCTCTGATTGTAGCGACCTCTTTCATCTAAATATTTGTTACGATATGCATGCGTTGCCTATCATTAAAATTTATTTATACTTTCTGCTTAAAGCATGTGATACCCGTCATTAAAATTTATTTATACCTTCTGCTTGAAGAAAGAGAAATTGACACTCCCATACTTACGGTGGTCTATGAAACAAGGATGCTCGGAGAAACTGTAATTGCCCCCATGCTCGAGTATCAGCAAGCCATCGTCAGCAAGCAAGCGGAGAGCGATGTCTGGAATGTCTTTTAGGTTTTCGAGGACGTATGGAGGGTCAGCAAAGATAATGTCATAACGCTCTTTGCTGCTCTGTACATATCTGAACACATCGCCTTTCAATGGAAGCCACTCTTTTGCTTGCAGTTCTTTCTGCACTTTCGCGAGGAATTGCCAATGCTTGAAATCTTTTTCAACAGAAATGACCTTTTCGCATCCACGAGAGGCGAATTCCAAACCTATTGACCCTGTGCCAGCGAAAAGGTCGAGAGCAGTTGGCGATGAGGAAAAGTCAATATAGACGTTCTCGAGTATATTGAACAGCCCCTCCTTGGCGAAATCGGTTGTCGGGCGTGCCTTAAAGCCTGTAGGTGTCGGTATATGACGCCCTTTATATTTCCCTCGTATAATTCGCATTGGATAGATGTTATAAGTTTTTATGATATTATAGAGAAGATAGGAAGGCTACCAATTGTCAGAAACCGCAAATCAAGAGTGTCTGCAAATCGTAAGGAAGAAGATTGTTGCCTTGCGTCAGCCTGTCCTTGAAGTCCTCGCTCCGGTCGATGAGCGACACGTTTTGCAGAAAATACTTTATCTTCTCAGCAAAATCATTGCACTGTCCGTCGTTGTCGCCCACGACAAAAAGGGAGTCGTCTATCTGGTCTAAACCTAATTCTTTCCACACACTCAGCACATAATACTGCATATCTGCCACACCGCCTACAGGAAAAGTGTTGACAAACAGCATACGCCCTTGCTCAAAAGCATATACAGTCATTTCTTTCTCATGCAGATACACAAACATCTTCTTGCCCTTGCCCATCATGCTTCTTTCGCTGAAAAACTCGATGAGCGTACTGGCAGAGGCGTAGAAGCGAGCACGAGGAAAATCGTCCAGCAGCAGTTGGTGGATGTTGCGGTCAAGTCCAAACACAATGGCTATGCCCGAGCGGCGCAACACGTTGTAACTCACATGCTGAGACTTGTCTTTCGGAAAGACAAACTGATACACAGACTGTATGTCCTCCTTCTGAAACATCGCCACAGGCACGGTGGTGAAATGAGGCGTCGTTATCAGCACATTCACACGCATATACTCCTGCTTCAGCATTGGTTCATTCATCAGAGCGTCTTTCAGATTGGCTGTAAGAGAAATGGTGTGGTTCACATCCCACGCCTTATACTCAAACGGCTCTTCTCGCCCCGGAGCGAATGTACAAAAAGAAAGTCCATTCGAGCAGACCCGAATGGACAAACTTTTATTGGTGATTTTATCTTCTGGCATCTACTTTGCTCTCTATCTTTTAGAATTACTCCCAGTTACCAGCCATTTTATTGTTCGGGTCGTCAAGGTCGCCAATGCGAAGACCGTACCATTCGCCCTCAGTGTTGTCCTCGTTGTCAAGCATCAACTCAGCACGGTTTCTTGCACGCTTCTTGAGGTCTGACTTCAAGTTTTTGATTTTCTTCTCGCTCATGCCGTCCAAGTAGTCATCCATGCGAGCGCGGAACTCAACGAGCATGTCGAACTCGTTAGACTTCATGTTGAACGTTGCCTTCTTGCGAAGTTCAATCACACCTTGATAGATAGTGTCATAAACCGAAGGGTCGAATGTTGACCGAACAATGGTGAACGAACCGTTAGCCTTGCGACCTACTGGCACATACTTGAGAGAGTCGGGATTTTTGATACCCAGTTTCTCGGCAGCAGTAATCCACACAGTGTCACGCTTGATGATGCCCTTGGCTACAGCCTCGCGCTCAGTCATACCAGCCTCCAACTGGTCGTCTGTCAGTTCGCCTTCCTTGATAATCTTGTCAACAGTCTTGCCGTTCTTCACGAAATCGATGATAGAGTCGATAGTACCGCAATACTCGCCGAAAGTCATCTTGTACTGCTCCTCGGCGTCACGGATTTCCATGAGTCGAGCGATAACCAACTTTTCACGCGCAGCCTTCTCGTCGTCGAAGGCGATGTCGTTGTAGATGCTGAAGAAGCATGCTACGATAAGACCAACAGTGCAGAGGCACAAAAGTCCATTTACAATGATTTTTTTCATGATATGTTTTATTAGTTTTTTATCTTTATGCCCTAATTTTACTGACCGAAACACGAGTTTTTCCCCATTATTTCGTTCAGTTCAGAAATTTTCGCTATATTCGTGTCGCAAAAATAAGGATAAATTTTGAATTGGGAACACATATTGTAGCATTTTTTTGAAAAAAGATGATTAAAGACTACCTAAAAGAGTTGATTTTGCAAAATTTCGGGCTAAAACCGACAGCCGACCAGTCAAAAGTCATTGATTTGCTCTGCGACTTTATCCTCTCGTCCGACGGAGATAGCGTTTTCATTCTGCGAGGGTTTGCCGGCACAGGAAAAACCTCGCTTATGAGCGCATTGGTAAAGACAATGGAGCAGTTGGACAGAGAGTGCGTGCTAATGGCTCCCACAGGACGGGCAGCAAAAGTGTTTTCGCTCTATGCCGAACATCCTGCATACACTATCCACAAACGCATCTACCGCCAGAAGTCTATCGACAAAGACAGCATTTTCACTCTCAACTACAATATGCGTCAAAACCTCCTATTCATTTGCGACGAGGCGTCGATGATTGCTAACGATGAGTTCCTAAGCGGCGGCAGCCTTTATGGCACAGGGCGACTGCTTGACGACATGATACATTTTGTGTATGGCGGAAAAGGTTGCCGACTCATCATCATGGGCGACACTGCACAACTCCCCCCCGTCGGCGACGGAGAAAGCCCTGCATTGCAGGATGACGTATTGAGCAGTTTCGGCATGCGTGTAATCAGCCATACATTGACAGAGGTTGTTCGGCAGACAGAACAATCGGGCATTCTTTGGAACGCTACAAACCTGCGGCATATAATGGAGAATGAGGACATCTTCACAATGCCGAAGATACGTTTCAAAGGGTTTGCAGATGTGATGACGGTGCAGGGAAATGACCTTATAGAAATTCTCGAAGAGTGCTACAGCCGAGACGGGGAGGACGAGACTATCGTTGTGACAAGGAGCAACAAAAGGGCAAACGTCTATAATAACGGCATCCGAGCAAGAATACTCTGGAAAGAGGAAGCACTGGAAAGCGGAGACATGCTAATGGTGGCGAAG
Organism: Prevotellaceae bacterium; assembly: GCA_022508665.1. Lineage (GTDB taxonomy): Bacteria > Bacteroidota > Bacteroidia > Bacteroidales > Bacteroidaceae > Minthosoma. The sequence goes on along the minus strand of JAFLUT010000008.1, from coordinate 638 downwards.
AACAACTACTATTGGACTGAAAAAATCAACAAGGAATATATAGATAACGCAAAGAAAGAGGGCAAGGAAATAAAGGATGCCGACATTACGCCATTCGATTTCATCGCCAATGGCGACACAGCCACCGTGCGGCGCATCCGCAACGAGCGTTCTTTCTACGGCTTCACTTTCGTCGACGCAGAACTCGAATTTCCTGACTACGACAACTTCACAATGGAACTCACCGTGCTTACCGACACGCTGCAATCCGAGTCACCGTCGCTCACAAAGGAACAACAGGACACATTATTTAATAATATAATGGATGACTACAACGGCGACCCAACCCTTCGCAGCAAGACCGACAAACTCAAAGCACTGCGCCAAGACCCATATTACAATGCCCTGCAAATCAAGTACGCCTACGCCGTCACCTGCCACAAAGCCCAAGGCGGACAATGGGCCAACGTCTTCATAGACCAAGGCTACATGACTGACGATATGCTCGGCCCCGACTATTTCCGCTGGCTCTACACCGCCATTACCCGAGCCACCCAAAGAGTGTTCTTCGTCAACTGGAAAAAGGAGCAAACCATGCCAGCACCCCTCTGAAACTCCCTGCCGTTCACGATTACAATAGTCAGCCGTGACAAATTATA